>PMBV01000058.1 GCA_003153055.1 Myxococcales bacterium
CAGGTCGCGCTCTGCCACTTCGATGGCATGGCCCACGCTTGGGCCGGTGGCTTGGGCAAGACCAACTCCGACCCCAATCGTGAGAACGCCGCCGAGCTCGCCTGGAAGTTCTGGAAGACGTACGCCTGGTGAGCGCTATTCGGCCGCCCTGAACTCGACTCGAGTGTCCTCGTTGGCGCGAACCGTGACGGTCTGGCTCTGACGTCTCTGGGGGTGAATGAACTCGAGCTCGTAGGTTCCGGCGCGAAGGGTGAAGACCCGATTACCGAGCACCTCACCGAGGGTTCTCCCGCCCTCGTTGACGACCGCGTAGGGCACGGCCTTCACCACCAGGCGGCCCATGCGCGAGGTCGGCCGTGCCGGTGCGTCGACCGCCGGCTTCGTGGCGCCCGCTCGCGTGGCTGGCTCTTGGGGCTCTTCCTCCTTGGGGGCCTCCGGCTCGGGCACCGCGGTCGGCGGCGGCTCGATGGCGCGCGGCTCCGCGGGGGCCTTGGCCGGGAGCGGTGACGGCTGGGCGTGGAGCGCGGGGGCCGCTGGCTCGACCTTGGTCACCTCGGCGGTGGCGGCGACCTCCTTGGGCGGGGGGCTGGGCCACACGGCGAACGCGAGGCCCCCTCCGAGCACACCCAGGGCCACCACGCCGCCGACGACCAGGGGTACCACGGAGCGGCGCGGGAGCAGGGGCTCGTCCGTCGAAGGCTCGTCCTCGTCGACGGGGTCAGGCGCCCGGACCTTGGAGCTCACCAGCACCGACGGCTCGGGGTACCGGTTGAAGCGCTGAGAAGTCGAGGACCCGGCCCTGGCCGCGGGCATCTGTTGGGTGCCCATCTTCCCCCGCGACTGAATGGGCTCGGTGTCGCGCACCCGCGGGGCAACGCCCGAATCGTCACCCTCGGCCGTCGGGGCGCGCACTGGCGTCGTCTTCCGGGCCGAACCGGAGCCCCCCGCGTCATCGCCCCGTTCCTCGATGACCGGGCCCGCCTTGCTCGGCCGCGGCGTCGCGCGCCGGCGCAGGGAGCTGGCCGGCGTCTGGGTCATGGCCTCGTTCGAGGCTTCACCTCGCTGCCCGAGGTAGAGCGTGTCGCCGGTGCCGAGGGCGTCGACGCTGGCGGGGATCTCGGGTGGCGGGCGCAGCGTGCTGTCAGAGGCGAGCTGGTATTCCTCCCGGAACATCGCCTGGAGGAACCGCGCCACCGAGGTGTCCTCCACGGTCTCGGCGCTCCGGAGCACGAAGGTCGCCAGCGCCCGCTCGGTTTCGGCGGCCGACTGGAACCGCTCTTCGAGCCTCCGCGAGAGGGCCTTCATCACCACGTCGGACAGCGCCTGCGGCACATCGGGGTTGAGCCGGCTGGGAGGCGCGATGAGGCTGTCTTGCACCGCCCGCAGCACGGCCACGTCGGAATCGCCGTCGAACAGCCTCCCGCCGGTGAGCATCTCCCACAGGACGATGCCGAGAGCGAAGACGTCGGTGCGGGCGTCGACCCGCTCGCCGCGCGACTGCTCGGGTGACATGTAGGCGAACTTGCCCTTCAACATGCCGGGCGCCGTCTGGGAGGTGGTGGCTTTGGCGATGCCGAAGTCGGTCAGCTTCACCGCCCCGTCGAACGACAGGAGCACGTTGTGGGGCGTCACGTCACGGTGCACCACGCCCAGACGGCGGCCGCCCTCGGACAGGCTGTGGGCGTACTGGAGGCCCCGGGCGACCTGGGCGCAGATCTCCGCCGCCAGGGTGGGAGGGAAGGGGACGCCGAGCTCGCGACAGCGCTTGCGGAGCTCCCAGAGCGACGCGCCGTGGACGTACTCCATCGCGAGGAAGTAGCGCTCATCGTGCCGGCCAAAGTCGAAGATCTGCACGATGTTGGCGTGGTTCAGCCTCGAGGCCAGGCGGGCCTCGGCGATGAACATCTGCACGAATTGCTGGTCGTTGCTGAGGAACGACCGCACGACCTTGATGACCACGTCTTTGGCGAAGCCTTCGGCGCCCACGGCGCTGGCCAGGTAGATCTCGGCCATCCCGCCTTCGGCGAGCTTCTCCTTCACCAGATACCGGCCAACCGATGTGCCCGGTGCTAACAAAGTCGCAACCCGCCCCTCGAAGAAGCCTGTTTATAGGGCCATTCTTCCATTCACTTCAACCGCGCTCCTACGCTAAGCCGCTGCGCCATGCGAGCGATGCTGGCGGTGGTGGTGCTTGGGCTGGGTGCTTCGGCCCTGGCCGAGCGGAAGACGTTGGTAGTGGGGGCGGGTGATTGTCGCGACACCGTGCTCCTCGGCAGCGTGAGGGACTTCCAAGAGCTGGCCCGAGGTCTGCTCCGCGCCGGGCTGCTCGAGCACGACGAGGTGCTCAACCGGGTGCGGCCGCAGCCGACGCGGAGCCTCGAGGATCTCCAGCGCCAGGTCGAGACGGCCCGGTCGCTCCTCTACAACGGGCAGAACGAGCGGTCTCTCGAGGTGGTGCGCGACGCCTTGGCTGGCCTCGAGCGCGCCTCTCCCGAGGTGGGGCCCTGGCCGACCACCGCCGCGGCCCTTATGTTGCTCTCGCAGCTCGAGAAGAACCTCGAGCACCCGAAGGACTCCACCGAGGCTTTTCGGCGCATCCTCCGGGTCGACCCGATGTACCGCGCCGATGCCGACGCGTGGCCGCCGAGCACCGTGCGAGCCGTCGACGCCGTGCGCAAGGAACTCCAGCGGTCAAAGCGGGCGGTCCTCGAGGTGACGTCGTCGACTGGGCCCGGCGCGCAGGTCTTTCTCGATGGGCGGGAGGTCGGCAAGACGCCGTTGAGGCTCGAGCTGCCGGTGGGCGCGTACCGTCTGGCGCTGATGGCACAAGGAGAGGTGTCGTTCCCCAAGGTGGTGAACCTGGTCCGCGACGAAGCGGTGCAGGTCGACCTCGCCTTCGAGGGCAGCCTGACGGCCCAGGTGCCCCTCTGCCTGAACGGCGACGACTCGCGCGCGCTGAGGCTCGCCATGGCGGTGGACGCCGACCGCCTGGTGGTGCTGCGCAACGCGGCGCAAAAGGGCAACCCGTTCTACGTGAACGGCCTGCTCTACGACGTCGATCGCGGCGAGCGCGTGCGCAACGCCGGAATCAGGCCGGAGCAGCTCCGAGACCTGATGATGTACCTCTTCACGGGCAAGCCAGACATCTCTCGCGCTGGGCCAGCGACGGAGGTCTCGAAGGCAGAGCCCTCGCTCCCGGCCACCAACTCGTCTGGCCCGCCACCGCCCCCGCCGCCGCTGGTTCAGTCGAGTGGCCCGTCGATGAGCCTGGGGCGGATCCTCAGCTTCGTGGCGGTGGGCGTGGGCGTCGCCGCGGGTGTCGGAGGTGGAGTCGTCTACGCCCTGGGCGACGGGGCTCGAACCGATTTCGCGGCAGCCAAGCGGGCCGACGGCCGGTTGCCCGATTCGAGCAGCCCGGTCTTTCCCACCTCGGTCGACCTGATGACGAGGGTGGACCTCAACCAGGAAGTGGCCTTCACCTTGATGGGTGTTGGGGCTGGAGCCATCGCAGCCGGGCTGGTCGGCATCGTGCTTTACCCGGCGAGCACGTCAACCGTCGCCGTGGTCCCGACGCGTTCGGGAGCCAGCCTGACTCTCAGCGGCTCGTTCTGAGGGCTGCTACTTGACGAAGATTCGACGGAGCATGGCCAGCACTCCGTTGTTGTTGGTGGACTTGAGCTCGTCGACCTTGACCGACTGGTGCGAACCCGGAGCGTTGGGGGTGAGGGTCTCCTTGTTCTTGATGGCCTCCTTCCGCGACGGTTCGAGTGACATGGTGCTGAACTCGTCTTCGCCTTCGTAGGCGACCTGGGCGCGAGGTCGACCGCCGGAGCCACCCGAAGACGAGCCAGTGGGGAGTTTCGGAGCCATGGAGGCACCTTACGAGTCGAGGCTCCTTCGTTGCAAATGCCGAGGACAAGTGCCCAAAAGGATTGACGCATTCAACCACGCATGGGAGCGTATTCGGGCTCATGTCAGCTCGAGAGGAAACCCTGAAAGCGGCGGTGCTGCTGGTGGGGGCGATGGTCAGCGTCTCATGCGGGCCCATTCAGTCGACGGCTATCCTCTTCGACACCGAGACGATGCTCGAGGCGGCGCGCACGGCGCAGGCGGAGAAGCTGGCGCCCTACGAGTGGACGGCGGCCAAGCTGTACCTCGCCAAGTCGAAGGAAGAGATCGGCTCCTCGGAGTACGAGGTCGCCGTTGGCTACGGGAGGAAGGCGTTGGACTTTGCCACGCGGGCCAGAGACGTGGCGATGAAGGGTGGTCGCAGGGGTGATACGAGCAGCCAGCCGACGGTAGGGCCGCGATGAGTCGAGGGACCTTTGGGTGGTCGAGCGCGCTGGTGATGGTGGCGACGGCTTGCCACACGGGCCCCTCGATTCGAGCCAGCGCCGACGTGGTGAAGACGGACATCGAGCGGGCGCGGCGCAACAACGCCATCCGCTGTGCTCCGCGAGAGTTGGCCACTGCCGAGGCCAGTTTGGACTTCGTGACTGGCGAGCTCGACGAGGGAGACTCGGAGCGGGCCTTCGAGCACCTGACCCAGGCGGACTCGGCGGCGAAGAAGGCGCTGGCGCTGTCGAGAGACTGCGCGCCCAAGCAGGTGGTGGTGAAGGAGGACCCGCGGCCGGTGGTGAAAATCGAAGAGACGGACACCGACGGTGATGGAGTGCTCGACAAGGACGATCAATGCCCGTCGCTGCCCGGCCCGGCCGACAACAAGGGCTGTCCGCGGGAGGCGCCGAGGGACCGAGACGGCGACGGCATTCCTGACGATGTGGACAAGTGTCCTGACCAGAAGGAAGACTTCGACGGCTTCGAGGACGACGACGGGTGTCCCGACCCCGACAACGATCACGATGGCATCATCGACTCCTCCGACAGGTGCCCCAACGAGGCAGGGCCGATGCAGAACTTCGGGTGTCCGGTGCTCGACCGCGACGGTGACGGCATTCCCGACGATCAAGACAAGTGCCCCAACGAGCCGGAGGACAAGGACGGCTTCCAGGACGAAGACGGCTGCCCGGATCTCGACAACGATGGTGATGGCATTCCCGACGACCGCGACGAGTGCCCCAACCAGCCGGGGCCGGTGGAGAACAAGGGGTGCCCGCGGCCGTACTCGCTGGTGACGGTCACCAAGGACCGGATCGAGATTAAGAAGCAGATCAAGTTCGCCACGGGCAGCGCGAAGCTGGTGGGTGCCGAGAGCGAGAAGATCCTCGATGAGGTTGCGCGGGCGCTCAGCGACAACAAGCAGATCAAGAAGATCCGCGTCGAGGGCCACACCGATTCCGTGGGCGACGACGCGGCGAACCTGAGGCTGTCGCAGAACCGGGCGAACGCGGTGATGAGCGGGCTCATCAAGCGGAAGATCGACCCCTCGAGGATGGAGGCGGTGGGCTTCGGAGAGACGCGGCCGGTGGCGTCGAACTCCACCGCCAGCGGCCGGGCCGAGAACCGGCGCACCGAGTTCAACATCATGGAGCAGTGACAACCGACAACTTAGTTGTCGCGATCAGACGCCGATTCGCGACGACTAAGTTGTCGCCCGCTCAGGAACGAACCCTCGACTGTTGGGCTCCCTGCCCAGCCTCACGGTCGATGGACGCGATGGCCGGGAGCTGATTCGAGATGAGCACCTCGGCGTCCTTCACGCTCTGCTGAACCGCGTCGACTCCGGTGAGCAGATCATCGAGCTGCTCGGTGAGCGCCTCGGGGCTCGTCATCGTCAGCGCCTGGTCTCGCAAGAGCCGCACCGAGTTCTCGATGAGGTTCATCTGCCCCCGGGCCCGCGCGAGGAAGAGCTCGATGTCCTTGATGGTGGCGAGCCGCTTCTTCAACACCTCGGCGTTCTTCTGGGCCAGCTCTCGCACCCCCGGGTCGCTCATCTTCTGGGCGATGGTCTCCTGCGCCTTCAATTGCCGGTCGAGCTCACGCAGATCCACCGCCTGGAGGTACGTCTCGGCCCTCCGGCACGCGTGCGCCAGCTTCACGAAGCTCTGGTGCAGCTGAGACAGCTTCTCGAGCTCGGTCTGGAGGAGGATGGCTTGGAAGCTGGGGTTGTTGGCCATGTCGCGCTCCACCTCGCGGCGGAGCTCGTCGAGGGCCTTGGCCCGCTGCCATTCACGCTCGGGCAACTCGGCCATCAGCTCGTCGACTCGCTTTCGGTCGGCCTTCTCGCGCTCTTTGCGGTTGGCCTCCCGCACGGCCCGCTGAAAGGGACTCAGATCTGGCCCCAGCACCAGCCACAAGGCCTCGATACCCGCCGCGCCCGCGCCGATGAGCCAATCGCCGGTCGCCAGCGACGCGAACGCCGCGCCGATGAGCAGGCTCAGGTTGTACGCGTTGAGGAAGGCGGCCTTGAGGTAGTTGGGTGCGTCGCTTGCCATCAGAGGCCCACCCGAATGTTACCCTGGACCTTCGAGGCGTGCAGCAGCTCCATCACCTGCTCCTGCACCCGCTTGAACTCCGGCGACCGCTTCACCGAGGCCTCGCGAGATTCGAAGAACGGCACGTCGATGCGATGCAGCACCCGGGCGGGTCGGTGGGACAAGACGAAGATGACGTCAGCCAGGTACACCGCCTCTTCCACGTCGTGGGTGACGAAGAGCACTGTGTTGTCCTGAGCTCGCAGCACGTCGAGGATCAACGTCTGCATGCCCCAGCGAGTCTGCGGGTCCAAGGCTCCGAAGGGCTCATCCATCAGCACCAGCTTCGGGCGGTTGATGAGCGTTCGCGCGATGGCCACCCGCTGCTTCATGCCACCCGAGAGCTGCCGGGGGAGCGAATCGGCGAAGTCCTTGAGCCCCACTTGCTCCACGATGGCCGCGGCTTGCTCGTGCCGGGCCGCCTTGTCCACGCCCTTGAGCTCGAGGCCGTACTCGACGTTTCGGCGCACCGAGCGCCAGGCGAAGCTGGTGTAGCTCTGAAACACCATGCCTCGATCGGCCCCCGTGCCCTGCACCGGCTGCCCGTCGAGCAAAATCTGCCCCGAGTCGGGCTGGAGCAGCCCCGCCACCGCCTTCAAGATGGTGCTCTTCCCGCAGCCCGACGGGCCGAGGAACACCGCCAGCTCGCCCACCCCGGGCTTGTTCGCCACCGAGAGGCTGATGTCTTGCACCGCTTGCACCGTCTGGCCCTGGCGATCGGTGTAGCTGATGAAGAGGTCCTTGAGCTCCAACTTGGGCACCGCGGTGGGCTCAGACATCGACTTCCCTCCAGCCAAACAGCAGCCGGTTGATGCTGCGAATGACGAGGTCCGTGAGGATGCCGATGATGCCCACCACCAGAATGCCCGCGAAGCTCCACTCGGGCTTCAGGTGCTGCTCGGCCAACCGCAAGATGTAACCGATGCCGCTCTGCGGGTTCACGATCTCAGCCATGATGATGTACGTCCAGGCGATCGCGTTCATCACCCGGAAGCCGTCGAAGATCTGCGGGAGCGCCGCGGGGATCAACACGGTGAAGATGACTTGCTGCTTGGTCGCCCCCAGCGTGAAGGCGGTCTGCACCAGTTCCTCGGGCACGATGCGGATCGCATCGACCACCGCGGGCAAGAGGTACACCACCGTGCCGAGGAAGAGGAAGGCCACCTTCTGCGCCTCGTCGATGCCAAACCAGAGGATGAGCAGCGGAATGAAGGCGGTGATCGGCAGGTACCGCATCGGGGCCACGATGGGGTCGAACAGCCGGTTGATGGCCTCGAAGCTCCCCATGAGGATCCCCAGGGGCAGCGCCACCGCGAGCGAGAGCCCGAAGGCCTTGGCGATGCGCAGACCGCTCACGCCCACCGCGCCCAGCAGGTCCTTCTCGAACACCAGGTACAACAGGCTCTTCACCACGTCGTGCGGCGCGGGAAGAAAGAAGTGCGGCACCAACGGCACCGACTCTCCGTTCCGCGTCACCTGCACGTAGCTCAGCACGCACCACACCACCAACAGCCCGCCCAGCGACGAGAGCGACAGGAGCCGCCCCGCGCCCGCCGGAATCGGGCTCCTCAGCGCCCACAGCGAGGGGCGCGCCGAGGCCTTCGGCGCTGTCGTCCCCTCACTGGGCATTGAGCACGACCTTGATGTCGGTGCGCCGGTTCAGCGCCCGCCCATCTTCGGTCTCGTTCGGCGCCACCGGGTTGCCGCTGCCTCGGCCCACCGTCACGAAGCGCTTGGCGTCGATGTTGAAGTTCTTCACCAGGTACGCCTTCACCGAGTCGGCCCGCTTCTGAGACAAGCTCTTGTTGATCGGCTCACTGCCTCGCGAGTCGGTGTTGCCCTCGACCTGCAGGTACGTGTTGCCGAACGCCAGCATCGTGTCACCCAGCGAGTCGAGGGTGAAGTAGCTGCCCGGCATGATCTCGTCGGAGCCGGTGGTGAAGTGAATCGACAGGCTCTTGTTCACGATGGCGCGGTCGGTCACCTTGGGCTTGTCTTTGAAAGCGAACGACTCCTCAACCTTCTGCCCGGCGTAGGTTTGGGCCAGCGAGCCGACGAAGCGCTCGTCTTTGAAGTCGGGCGCGTCCACCACCGTGTTCACCACGCCCTTCTTCCTCCAGATGATGAAGGCGCCGTTGAACAGCGAGTCGAAATAGGGCTTCGTGCCCGTCAGCCCGAAGAAGAGCGCGTTGTCGGCGTACGGCGTCAACTTGAGGCCCGAGAGCATGCCTGAGACGTCGTCGACCGTGAGCTTCAAGGCGTCCGCGACGATCTGGTTGGTACCCTGGGGGTCCTCTTTCATCACTCCGATGGCGTCGAACCAGCCAGCCACGAAGCTCTGCACGCTCTTGGGCGCCTCGTCGAGGAGTTGCTGCCTCGCCACCAGCGTGTCGGCGATGACGTTGGTCGCCGACGTCGTCGACACCAGCACATGCGCCTCGCCTTCACGCGCCGCCACCGCTCCCGAGAGGTCCGGCTCCCAAGTCACCGCCGCGTCGACCTTGCCGGCCTTGAACATCGCCGCGGCCTTGGGCGCCTCGTCTGCCCACACCAGGTTCCGCTCGATCTCTCCGCGCTCCTGAGGCGTCAGGCCCGACTGCGAGAGGAGAAACAACAACAGCCAGTGCGACGGAGTGTACTTGGTGGTGGCGATGCGCTTGCCCTTCAGGTCTTCAACCGAGCGAATGGTCTTCAGGCTGACGATGCCGTCGCCCCCGCGGCTCCAGTCTTCCTGAATGATGGCCCGCGCCTTGAGACCCTTCTCTTTGAGCTCGCTCGCTTCTCGGGCGTAGGAGTCGACTGTGTCCCACATGATGTCGATGTCGCCCTTGATGAAGGCTGCCATCTTGGCGCTCGGGTCCTCGAGAAGAATGAACTCTACGTCGAGGCCGTACTTCTTCTTGTAGAGGCTCGAGGGGCTCCCCACCTTCATGCCCCCGTTGGCCACGATGCCCGGAGCGTGACCCGCCCAGGTGTTGATGCCCACTCGCAAGGTCCGCGAGAGCGCTTGGTCGGTGATGGTGCGGCCCCCGGCCTTCACTTCGACTCCACCCTGGCGAGGCGCGTCGACCAGCCCCGAGTTGATGGAGTTGAAGTCCTCCTTGGTCACCTCGCTCGCCCCCCCGCCCTTCACTTCTCCACTCGCGACGGCCTTGGTGCTCGCCCCGGCCCAGGTGCGCAGCTCGTCGCCGAAGCGCTTGTAGACGACGAAGCCGATGACGCCGAGAGCCACCAGCGCGATGAACAACTTACCGAACGGAGTCAGTTTCATGGGTCCCCTCAGATGCGAACGCTACTCAGGTTTTGCTCGGCCCAGGCGGCGGGGCTGCCGGGGGTAGCTGGAAGAACTCCAGCACTTTGCCGACCTGGGCCCGCCTCGAGTCGGCCGCGGCCGCCATCGCCGCGAGCTGCTCGGCGCGCTTGGTGATGTCGGCCTTCAACGAGATGACCTTGTCTTCGAGCTGGGCGATCTGCCCTTGCGCGTCGGTGATGGCCTTGGCCGTCTGCTGCTCCGTCACCCGCACCCAGGTGTCGACCGCCTTGAGCTGGTTCTGCGCCGCCTGGCCAATCTTCTGCACGTCGAAGCCGAAGGCCTTCAGCGAGGCCTCGACGATCTGCCGCTTGATGTCCTTGGGCGTCGCCTCGGGGAGACCCTTGAGCAGCTCCTCGGCCTTGCGCACTCGGTCGAGCTCGGCAGGGTCGAGCCCGGCATTCTTGAACACCGCGTCGAAGTCGACCGTCGCGGGCGTGATTGGCCCCGACGGGAGTGGAATGGAGGCCATGGGCCGCGATGGCGCCGGGGGAGGGCCCTTCTTGGGGGCAGACTGGCTCGCGAGCTCGGCGACCAGCTCAGCCGCCGACTTCTCGCCCCCCACCACTGGCGTGCCCTCCTCGGGGGTGCCGTCGTCCCGGGTTTCGACGAACAAACCGAGGATCTTGGACCCCAGGCTCTTGTCTTCGGGCATGCATTCTCCTTACCGCAGGGAGTCCCCCGAGGCGACCGAAACGACATCACGAGTGAGAGTGTTTCCGATGCTCGAAGAAATCTGGTTGATTGTGCCGTATGCCAAAGTTCGAAGTCCATATTCCGGCGAGTGAGCCGGGCGGCTTCAACATGACGCTGAAGGTCGGGGCCGACAACTGGATGGCGGCGCTCAAGGCCGGAATGCAGAAGTTGGGCGAGCAGGGCACCGTCAGCCAGAACGTGATGGTCGACATCCAGGACGACAACTCGATTCACGTGACCGAGGCCCACTCGGGGCGCGTCTTTCGAATTCGCGAGCTGACCGACGAGGAGGCGGCCCGCGCCCAGGTGAAACGCCCCTCGGGTCTCAAGCCCGTTCCCAAGGGCGACAAGCTGGATCCCGACGCGAAGCTGCGCACCATGCTGGTCAGCCCCAGCGCTCCCGCTCGCACCGAAGCCCCAGCTCCGGCCTTCGACGGGAGCAAGACCGAGCCCGGCTACCCGGCCCCCAGCTTCGAGACGCCGACCCCGGTGCCGACGCCGGCGCCCAAGCCCGTCGTCCAGGTGCCTCCACGGCCCTCGCGCCCGCCGGCCCAGCGCGCGGCTCCCGCCAATCGGCCGGCGCCGCCTCCGCCAGACGACGCCCCCAGCCGGCCCTCGCAGTACGTCGAGCGCCCCTCGGGGCTTCATCGCCCCAAGTCGTCGCCTCGCATCGAGGTGCCAGACGTCGAGGAGCTGGTGCAGCCCATCAAACCGGTGACCCGCAACATCGGGCGGCCCAAGACGAGCCCCAACCTGAACGGGCTGCCTCAGACCTCGGCTGAAGAGATGCTGGCCGACGTCTTCCTCCGCGTCGTCGAGCTCGATCGCCTCCAGTCAGTGGAGGAGGCCATGGAGTTCATCCTCGACCTCGCCCTCGAGAAGGTGCCCTGCGAGTCGGGCTCGGTGTTTCGCGCCGACGGCACCACGGGCGACCTGAGCTTCATGGCGGCCCGTGGCCCGAAGGCACGCGAGCTGCTCGAGTCGAACATCACCATTCCCGCCGGCACCGGCATCGCCGGCTTCTGCGCGGTCGAGGGCGTCTCGGTGGCGGTGAACGACGTCGAGAAGGACCCGCGGCACTACTCGGCCGTCAGCGCCCAGGTGAAGTACTCGCCCAAGTCGATGCTGTGCGCCCCGATGATGACCCACGGGCGCAGCTTCGGCTGTGTGCAGCTCATCAACCGCCGCGAGGGGGCCCAGTTTCAGGAATACGAGGTGGGCGTCTTGGCCTACCTCGCGCATCAGGCGGCCCTCTTCCTCAACGCCCGCCTCCTCGAGTAAAGGTCTCCGCTCCCACCCGGGGGACCATGGCCCAACACGATCCTCACTCCTACGCCGACGACGCCCAGCCCTGCGTCACCTCCTTCGACCTCGACGCCGATGTCGACTTCGATCGCCGTGTCCTCGAGTGCGTGGTGCTCCTCGCCCTCGGTGATGCTCGGGGCGGACGTCTCGATCTCGACACCCGCGGCCTCACCATTCGAGCCGTCACCACCGGCGAGAAGAAGCCGGTGCCCTTCACCGTGCACCCCGACGAGCCAGTGCGGGGCGCGCGGCTCAGCCTCGAGCTCCCGCCAGGCTGCGTGGAGGTGCGCATCACCTACAGCACCTCGCCCACCGCCTCGGCGCTCCAGTGGCTCTCACCCTCGCAGACGCTGGGCCAGAAGGAGCCGTTTCTCTTCAGCCAATGTCAGGCCGTGCACGCCCGCAGCGTGGTGCCGCTGCAAGACTCGCCGCGCCACCGGGTGACGTTCAAGGCCCGCTGGCACGTGCCCCACGCCCTCAAGGTGGTCATGGCGGCGGCGCAGGTCAGCCGGCAGGTCGACGGGGTCGTGGCGGTGGAAGACTTCTCGATGCCCGAGCCCATTCCCCCGTACCTGTTTGCCTTCGCGGTGGGCGAGCTGGCGAGCGTCGACCTCTCGCCGAGAACCAGGGTGTGGGCAGAGCCCGGCCTGGTGGAGGCCGCGGCGCGGGAGTTCTCTCAGGTCGAGGGCATGATGGAGGCCGCCGAGGCGCTGTTCGGCCCCTATGACTGGGAGCGCTTCGACCTGCTCACCATGCCTCCGTCGTTCCCCTACGGTGGCATGGAGAACCCCCGGCTCACCTTCGTCACCCCCACGCTGGTGGTGGGCGATCGCTCGCTGGTCGACGTGGTGGCCCACGAGCTGGCCCATTCGTGGACCGGCAACCTCGTCACCAACGCCAACGCCGAGCACTTTTGGCTCAACGAGGGCTTCACCGTCTACGCCGAGCGGCGAATCCTCGAGGCGCTCCACGGCGTGGACGCGATGGTGCTGTCGGCCGCTCTGGGGCGCCGGTCTCTCGATGAGGCCGTGGCGGAGTTCAGCGACCGCCCCGAGCTCACCCACCTGAGGACCCGGCTCGCGGGCATCGACCCCGACGAGGCCTTCAGCGTGGTGCCCTACGAGAAGGGCTTCTTGTTCCTCGTGCGCCTCGAGCAAGAAGTCGGTCGGCCCCGCTTCGACGCGATGCTGAAGGCCTACTTGAAGGCCTACCGGTTCAAGGCCGTCACCACCGAAGACTTCGTGGTGGCCGTGGAATCCGCCTTCCCCGGTCTGCTCGCCACCGTGGGCGCCGCCGAGTGGCTCGATGGTCCTGGGGTGCCGGCCTCGGCTCCGGTCTTCCGCTCCAGCCGTCTCGAAGTGGTGGAGGCCTTGGGCGCGTCCGCTCCCGACGAGGTGCTGGCGGCTCGATGGACGCCCATCGAGTGGGTGTTGTGGCTCGATGGCCTCCCGCGCACGCTCGAGCACTCGGCGCTGGCCGCCCTCGACGCCCGTTTCGACTTCACTCACGCCCTCAACTCCGAGGTGGCGGTGAGCTGGCTGAAGCTGGCGGTGGCCGCGGGGTACCGCCCCGCCTTCGGGCGCCTCGAGACCTTGCTCGGCTCGGTGGGGCGCATGAAGTACCTCCGCCCGCTGTACGCCGCCCTGGCTGCCCGCGACGACTCCCGAGCGCTGGCGGTGGATTGCTTCACCCGGTTCCGCGACCGGTACCACCCCATCGCCCAGCAGGTCGTCGCTGGCGTGCTCGCGCGGCGCTGACCCTCAGCGCTCTCAGCACGGAGCCCAGTCTAGTTCCAATTGATGGTGGCGGTCCCAGGCTGAGTCAGGTTCGTAGCAGAGCCCCGGGCTTTGCAATTGGGCTCGGCCGCCCAGCCTACGGTGCCCCAGGGAACCCGCTGCCACTGGTTGTTCTGGTCGAAGACGGAGACGCCGCTGAAGGTGATCGACTTGGATGCAGGGTACTGCTTGCAGCTTGTGAGGCCGTAGGCCTCCATGGCCGAGGCTTGCACTGTGCCCATCGGGACGAGATTGCCAGTGGTGAAGGTGGTCGAGGTTCCTCGAGTTGAGTTCTTGGTTACGATCTTCCAGTGGCAGCTTCCGTTGCTGTAGCAGGTCGTGCCGCTCGTATCCCCGTAGAGGACGTCCCCCGGATAGACTCGCACGGGCTTGCTATTTCCTCCCTTGCCGTCGGGTCCAACGGCCCAAGAGGAGATGACCCAGTATTTCCCGCCGAACGCACCATTGTTTCCATATTGCAGGACGGGTTGAACAATCCAGCCACCACCTTGGATCGAACTGAAGAAATAGAGCAGCTGGTTCGATGCGGTGGTCGGATCTGAAGGAACAACGAACCTCGAGACGATCCGCCGGGGCTTGAATGGAGGAGTGTCCCACGTGCTGGCGACGACCCATCCATTGGTCGTGGGCACGGGCGCGGACACGCCAGCAACCATCGGGCTCACCTTGCTAACCGAATGGTTGCAGTTGCTGGAGCCGTCGCGGATGGCGCCGTTGACGCCCTGTATTCGGCCATCAGCGAGGAAGACTTCGCCTTCAGCCACGTAGGATTGGCATCGGCGGGAAGTGACGCCATTGGGAGTGCGGATCTCGGTATTCGGGTCGAGAGCGTCGTAGCGTGCGATGGACTCCAGACCCCAGACCTCGGACGCCAAATCTTTGGAGGAATCCATCGGCTGGTCGGGAGTGGTTTCTGCTGCGACTGAATCGGGCGAAGTGCTCCCTTCGCTGCCGCCAGCGTCCAAGCCCCCGCATCCCAAGGGGAGCCCGCCCAGTACGCCTAGGAGTGCGAGTGCGATGAAACTGCGCGAGACGGATCTCTCAAACATGGTAGCCTATCCTTGTTTTGGTTGATTGCTGCAATTGCTGGCTTCGTGCATGATTCGAGACAGACAAGGGATTTTCGTCAGGGTGGCGGTCGCTCCTTTCTCGCGGTCGCCGTCGTCCGTGATGCGCAAGTAGATGTGATTTCAAACCAGCAACCACCACGACGAGGGGAGTCGCTCGCTGCGACGAGCGGCCCGATTGCAGGGACGGTGCCAGCGCCAACTCTCCGCGGCCACGGGATGCCTCGACCTCCCGCCGCTCTGCGCAGCGCGACTTGCGCTGCGCGACTTGCGCAGGCCGTGTGGGCGCGGCGAGGCGCGTGCGCGTAGGGCGTGGCGGTGCTGGGCAACCACGACGCGCATCTGCTGGAGATCAAGGAGGAATGGCCGGCCTTTTCGAGCTGCCGTCCAGAACCCGTCGAGCGTTGGGAGCTGAGTCAGGGTGGCGGAATGACCGTGACCTGTGGCAGCCATCGATGCGATCGAGAGTTCAAATTGCAATTTCTTTGTCGATCGCGACCATGCTCGGTGACGGTGCGGGGCTGCAGCCCCACGCCCGCCCGCCTGTGGGGCTCTCACAGAGTTACGCCTTGGGTGTCTCCGGTGCGGATCTTCGTCGGAGGGCGTCATCCGGTGGTTCGTGGATCGCCGGGCGCTCCTTCCTGAGCTGGAGTCTCACACGTCCGCGGCCGTCCGCGTCTACATTATGGCCGCGGGCGGAGCGGGCTCGTCCGGCGAGCCGGCGTTCCGCAGCGGCACTCCGGCGAACTCCTTCGGGCAATCCTGGTCAGCCTCCATTCGCTGACCATCGTTCGAGTGAGACACCGCTTCGCTCGTCCGTCACGACGGAGGGGCAACGTTCAGCATGCGCCGCTCGAGGGCTCGTAGCCATTCCAGGACCTCGTCCCGCGGCACGCCGCCAGGCACTTCGCTCGGCACGACCATCGACGAGACGAGCCAGGCGATGGTGGCGGGCGTGACGCCAGCGTCCTTCTTCTGGGCGTGTTCGAGGTACTCCTCGACCTTGAGACCGCTGCGTTCGAGAAACATGAGGTCCACGACATCGCGCACTTCGCTCCGCTCAACGAGGGTGCAGATCTTGTTCACGAAGATCTCGCGGGCCTGGTCACTGCGAATCCCGTCGCGGTCGACCTTCTCGAAGAGCTGGGGTGAACGGTCTCGCACCAGGTCCACCTTGATGTGCTCAGCGCCGAGGTGGGTGATGGAGCGCCTGAAGTCCGGGGTGGTGGTGATGATCTCCACCGTGCCGCCAAGCTCGCGGGCCGCTGCGGCGAGGGCGGCTTCGCCGGTGTACATCATGTCGTCCGAGTCGGTGAAGAGGTCGAGGTCCTCCGTCGTGCGGTGCTTGAGCTCCCACCCTGCGAGGACGGCGCCGCCAGTGAGGAAGAAGCCCTTCGTCTGCCGGAAGAACGCCCGCGCCAGTGCCAGCTGAGTTTCGGTGAGCCGCCCGCTACGCGATTCCATGCGCCTCCCAGGCAGACAGAAGGTAGCGCCAGAATTCGCGGCGGCGACCGAGGTATCGCTCGATGCGGGGAAACCAACTGCGCACCTCGGCGACGTCGGTGAACTCCCACACGTCCGTGTCGCGCGCCTCCCTCAAGAGCCTCCCGAGCATAAGCGCCTTCTGCTCGCCCGTCGCGGCCGCCAGCGCCGCGCGGAACTCGCCAACCGTCGTCGGCTCGTTCCACAGGAAGTAGGGGCGCTCGTTTGGGTCGGCGAATCGCACGGCCGCGAGTGTACCACCTACGCCGATGCGCGCACCGGGAGCTCGGCCTGCGCTGCGTGGCGACGACACCGTTCACTTCGCGGCGAAGCACGCCTTCAAGAGGGTGTTCGTCATCATCACCACGATGGGACCTGGAGCGTGGCGCCTTCACGTCATCCGTCCACCGCCGCCCGGTCCCCGTCTCCGGCCGCCTTGAGACGTTGCTCGGCTCGGTGGGGCGCATGAAGTACCTCCGCCCGCTGTACGCCGCCCTGGCCGCGCGACGACTCGCGGGCATTGGCGGTGGATTGCTTCACCCGATGGCTTTGGGGCGCTGCTCACCGAAGGAAGAAAGATGCGGCGAGCGGAAGCAGCCAACCTCATCGGCCCTTGCGTCCGGTCTCCAGCGTGCTGGGCGAGATCCGTCTGACGGGCTGACCCGTTTCATCTCTCGAAGGACCGGAAGCCCGAGGCCCCAAGGCTCCTCCGGTCCTGAGCTACCGCGCGCTCACCCGCGCGCCGCTGGCACCCTTGCCCTCGAGGAGCTCCTCCACCGGTCGGTAGAACCAGAGCGGCTCGTCCTCCGGCAGCGATGCGAGCACGGATGCGTGCCCGCGGCAGGCCGCTGACCTGGCGGATGCGCCGGAGCGGAGGCCCCACGGCGGCAGGGCTGGTCCGAGCACAGGGGACGCTCCAGACGGCCCCACGTCCGCCAGGGGCAGCTCCGTGAAAGGTCCATGACACGACCACCATGGGGATGGCCAGGCAGTCGTTGAAGCGCTCCGCGTCCGCGAGCGTTCGACCTTGGAGCCGGCGAACAGGTCGGCTCCAAGAGCGGGCATGGGCGATGACGTTCCGATTCTAGGGGCAATGTGTGTAGGTGGTCCCGCTGCTCCCGCTGGCGGTCACGGCGCCGGTGCCGGAGACGTCGCAGGTCCTCGAGCTGGTGAAGGTGACGTGGTCGAGCGTGGCGGCGGCGCCCGACTGCACCCACAGCGAGCCGTAGCTGGAGCCACCCCCGAAGGAGATGTCAGTGTACTGGAAGACGTTCTTCGCGTCGGCCGACCCGGAGTAAAACTCGAGCTGGTCCCAGTCGCCCGCCGCCCCCGTGCTCTTGGCCGAGGTCACCGTCACGTGGCTCACGGCGGTGCCCTTGAGGGCGAGGCCTCCGTTGGTCTTCACCGTGAGGGTCGTGCTCGGTCCCATCTTCAACGTCACTCCAGGGTCGATCGACAGCGCCGCGGAGCCGTTGGTGACCTGGACGTTCATTCCGTTGGGCAACAGGTACGGAACGCCGAGGTTGAGCCAGGTGGCGTCGTGGGCCACCGTGTCGTCTTTGACGACCACCCCGTCGACGTCGATGCCGGTGTAGGTGCCCGCGCCGAGGCTGTCGACGGTGTTGGCCCCCAGCGAGATCGGGCCGTGAGCGTTCTCGGTCAAGGTGTTCCCAGTGAAGTCGAGGAGCTTGGCGCCGACCTGGAGGTCGAGGCCGAAGTCCTTCGATTTGCGCGCCGTGCTGTTCTGCATGTGGAGCTGCGCGCCGGACTCCACCCAGATCGAGCCGTAGCTGCCGTCGCCTCCGAAGGAGACCACAGCGTAGTCGAGCTTGTTGAAGCCTGCCGAGCTCGAGCTGTAGAACTCGAGGTAGCTCCAGTCTCCGGGGGCGGGAGTGGGCAGCTTCGAGGTGACGGTGACAGGGTGGGCCGCGGTGCCGGCCAGGGTGAGGCCGCCGTTGCTCTTCACCGAGATGCGCGCGCTGGCCCCCATCTTGATGGTGGCCCCGGCGTTCACCGTCAGGTGCGCGCTCCCGTTGGCTGTCTCCACCGTGAAGCCGCTGGTGGCGATGTACGGAGCGCCGAGGCTGAGCCAGGTGGCGTCGTGGGCCACCGCCTCGCTGCCGACGGCGATGCCGTCCACGGTGTTCGGGGAATACGTGCCGGTGCCGAGGTCATCGACGCTGTTGGCTCCGATGGAGACAGGCCCGAGGGCGTTGTCCACCAGCGCGTTGCCAGTGAAGGACGCCAGGTGGCCACCGGCCTCGACCTCGACGCCGAAGTCTTTCGACTTGCGCACGGTCGAGTTGGTGATGGCGACGGTCGCCCCGTTCTCGACCCAGATGGACCCGTAGTTGCCATTGCCACCGTACTCGACCACCACGTTCTCCAACTTGGTGCTGCCGGTGTCACCCGAGGCGTAGAACTCGATGTAATCCCAATCGCCCGGCGCGGGCGTGCCCTTGCTCGAGGTGATGATGATGGGCCCGTTGGCGCCGTTGAGCCGCAGCGCGCCGTTGTTCTTCACGGTGATGCGTCCGCCGTTGGGGACCTTGATCATCGTGCAGGGGTCCACCGTGAGGAGGCCGGCGGAAACCGTGATCGAGCTCGACAGGGTGTAGACGCCGCTGGTCCAGTGGACGCTGCCGGTGAGAGTCGTCTCGGTGACGGTCTCGAGCTTCGGGTAGCTGCAGACGCCTCCATCGACTCCGCTGCCGCCCCCCGAGCCACCGCCGATGGTCCCACCACCACCACCTCCACCACCGCCACCGCCACCGCTGCCGCCACCCACCGTTCCGCCGCCGCTGCCGCCGCCATTCCCCGACGGGGATTGCGGGTTGCAGCCCAACGACACCACTCCACTCACCAACAGCGAAGCCAACGACACCACGAATACTCGGGTCATCCGCATGTGTTCCCCCTGTTCGAGCGCACGCTCGACCAAAGTCCACCATGCTCTCTAGCAGGGGAACGTCGCCCGCGAGTCCGGAGCGCGAGTTCTGGCGGTGTCGTGACCGCTCGGCCTCGCACTCCGGGTCCGTCTCGAGGTGGAGGCTCAGGAGGCGACCGAGGCCAGGAGGGCGGGCACGCCGGTGGCCCCCGCCAGCCGGGCGAGGGGGTGCACCGACTCCTCCGACGCGCCGCGCTCGATCAGGAGCACCGCCACCTCGGTTCGGCCGAACAGCCGGGCCCAGGTGAGCGGCGTCTTGCCGTCGCCCGCGAAGTCCACCTCCGCCCCGCCGTCGAGGAGCGCGCGCACGACTTCGGCGCTGCCTTTGAACGCGGCGCCCTGCAGCGGTGTCTGGCCGCGATCGTTGGCTCGCTGTGGGTCAGCGCCTCGGCGGAGCAGCTCGACGACCAGCGCGGCGTGTCCGTGGTAGGCGGCGAGCATCAGCAGCGTGTCACCGCTCTGGTTCTGCGCGTCGATGGGCGCTCCGCCGTCGACGAGCGCGAGGAGCGCTAGGTCTCCCTGCCTCGCCCAGACGAACGCCTGGCGCATCAGCGCGAGGGCCCTCTCGTCGGGGCTCATGAGGACCTCGCTGGCACGTCCTGCCGGCCACCACGAGCGCGCCGTGCCATGACGGCCTCGGAGAGCCGGGCGCCCAGGGCCTCGTCGGCACGGCGGAAGTGCCCGAGCGAACGCACCACGATGTCCTCGCGGGACACCTCGGCGAGGCTCCCCGCGATGGCCTCGATGAGCCTCGACTTGGCTGCCTCGGGCATCAACCGGTAGAGCGCCCCGGCCTGGCGGTAGTCGTCGTCGTCGCGGTGCATGGCGAGGCCACGCGGGCCTCCGGCACCAGAGAGCCCGTCGCCGAGGTCCACCGCGTTCGTCTGCGCTGGCCCGCCAAAGCTGTTGGGCTCGTAGTTCTTCGCCCGGCCTCCGTTGCCGTCGAAGCGGCCGCTCCCGTCACGACCGTAGTTGCTCGCGCCTCCCTCGACGCCCAGGGGCGCGTTCACCGGGAGGCGAGTGTGATTGATGCCCAGTCGATACCGGGCCGCGTCTCCGTAGGCGAAGAGGCGCGCCTGGAGCATCGGGTCCGGCGAGGGGCCGATGCCAGGCACGAAGTGGCCGGGGTCGAAGGCCGCCTGCTCGACGTCTGCGAAGTAGTTGTCGGGCATCCGCTCGAGGGTCAGCGTGCCGATGGTGACGAGGGGGACGTCGGCGTGAGGCCACACCTTGGTGAGGTCGAACGGGTTGAAGCGGTAGTCCTTCGCCTCGGCGGCGGGCATCACCTGCACCTTGACGGTCCACGACGGGTGGTCGCCCCGCTCGATGGCGTCGGAGAGGTCCTTCTGGAGCGCCTGTGGGTCCCTCCCACCGAGGCGCGCCGCCTCCTCGGAGGTGAGGGTGCGAATACCCTGGTCGGTCTTGAAGTGGAACTTCACCCATGACACCTGGCCTTGCGCGTTGACCCAGCGGAAGGTGTGCGAGCCGAAGCCGTCCATATGGCGGTAGCTCGCGGGGAGACCGCGATCGCCGAAGAGCCAGACGAACTGGTGCGTCGCCTCGGGCGAGTGCGAAAAGAAGTCCCAGACGTTGTCCGGCTCCTGGCGGTTGGTGAAGGGGTCGTACTTCTGGGAGTGGATGAAGTCGGGGAACTTGATGCCGTCGCGGAGGAAGAACACCGGCGTGTTGTTGCCNNGTTGCCCACCAGGTCCCAGTTGCCGTCCTCGGTGTAGAACTTCACCGCGAAGCCGCGGGGGTCGCGGGCGGTGTCCGCGCTGCCCTTCGAGCCGGCGACGGTGGAGAAGCGCACGAAGGTCTTCGTCTTCTTTCCCACCTCCGAGAAGAGCCTCATTTTCGTCCACCGAGGGACGTCGGGGTTGGTGACCTCGAAGGTGCCCCAGGCGCCGCTGCCGACCGCGTGCACCACCCGCTCGGGGATGCGCTCGCGGTTGAAGCGGGCCAGCTTCTCCACGAGGTGATGGTCCTGCAACAGGACCGGGCCGTCGAGGCCGGCCAACTGCGAGTGTTGGTTGTCGGCGACCGGCTGGCCGGCCTCCGTGGTGAGGGTGCGTGGCGTATTGGGCGATTCCATGTGCGTTCCTTTCGTGTGGACGAGAGGGATGTACGCACCGACGTCACATAGCGCTAAGACATCGTTTGAATCATCTGCATAGGACACAACTATGAAGACCGCGCCGCATCTCTTCACCCTCCGGCAGCTCCAGTACGTGGTGGCGGTGGCCGACGCGCTGAGCTTCAGCCGAGCCGCTCAGGCGTGCCACGTGTCTCAGCCGTCGCTCAGCGCCCAGCTGGCGCAGGTGGAGCGGGCGCTCGGAGTGAGGCTGTTCGAGCGAAGCCGTCGCCGGGTGCTGGTGACATCGGCCGGGCGGGAGTTGGTGGAGCGGGCCCGGCGGCTCCTGTGCGAGGCTGACGACTTGGGCGAGGCAGCCCGTCGCGCCCAGGACCCGCTCGGGGGCGAGCTCAGGGTCGGGGTGATTCCAACCGTGGCTCCGTACGTCTTGCCCGAGGTGGTGCCCTCCCTTCGACGGGCGTTCCCCAAGCTGACGCTCCTATGGCGGGAGGACCGCACCGCGGACCTGGTGGAGCGACTCGAGAGCGGAGGGCTCGACGCGGCGCTGGTGGCGCGGGAGTCGGCGCTGGGCGACGTGGAGCACGCCGAGCTGGCGGTCGACCCCTTCGTGCTGGTGACCCGACCGGCGGACCCGCTCGGCCACGGCGGGCCGATAGCCCGGGTGGCGCTCCGCGACGCGCCGGTCCTGGTGCTGGACGAGGGGCACTGCTTCGGCGACCAGGTGCTGACGTTCTGCTCGCGGGTGCGCGCCAACGACCTCGAGTTCCGGGCCACCAGTCTGGCGACGCTGGCGCAGATGGTCGCCGGAGGGGCCGGCGTGACGCTCCTGCCTCAGCTCGCGGTGCGCGCCGAGGTTCCCCGGGGGCGGCTCGCGGTGCGGCGCTTCGTCGCTCCGGCCCCGTCCCGCACGCTGGCGCTGGTGTGGCGCCCGCGCTCGCCCCTGGCGCCAGCGCTCCGTGAGGTGGCTCGAGTCCTGCGCGAGGCGTGGCCCACTCGGGCTGTTTAGAACTGCGTGATGAACTTCCAGGCTTCCGGGGCATCCCAGCTCGTCGATTGCCCGGGATCCTTCGGCTCCCATCCGTGGGGGCCGTTGAAGACGCAGTATTCGGTCGGGTGGCCCGCCGAGCAGTTTTTGTAGATCGTGCACGTGTGCTGCTGGCCCGCGGACGGGAAGGTCGTGGCCGAGGGCTCTGCCGTGCAGCCGTTGACGGCGGCGAACTGCGCTTGCTTCATCTCCCCGGTCATGGGGTTGGTGGTCGACATGCCGTTCGCATCCTGGCTCGCCTGCGACGCGTAGTAGGCGATGGGCTTGGTCAGCGTGGCGGGACAGGACCCGGTGAGATCCGCGCCGGAGAAGAAAGCGACGGCCCGAAACACGTCTGCCCGGGTGCAGGCCAAGGCCATGGACATGCCCCCTCCGAAGCTGAAGCCGGTGGCGAAGATTCGCGTCTTGTCGATGCAGAGGCCGCCCTCGAGCTGGGCGATGATCGCATCGGTGAGATCCACGTCGGTCTTGCTCCACGACCCCTGTCCACCCACAGCGTCGGGGGCGGCGAAGATGGTGTTCTTGCTGTCCCGGGTGGCCATCGTGAAATAGCTCCTGTCAGCAACGGATTGAGCCGATGACCCAGACTCGGCAAA
>PMBV01000418.1 GCA_003153055.1 Myxococcales bacterium
CTGGGCCTCGTTGCACCAGATCTCCAGCACCGACATGCCCGGCTCGTCGCTGGGCACCTTGCGGAGATCGAACCGCGCACCCCGGCGAGACTCGTGCACCAGCTCGGGCAAGGCGTTCGACAGGCCGCCAGCGCCGACGTCGTGAATCGAGATGATGGGGGTGTCATCGCCCAGGGCGCAGCAGCGGTCGATGACCTCCTGGCAGCGCCGCTGCATCTCGGCGTTGTCCCGTTGCACCGAGGCGAAGTCGAGGTCTTCATGCGAGGTGCCCGAGGCTACTGACGACGCGGCCCCTCCGCCCAGCCCGATGAGCATCGCCGGCCCGCCGAGGACGACGATGGACGCCCCGGGAGGGATGGAGCCCTTCTCGACGTGGTTGGGGCGGATGTTGCCGAGGCCTCCGGCGATCATGATGGGCTTGTGGTACCCGCGCAGCTCGGTGCCGCCCCCGGCCGTGGGCACGGCTTGCTCGAAGGTGCGGAAGTAGCCGGCCAGCGCCGGTCGGCCGAACTCGTTGTTGAAGGCCGCGCCTCCCAGCGGGCCGTCGATCATGATGTCGAGCGCGCTCGAGATGCGCGTCGGCTTGCCGTGCTCGATCTCCCACGGTCTTCGCGCCTGTGGGAGCTTCAGGTTCGACACCGAGAAGCCCACCAGCCCGGCCTTGGGTTTGGAGCCACGCCCGGTCGCTCCCTCGTCGCGAATCTCTCCGCCGCT
The DNA here is from genome assembly GCA_003153055.1 of Myxococcales bacterium. The sequence goes on from PMBV01000418.1 coordinate 715, forward strand.
ACCAGTCGCCGCGCCGGGGTAGGGCGACACCGCTGTCGGGTGGTTGTGGGTCTCGACCTTCATCAAGATGTGGGCGGGCTCGTGCACCACTCGGTACACGCCGTCGTCGGGGTGGGCGAAGAAGCGGCCGGCGGGGAGGCCCTCCATGACGGCCGCGTTGTCTTTGTAGGCGCTCAAGACACCTTGGGGGCTCGCTTCGGTGGAGCGGCGAATGAGCTTGAAGAGTGAGTCGGCCTGCAGCACGCCGTCGACGACGAACTCGGCGTTGAAGATCTTGTGCCGGCAGTGCTCCGAGTTGGCTTGGGCGAACATCATCAGCTCGACGTCGGTGGGGTCGCGCCCGAGCTGCTGAAAGGACTCGACGAGGTAGTCGATCTCGTCTGGCGACAGGGCCAGGCCCATGGCCGTGTTGGCGCGCTCCAGGGCTCCTCGACCCTCGGCGAGCAAGGGGAGCGAGGTCGATGGGCGAGGGGTGTGGTGATCGAACAGATGGGAGGCGCCCTCGAGCGTGTCGAGCACGGCCTCGGTCATGCGATCATGCACGGACGAGCGGAGCCCGCGCTCGTCGTCGACGGCACCGACGAGGGTCCACACGATGCCCCGTTCGATGCGCCGCACGCCCGAGAGGCCGCAGTTGTGGGCGATGTCGGTGGCCTTGGAGGACCAGGGCGAGCTCGTCCCGAAGCGGGGCACCACGGTGAGCGCCCGGCCTTCGAGAGTGTGGGCCGTCAGTCGGGGGCCGTAGCTCAAGAGGGCGTCGAGGGTTTCGGTCTCGGCCTCGGTGAGTGGCCGGGCCAGATCGACCAGGTGCACGTAGCGGGCGGCGCCGTCGGTGACGCGAGGGTTCGACGCCTGGATTCGCCCGAGGCGCTTGGCCAGGCGGGCGGGGGTGAAGGCCGGGGGTCCGAGGAGGATCAGCATGGGCACACCTTGCTCGCGGTCGGCCATCGCGGGAAGCGATGAAAACCGATGAGAAGCATCGAAGGAGGCGATTGGTTGGCGCGGCCGGGCTGGCGCTCCACTTCGCCTGAGTCATCGTCTAGGGTCGTCGATGCATGGCGAATGCATCGGTAAATACGATGGATCTGAGGAGCGATCGACTGGCCGTGTTGTGCGCGGTGGTCGACGCGGGGGGCTTTTCCCGGGCCGCGGGGAAGTTGGGCATGACGCAGTCGTCGGTGAGCCAGGCGATCGCCGCCCTCGAGCGCGACATCGGGGAGCCGTTGTTCGCCCGTGTTGGGCGGCAGGCGGTGCTGACCGAGGCCGGCCGGTTGCTCGACCAGCACGCCAGGCGAGTGCTCGAGGAGCTCGGCCAGGCCCGGGAGGCGCTCTTCGCGCGGCGGGAGGTCGTGTCGGGGACGCTGCGGCTGGGCACCAGCGATACCTTCGCGACCTACCTGCTGCCGGCGGTGTTCTCGGAGTTCCGGGCCAGCTACCCCGACGTGGATTTGAAGCTCGACAACCGCCCTTCACCAGCCATCGCCGCGAGGGTGGCGGCCCGAGAGCTCGACCTGGGGGTGGTCTCGCTCCCCCTGCCGGTGAGCCTGGTGCCGGCCGCCCAGTCCATCACCCAGGTGCCCCTCTCTCGCCAGCGCGACGTCGTGATCGTTCCCCGCCGGCACGCCTTGTCCGGCCGAGCCCGGCTCAAGCCCGTCGAGCTCGCTGCCTTCCCGTTGTTGCTTCTCGACGCCTCGACGGCCCTGAGGGCGTGGCTCGATCGGCACTTCGCCGCCGCTTCGGTCGAGCCCCATGTGGTGATGGAGACCAGCAGCGTCGAGGTGCTCAAGCGGCTGGTGGAGCGGGGCTTTGGGGTGTCGGTGATTCCCGAGCTGGCCCTCGACCCGCGCGACCGGCTCAAGGCCATTCCGCTGGTCGGGGTCGAGCGCCAGCGATGGGTCGGGCTGGTGCTGCCTCCCGGGCCGTCGCGAGCCACCCGCGCCTTCGTCGACCTGGCGCGCCGCCGGCTCCAGCGCTCAGTGGGGTGAGCCGAGGCGGCACTCCGGAGTAGGGTGGTGGGGGCCGCGGGTCGCCGAGCCTGTCATCACGGTGTACAAATCTGTACTCCGTGATGACAGGGCTGGGAGAGTGACCCATCCACGAGGTGGGAACCGAGGCGAAGTCCCAGCTCGCCGCAGAGGACGCGATGAAGCTCCTGGGCCCAGTGGAGCCGCATATGCCAAAGCGAAGCGGCCGCTCAGCTCACCCCTCAGCCGGCCGCACCACTCGCCCAAGGGGACGATGGCGGTTTGGGCTCCTCGGCCCTAGCTCTACCGACCAGCTCCTCGACCTCGACACCCCCGTCCCTCGCTTCCTCCATCTCCTGGTGCTGCCCCCCCATCAGCGTCAACCGACTGATGCGCCTGCGCTGCCGCTCCCGAGCCGGAGCACCCGCGACACTGCGTCACGGTGCCGGTGTGCTGAGGGGCTCGTTGCGTTCGCCCGGAGCCCTGGTACCCCCAATCACCACTCCCGCCTTTGAGCTC
>PMBV01000481.1 GCA_003153055.1 Myxococcales bacterium
TCGTGCTGACGCTGGTGCGGATGGTGTTCACGCAGCGCCGGCTGCTCGAGTGGGAGACCGCCGCGGCCTCGGCGGCGCGCTCCGCGGGGCTGCTCTCGCGCCAGGGTGCCCGGGTGTTCTTCGTCGAAATGTGGGCCGGGCCGGCGGCGGGGCTGGCGGTGCTGCTGGCGGTGCTCCCTCCCGCTCGGCGCGAGTCGCCTGCGGCGTACGGCAGCTCGCGGCTGGTGAGCGGGCCCCACGGAAGTCTGAACCTGCACCGCGCGTACACGGTGGGCCGCGACGTCACGAGGGAAGAGGTGCAGGTTGTGCTCGAGCGCGACGATCTGCCCGACGGCTCGACCTTCGAGCTCTTCGAAGACACGGTGACGGTCGCGCAGCTGCTGGTTGGCCTGCTGGACCCCACGACCGGCGCGCTCGCCCGCGCCGCGCGAGTCACCGCGGTTCTCGAGGCTGACCTGGTCAGCGAGCTGAAGGCACTCGGCGTCAACCTCGCTGAGCGCAAGCTCGAGGGCCTCCCGTGGACCAGGCTCGAGCACGCCATGAAGCACAGCTGGATGGAGTACTCCGTCGTGGACCAGGTCACCCGCGAGAACCGCGAGATCTCGCTCTCCGACGCGCGGCTGCTCGAGCCATCGGCGCAGCCAGGCGACAAGCTCAAGCTGCCCGGCGCGGTGAACCACGAGCTGTGCCCCGGTCTCGCCGCGCTGTTCACCGATGAAGACACGGTGCGCTTCGTCGACACGCGCGACGCCGCGGCCTTCGAGGCGCTCAGACCGACGGCGGCCGTCCAGCCGACTCCACCCGCGCTTGCCGGCTTCGAGCTCGGCCCGCTGCGCCAGTTGTACCCCGAAGGCCACGGCGTGCTCTTTGCCGACATGCCAGGCACTGCGGCGCAAACGCTCTGGAGGCGGCTCGACGCTGCCGCTCCAACGACTCGCTATCGCCCGGTGATCCTGGGCGGAGATGAGCGAGAGCTTCGCGAGGGCCCGAGCGCGTGGACTGGAGATCCCCTCGATGGCCTGCAGGCGGGCACGCACCCCAACGACTCGCCCGCGGCCGTGCTAGCCGCCGTCGACACCGTCGACGTTCGCGCGCTGCTGGCTCCAGGCGGGAACCCGTCGTACCCCGGGTGGACCGCCGAGCGCGGCGAGTGGCCCGAGGACCCACCGGGGAGTCGTCTCGGCGCGCTGTGTAGCATGCGTGGCGAGCTCTGGCCAAAGGTGCGCCTCGCGCTCATCCCGACCGACGCCGCGTGGAAGACGATCGCCTGGCTGCCGATGCTGCTTCGGTCGGGCGAGGCGACGCCGTCCCTGGCCCAGGCGTGCGCCGTGTCGCGCGAGTGGGAGAAGCGCCATGGCGCCAGGGTCATCTCGGTGCGGCCCGCGATGATCGAGTGGTGGCTGGACACGCCGCCCTCACGCGAGACCGCGCTCGAACTCGCGACGGCGCACTCGACGTTCACCCCCGAAGGCGGCAGCAACGTGCTCGAAGTGCGAGCGAACGAGCTGGTGAGCTCGGTGTGGAGCTCGTGGTGGGACTGACGTTGCCGTAGACTGGCGGAGGGATGAAGCCCGTCACGCACCGCTCGGGCCAACGCGCGAGGCGAGGCATGGCCGAATCGCCGAATCGAGGAGCCCTTTCCAGCGCGATCTGGCTCCCAGCCTCATGGCTCTTGCAGATGCGATCGCAGGTCTTCCCTGGGGTGGTGTAGTCGTCGTGTGTCTCACCCTCGGGCTCGCGCCCTTCACCCCGCCGCACATCGTCGAGAAGCTGGGCATGCTCTTCACGGGCAAGCTGGTGAAGCCGATCGACTGGTTCGACCTCCTGATGCACGGTGCTCCGTGGCTCGTCCTCCTGGCCAAGGCCGGCGTGTCGCTGACCCGCGCGGCCTAGCCCTGCCAGCCGATGACGCCAAAGGGCACAGCGGTCTCCACGTCACGGCTACGGGGTTGGCAGGTACTTCTTGAGCAGCGGCGAGAGCCGCCGACGAACGTCGGGACCAATGGTGTCCGGCGCCGACCAGATGCCTTTGGCGAGGGCCGATTGGCAGGCGCACGGAGTCTGGGCGATGTGGCCGAGGGTGGCGCGGATGAGCGCGAGCCCGTTCTCCGTCGCCACCTTCAGGTTGGCGATGACCTGCGAGATGACGTCGACCGACGCGGCGTGCTCGGGGCGCTCGCGCCAGCAGTCGTAGTCGGTGGGCAGCGCGACCAGGGCGTAGCAGATCTCCGCTTCGCGCATCAGGCGCGCCTCGGGCATGGCCGTCATGCCCACCAGATGGCCGCCGAGCGCCCGGTGCATGTGGCTCTCGGCCTGGGAGGACAGCGACGGGCCCTCGATGCACACGTAGGTGCCCGTGGGGTGCACCACCGTCTGGACCGCCGCGGCCTGCGCGTTGAGCTGGCTTCGCAGGGTCGGGCAGAAGGGCGAGGCGAAGTCCACGTGGCCGGCGAAGTCGTCGAAGAAGGTGTTGACGCGCCGGAAGGTGCGATCGATGACCTGATCCACCACCACGAGGTGTCTCGGCGCGATGCGCTCGTCGAGGCTGCCGGTGGCTCCGCTGGCGATGACGTGCGTGACGCCCAGCGACTTCAGCGCGAAGACGTTGGCGCGGTAGGGGACGTGCGTGGGGTTGAAGCGATGGCCGTCACCGTGGCGAGCGAGGAGCGCCACCTCGACGCCGTCGACCTGGGCGATGCGAATGGGCCCCGAAGGCGGCCCGAAAGGCGTCTCGACCGACACGAGCTCGCCCTTGAGCGCCCCCAGCGCTTCGCCCAACCCCGTGCCACCGATGATGCCGACTCGCATGAGAAGTGCTCCTCTCTCCGAAGCTCCCCCATCGGCGCCGCGGCGTCCAGGGCGGTGGCGTGAGCCTCGAGCCTGGCGTCATCGCCGTCTTCGCCAAGCCGCCCATCCCCGGAGCGGTGAAGACGCGCCTCGCCGCGTCCATCGGCGCCACCGCCGCCGCCGCGCTCGCCCAGGCCTTCTTCGAGGATACATGGTCAGCCCTGGGACGACTCTCGGGCGTGCGGCTCGTGTTGGCCGCCACGGAGCCGTCGCTCGACGCCTATGGCCTCTCGGAGGGCGAAGTGTGGTTGCAGGGGGAGGGCGACCTGGGCGCGCGGATGGAGCGTATTGCCCTGAGGGCGCTCCTCGTCGCGCCGTGGTTCCTCGCGCTGGGAGCGGACAGCCCCGGGCTCCCCGGCAGCGTCATCGAGGCCGCGCGCGCGGCGCTCGTCCACCACGACGCGGTGCTCGGGCCCGCCGACGACGGGGGGTACTACCTCCTCGGCCTCCGCCGGGTGGAGCCGGGGCTCCTGGAAGGCTTGCCTTGGAGTGCCCCGGACACCTTCGCGGCGACCAGCGCTCGGCTGAGCGAACGCGGGTACTCGTACGCCACGGTGCAGCCGTGGTTCGACGTCGACGAGCTCGGCGGTCTCCGGCGGCTCGCCGCTGAGCTGGCGAGCGAGGCCGTGGTGGCGCCCAGGACGGCGGCGGCCCTCGCTTCGCTGGGGCTGTCCTGAAAGCCATGCGACTGTCCGTCATCATCCCCACGCTCGACGAGGAAGCGCGCATCGAGGCTCAGGTGAGGCGCACGGCCGCTCTCGAGGGTGTCGACGAGGTCCTCGTCGTCGACGGCGGCAGCAGCGACGAGACGCTGGGGCGGGTTCCGCGGCTCGCCGGGGTGCGGACGCTCGTGGCCCCACGAGGTCGCGGCTCGCAGATGAATGCCGGGGCGAGGGCGGCCTCGGGCGACGTCCTCCTCTTTCTCCACGCTGACGTGGCGCTGCCCCAGGACGCGGCCTCCCAGGTCGCCCGCGCGCTCGCTGACGGTGGCATCATCGGAGGGGCCTTCCGGACGTGGACGGTGGCCGACCGCCCGACGTGGCTCGGCCCGCTGTTGCACCTCGCCGATTTCCGTAGCCGCTATACCCGGCTGCCATACGGGGACCAGGCGCTCTTCGTCCGTCGCGCCGTCTTCGAGGCCGTGGGCGGCTTTCCGGAGCAGCCGCTGATGGAGGATCTCGAGCTCTCCATGCGGTTGCGGCGGGCGGGGCGGCTCACCCGGGTCCGTTCTCGGGTGACGGTGTCGGGGCGCCGTTTCATCGAGAGGCCGCTGTTCTTCACCGCGGTGGTGAACGTCTTCCCCGCGCTGTACCGGCTCGGCGTGTC
>PMBV01000493.1 GCA_003153055.1 Myxococcales bacterium
AGGACGTTGGCGTCGACCGCGATGCCGAGCGTGAGGACGAAGCCCGCGATGCCGGGGAGCGTAAGGGTCCCCCCAAAGGCGGCGAGACCTCCGAGGATGAGCGCCCCGTTGAGGACCAGCGCGACGTCGGCGACGAGCCCCGAGCCCCGGTAGTAGAAACCCATGAAGAAGACGACCAGCGCCAGCCCCACCATGACGGCCAGGGCCCCCTTGCGGATCAGCTCGTCTCCGAGCGAGGCGCCGACCTGGCGGATCTCACCTGGCGTCACTGGAGCCGGCAGCGCGCCAGCCTTCAGCGCCAGGGCGAGCATCTGCGCCTTCTGGAGATCGTTCGAGCGACCCATGGTGATGCGGCCGGATCCTCCGCCGATCTTCTCCTGGATCGTCGGCGCCATCACGATGTTCTCGTCCAGCACGATGGCCATGCGCTTGTTGACGTTCTTCGCGGTCAGCTCCTCGAACTCGCGGGCGCCGGTCGCGTCGAACTGGAAGTTCACCTGCACCCGATTGGTGTTGGTGTCTCGGCTCGCCTCCGCGCCGGTGAGGCTCTCGCCGGTCACCGGAACCGCCTTCGACACCAGGTAGGTGTAGTACTTGAGGCACTTCTTGCCCTTGTCGGCCTCGACGCAGTGGAGCAGCACCTGCTTGCCCTCGGGCGCCTTGTCCTTCAGGTAGCTGGTGAGCGCCTCGCGGTCAGTGCCCTCGAGGTACGGCCGGGGCGGCGAGCTGGCGTCGTCGTCGGTCGTGCCCAGGGTGATGCCGCTGTTCTCTGGCGGAGGCGTCTGAGTGAAGGCGGTCTTGAACACCTCGGGGTTCTCGTCGAGCAGCCTGAACTCGAGCTGGGCAGTGGTGCCGATGAGCTCCTTGGCCTGCTCCGGGTCAGACTGGCCCGGCAGCGAGACCTGGATGGAGTCGTTGCCCAGCTTGCGAACGTCGACCTCGGCCACGCCCCACTTGTCGATGCGCTTGCGGATGACGAGCATCGCCTGATCGACCGCCTCGCTCATGAGGTACTCGACTTGGGCATCGTTGAGCTTGAGCGTCAACACCCCGCCGCTGCGAGACTCCTTGCTGAAGTCGCGGTAGGTCTCGAGGAGCTCCTTCTCGATGGCGTCCATGGTCGCCGGGTCCTGCGCGGTCAGGGTGACCAGGAGCTTGTCGATGTCGGTGGAGGCGGTGATCACCCCGAGCTTCTTCTGCTCGACCCAGCTCACCATCTGCATCGCCTGCCGCTCGGCGCGCTTCGTCAGGGCGGTCTTGGTGTCGACCCTCATCACCATGTGGATGCCGCCCTGCAGGTCCAGCCCGAGCGACAGGCGGTACTTCGCGGGAGGCGCCCAGCGAGGCAGGACCTCGGCGAGCTTCTTCAGGTTGTTGCGGTCGGCTCGATCCAGGACGAAGAAGGAGTAGTAGCTCGGCACCAAGAGCCACACCGTCCCGAACGTCACCGTCAGGATGAGGACGAGCCGCGTGTACCAGGTGCGGTCCATCGTCACTTCTCCTCTTTCTTGGCCTCTGATGCCTCTGCCTTGCTGTCCGACTTCGCCTCGACCTTGGGCTCGGGGATCTTGCTCTGGATCGACTGCTTCAAGACCCGAATCTTAGTGCCCTGGCCGATGTCCAAGGTGATGACCTTGTCATCCACCGAGACGATCCGCGCCAAGATGCCGCCGGTCGTCACGACGTCGTCCCCCTTCTTGAGAGAGGACAGAAGAGACTGGGTCTCCTTGGCCTGCTTCTGCTGGGGGCGAATGACCAGCAGGTACATGATGACCAGCGTCCCGACGATGGGGATCAACATGCCCCGTGCGTCGAACGGAGAGGCCTGCGCAAAGATGACCGGAAGGCTGAGCATAGCGTTCAAGGGACCGCGCATATAGCCGGCATGGGGGGCAGCGGCAAGCAACCCATATGGAAACCGCGGTAAATGCGCCTCATGGAGGGCTCGTAGGACGAGCCAGGAACTCGGCCGTGAAGTCGGCGTAGCGGTCCTCCTCGATGGCCCGTCGGGCCTCTCCCATGAGCGAGAGGTAGAAGTGGAGATTGTGCAGGGTGTTGAGCCGCATCGACACCGGCTCCCCCGCCACGAAGAGGTGCCGGAGGTAGGCCCGGGAGAACGTGCGGCAGGTGTAGCACTGGCACCTGGGGTCCACCGGCCGGTCGTCGCGGGCGTACCGCGCGTTCTTGATGACCAGCCGCCCCTGAGACGTGAAGAGGAGCCCATTGCGGGCGTTTCGGGTCGGCATCACGCAGTCGAACATGTCCACCCCGGCGCCGACACAGGTGACCAGGTCGAGAGGCGTCCCGACTCCCATCAGGTAGCGAGGCTTGTCGGCGGGCAGGAGCGGCGCGGTGAAGGCCACGCCCTCGTGCATGACGCGAGGCTCCTCCCCCACCGCGAAGCCTCCCAGCGCGTAGCCAGGCAGATCCACGGCGCACACCTCCTCGACGTGACGCCGGCGCAGATCCTCGAAGGTGCCGCCCTGAACGATGCCGAAGAGGGAGCTTCGCTGGCGACTCCAGGCCGTCGCGCACCGGCCGAGCCACCGGGTGGTGCGAGCCAGCGACGCCTCGAGGTACGCGCGCTCCGAGAGCGACGGAGGACACTCGTCGAAGGCCATGATGATGTCGGCGCCGAGTATCTCTTGAATCTCCACGCTGCGCTCGGGCGTCAAGAGGTATTTGCGGCCGTCGAGGTGCGACTGGAACGCGGCCCCTTCCTCGGTGATCTTCCGCATCTCCGCGAGGCTGTAGACCTGGAAGCCTCCCGAGTCGGTGAGCAACCCGCCGCGCCACGAAGCGAAGCGATGGAGGCCACCCAGCTCGCCGATGAGCGCCTCGCCGGGGCGCAACATGAGGTGGTACGTGTTGCCCAAGATGAGGCCCGCGCCCAAGGCCGCCAAATCGTCGGGCGCGATGGCCTTGACGCTGCCGACGGTTCCGACCGGCATGAACACCGGAGTGTCGACGACGCCGTGGGGGGTGTGGAGCCGCCCCCTCCGGGCCCCGGTGCGCGCGTCGACGTGCAGCAGCTCGAAGCGCACCAGGCTGGGCGCCACGCTCACATCACCCCGCTCCTGGGCGGCCGCTCGGAGTCCCTCCGTCATGGGCCCCCTCTACTAGCCAAAGGCGCCCGAGGCGTCACGAACCGGCGCCAATGAACATCGAATCGCCGTAGCTGAAGAACCGGTACCGCTCCTGCACTGCCAGCGCGTAGGCCTCGAGGGTCCGCTCGCGGCCGAGGAAGGCGCTCACCAGCATGAGCAACGTCGAGCGAGGGAGGTGGAAGTTCGTGACGAGCCCGTCGACCACGCGGAACCGGAACCCCGGCGTAATGAAGAGCTGGGTGTCGACGCGGCCCGAGCGCACCACCTGCTCGTCGTCGGCCAGGGACTCCAGCGCGCGGACCACCGTCGTCCCCACGGCGATGATCCGCCGGCCCTCTCGTCGCGCCGCCCGGAGCGCGGTGGCGGTCTCCTCGGGTACCTCACACCGCTCGGCGTGCATTCGATGGCTGGAGAGGTCGCCTTCGCGCACGGGGAGGAACGTGCCGGGCCCAACCTCCAGCGTCACGAAGCGACGCTCAATGCCGCGCGCCTCCAGCTGGTCGAAGAGGGCCTGGGTGAAGTGCAGCCCAGCCGTGGGCGCCGCCACCGAGCCCTTTTGGCGCGCGTAGACGGTCTGGTAGCGCTCATCGTCGCCGGCGTCAGGGCCGCGGGTGATGTAGGGAGGGAGCGGCAGCCGCCCGGCTCGCCTCAGGGCGCTCTCGAGCGTGGGGAGGTCGGAGGTGAAACACACCCGGTACTCGCCGCCCCCCTCGTCGGACCGAACCACCGCGCCCAGCCCGCCCTCGAAGACCAGCGCGGTGCCGGGCTTGAAGCCCTTCGACGCCTGGCCCAGGCAAACCCACGTCGAGCCCTCGGCCCGGCCCTCGAGCGCGACGGCCGTCTCTTCGGTGACCGCGGCGGGCCGCACCAACAGGAGCTCGGCTCTGCCTCCGGTGGCCACCTTGTGCCCGACCAACCGGGCGGGGATGACGCGCGAGTCGTTGAACACCAACACGTCGCCCCGGCGGAGGAGCTCGGGGAGCTCGCGGAACTGCCGGTGCTGCATGGGCCCACGCGGGTCGACGTGGAGGAGCCGCGAAGCATCTCGAGCCGCCGAGGGCACCTGGGCGATGAGCTCGGGGGGGAGGTGGTACTCGAAGTCGGAGGTCTGCACGGCGGGCGAGCGGTATCACTCCTCGGCAGTGCGAGTCATCACTCGTACAGCACCTGCAGCTCGGTGCCGGGGTAGTAGTGGAGGAGGATCTTCCGGTAGTCCCACCCCTTCTCGGCGTACATCCTCGCTCCCCACTGGCACAGCCCGGCGCCGTGGCCAAACCCCCGGCCCTGCACCACCCACCCGTCGCGGTGCTTCTCCACGTCGAAGGTCAGGCTCTTGAGCTGCGAATAGCCGAGCTTCTCGCGAAACGTCACCGCGTCGAGGGTCTTCGCCCCCACCGTGACCCGCACCGCCCGACCTGTGCGGGTGCGGCCTTGGACCTCGAGCGGGCCCTTCGGCGCCCCCAGGGCTGAGAGCTCCTTGGCACCAAGCGTGAGGGTCCAGTGGCTGGTCGAGAGCTGGCCACATGGGCAGTCGACCGGCTGCAGGTAGGGCAAGTCGCGGCCCAGGGCGTCCGCTCCCGACTCCGTCCGCCCGCCGCACGAGGCGTGGAAATAGGCCTCGATGGGCTGGAGCATCCACGTCAGCACCTCTCCTCGGGTCGCCTGCACGGCCTGCCGGGTGCGCCCCTCCTCCGCGCTCAAGCCGCGGTACACCTGGCTCAAGACCGACGAGCCGAGGTGAAAGGGCTGCCCGTACTGCTCGAGCTTCCTGCTCAACGCGTAGGTCCGCGCCGCCACCGCCTGGGCCTTGAGGGCCTCGAGGGGGAAGGACGGGGGCATCTCGCCGCCCAACACGCCGACCAGGTAGTCCTCGAGGGGAATGACGTTCACCACCTGCAGCCTGGAGTGGGCCTTGGCCACCACCACGTCGCCGCGCACCCGCACGCCATTGACCGAGACGGGCCCAAGAGGGCGAATGCGGATCGACTCGCCTTCCTGAGGAGCGCGGTCGACGCTGAGGTGATTGTCGAGCAGCGACACCGTCACTCGCTGCTTCCCCAGCGACGCGAAGACCGCCTCGTCGGAGTCCTCCCCAGCGCTCAGGCCCTGGCCCTCGATGACCGCCGTCGCCGCTTCGGGGCCCACGGCGATCCGCATCGTTTCGGCTCCGAGCCCGGGGACCGCGGACAGGAAGATCGCCACCCACAGCGCTCGCACCCGCCGATGCTCACGGAGGGGCGGCCGAGAGGCAACTTTTTGAACACGCCTCAGGCCTCGGACGGCGCCAACACCATCGCCAGTTGCTTGGCTTGCGACTCCGAGGTGCAGCGGTATTCCTGCACCTTGCCGTTGGGCTGCTCCACTCGAACCAGCCACAGGTCCTCGTACCTGACGAGCTTGGGCTTCGGCTGGGTCTCGCGACTCATACCACTGGATGAAGCACCTCTCGTGCCGAGGCATTTGTTCGTCTTTCGTGGGCCTTGAGTCCAACCTCATGGGGTCGCCAGGGGCCCTCGCACTTTTTCAATTGGAACTTTTTGCGAGGTCCAACTCAGGGCAGAAGTACGTTGACGCGCGATGACACCAGCCGCGCTCCTGGCCGCGTTCAAGCAGATGTCACCTCGAGGCGCGCAGGTCATCGAGCGGGCCGCGCTCGACGGCCTGAGCCTGGGTCAGCTCGCCCAGCTCTACGGAGTGACGGAGCAGGCCGCGGCCATCTTGGTGATGCGATCGGTCCGGGAGCTCGACGCTGCCCTCGCGGGGCGCGCTTCGTCTCCCCTCCCCTTCGAAACCGAGCTGGCGACCATGCCGGAGTTCCTCGAGGGCTGGGCGACTCGTTCCATCGTCGGCCCGGCGACGACGTTGGTGGCCTCGACCGCGATGCGCGAGGAGCTCAAGGCCGCGCTCACTGCCGCGGCCAATGCCGAGGCCGCGACGCCAAGGCGCAGGCATGAGCGATGGATTCGGTGGGCGGCCATCGCGCTCATCGTCGCCGCGTCGGCCTATCTCTACTGGCGCGACCTGGCGCGCCCCTGACGTGGCGTGCACCACCCACCAGTCGGTGCGCGAGGTACACTGGCACCATGGAGACGCTCATCCTCGCCCTTGCGCTCTCGACCGAACCGAGCCCCCAAGAGGCCGCGGCCATCCAGCACGACCTGGCGAAGGCACAAGCGGCCATCGACACACGGTACGGCCACAAGAGGCCCTTGGAGCTCCCCAACGAGACCCGCCAAGCGCTCATTCGCGAGCAGGCCGAGGCCGAACGGCGAGTGCTCGAGGCGCACGCCGTGTCGACGAAAGACTGGGTGAGGAGCCAAGCCCGCCGCGACCGCGCAGCTCAAGCAGAGGTCAAGCGCGAGCTGGCGGCACTCGTCGAGAAAGAGAAGAGCGCCGAGGCACAGAAGCCGGAAGGCGGCGAGGGGAAGCCCGTCACCGTGCAGCGGGGCTTTGGAGAACACGCTCCCGTCGCGCTCGAAGAAGCCCCAGTGCACGACGGCACGGTGGCCGTGGAGAGGGGACTCCCGCCTGAGGTCCAGGAGGAGACCGACCTCTTGGCCGATCACGACCGCCTCGAGGCCTCGGGGGACTCCACCGGCAAGAGCTCGGCGGCCCAGCGCAAAGCAAGGGCCGAGAAGGGCCGATGAAGAGCGGCGCTCAGCGACGCTGCCAGACCTCGTCGTAGGGACAGCTGCAATCGGCCTCTCTCGGCTCGGGGTAGAGGTACCGGCCGCCCTGGTAGCTCCGCAGCGCCGTCTGGTGCGCCTCCGTCTCGAGGACGTAGTTCGGTTGCAGCGTGACCTTTCCGCCTCCGCCCGGGAGGTCGACCGCGAAGTGGGGAACCGCGAGACCCGTGGTCCAGCCCCTGAGCTGCTCGATGATCTCCACCCCCTTGGCCAGCGGGGTGCGGAAGTGCTCGCAGCCCTCGGCGAGGTCCATCTGGTGGAGGTAGTAGGGTCGAACCCGCATCGACAGACAGGCGTGGTTGAGCTCGCGAATGATCCGAGCGTCGGAGTTGAGCCGCCGCATCAGCACCGTCTGGTTCTCCACGGGAACCCCGTGGTCCACCAACAGCTCGCAGGCGCGCCGAGACTCGGCAGTCACCTCTTTGGGGTGATTGAAGTGAGTCACGACGAAGAGCGGAGCAAAGCGCCGGAGGAGCCTCGCCATGGCCTCGGTGACGCGCATGGGGAGCGTGACCGGCACCCGTGTGCCGACGCGAATCATCTCGACGTGAGGAATCGACCGCAGCGGCGCCAGGAGCTCCTCGAGCCGCTCGTCAGACAGGAGGAGCGGATCGCCGCCCGAGATCAGCACGTCGCGGACCCCAGGGTGACTTCGAACGTAGTCGAGGCCGGCCTTGAGTTCGCCCCGGCTCAGCTCGACCTCTCCGCCTTTGGTGAGCCGCCGTCGAGTGCAGTGTCGGCAGTAGACCGAGCAGGCGTCGGTCGCGAGGAACAGCACCCGATCGGGGTACTTGTGGACGATGGCCTGCACTGGTCGGTGAGCGTCCTCCCCCAGTGGGTCCTTGAGCTCGCCCTCGGCTCGTCGCGCCTCGGCCCGACGGGGGACCGCCTGCATCCGCACCGGGCACAGTGGATGATCGGGGTCGACCAGCGAGAGGTAGTACGGCGAAATGCCGAGACGGAAGAGCGCCGCCGTCTCGTCGAGGCCCGCCCGCTCGTCGTCGTCGAGCGGTAACGCACGGCTGAGCGCCGCCGGGTCGCGCACGGCGTGGCGCTGCTGCCACCGCCAATCGCCCCACTGCTCGTCGGTCGCCTCGGGGAACAGCGCTCGGCGTCGCGCGGAGGAGTCGGTGGGCCGAGCAGGCACGGCTCGTCGCTCCGGGGGCGTCGGGGGCCCAAGTCGTGCGTCGCTCAGCTCGAGGCTCACGAGGGGCCCTTACCGCAACGGCGGGTGGGCATCAAAGCCCGCTCAGGCGTGTACGTGCACCACGGGCCCACGCTTTTGGGCCTTCTCAGCCTGCTCTCGCCACCAGGCCTGCCCCGACTCGGGGAGCGAGTGCACCGGGTCGAAGTACTCGTATTTCCGGTCGAGCGCCTCGGGATCGTTCATCTCGATGCCGGTTCGGTAGTTCTTGGTCCAGTACGAGATGCCCTTCTCGCGGTCGTACTCGGCCACCTGGTGGACCCAGCGCTTCCCGACGTAGGGCACGTCGCACACGATTCGCGGCGTGGCGAAGCCTGGCATGTACCCCATGAGATCGTGCTGGAGCTTCTGCGCTTCTCCCACCGAGACCCGCCAGTGCTCCGAGTTGGGGATCATGTCGCACATGTAGAAGTAATAGGGCAGCACCCTCGCGTGATCGAGCAGCATGAAGGACAGCTCGAGCAGATCTCGTGAGGTGGCGTTCACGCCCCGCAAGAGAACGCCCTGGTTGCGCACGTCGCGGATGCCCACCTCGAGGATCTTCTTCGCCGCCCGGCCGAGCAGCGGGGTGACCTGGTTGGCGTTGTTGACGTGGGTGTGCACCGCGAGGTCGACGTTGCGCTCGAAGGCCTTCTTGGCCAACCGCTCGAGGGCGGCCACTACCTCGTCCTGGAGCCAGTGCTGGGGAATGCCCATCAGCCCCTTCGAGGCGAGCCGAACGTCTCGAATGTTGGGGATCTCGAGCAACTGGCTGACGAAGCTCTCGAGCTGCGCGATCGGCACGTTGGCCACATCGCCCCCCGACACCACGACGTCACGCACCGTCGGCGTCTCCCTGAGGTAGGCCAGCATGCGAGCCCACCGGGCGGGCTGCTCGAGGTGAAACCGCATCTTCTCGACCTGGGGCACGTCGTTGCCGACCAGATCCATGCGCGTGCAGTGCCCGCAGTACTGAGGGCAGGTCGACAGGAGCTCGGCCAGGACCTTGGTGGGGTACCGGTGCGTCAGCCCCTCGACCTTCCACATCTCGGCCTCGTGGAGCGAGTCCCTCGAAGACTTGGGGTGGCTGGGCCACTCCGGGTGGCGGTCGTCGAACGCCGGCAGCATGTAGCGCCGCAACGGGTCACCCCAGAGGTCCTCCATGTTCATGGTGTTGAGCATGTGAGGGGTGATGAGAATCGACATCGTCGCCCGCTCTCGCTGATCGCGCTCGATGCTGGTGGCCAGCGTCTCGGGCAGCCAGTGCTGCAGCGCGAGCTTGAGCTCCTTGAGGTTCTTCACCGTGTGGCGTCGCTGCCACAGAGCGCTCTCCCAGTCGGCCTTCGACACACCTTGGTAGCCGGGAATTCGGGTCCAGTCAGGCTCGACGAACTGGCGCTCCAGTGGGTACCGGAAAGGCTGCTCCGCGCCGAGGACCTTGCTCGATGCGGCCGACGCGGGGGTTGGACTCTGCATGGTGCTCCTATGCCATGAGTGGCCGGGTCGTTTGAAGCACGAGCGTTGACGCGCGGCGGCGACCGAGGGCTACAGCTCGCCCTTGAGAGCCTTAACCAGGAACGGGCTGTCTTGCTGCTCCTCGCCGATCACCACCTCGTGGGCCGGGCTGCTCTTCCCCTCTCGCCGAAAGACGACCTTGTGCTTTCCGAAGGGGAGCTCGATGGGCTGGCTCCTGGGGACCGGCGTTCGCCGCCCGGTGGCCTTGCCGTCGATGATCACCTCGGCATCGACGGGGTCCGACGTGCAGATGAGCTTCCCGACGCCCTTGGCTGGGCCACCCTTCGAGGGCTCGGCGCTCGGGGCGCGATCGGTTCGCTCGGGCACGGGCTGGCGCTCGGCGACCGGTGATCGCTCGCGCTTTTTCGTCGATCGTGCGTCGCCGCGCTCCTCTCGGAGCATCTGAACTTCCTGGGTGATCGAGGCTTTGCGTTCGGGATTCTCGAGTGGAACGTTGATGATCTCGAAGCCGGCCTTCTTTGCTTGGCCGACGTACGTGCGCCCGAACGCGAGGTTCGAGAGCTGCACCTTGGGGCTCGTCCCCGCTAGGCGCCCGTCGACGAAGAGGTCCACGCCAGGCTCATCGATGAACACCGTCGCCGACCAGTTGCTGGTTGGAGGCGGCGGCCGGCGCTCCTCGGGCGGTGGCCGTACTGGCTCAGAGGGCGGGCGCTCGACAGGGCGGGCTGCCGTTGCGCTCCCCTGGGGCGAATCGGGCTGTGGGTCGGCCTTTCCCAGTCGTTTTGGCTCGTTGCCCGACGCAGGCTGAGAATCATCGGCCTTCACGGCAAGGCCACCCGGCGGTGGCGGCGGCGGCGGCGGCGGCGCTTCGGCCCCGGCGGCCTCGGGCGCCTTGAGCGGACCCGAGGGAGCCCTCCCCTCGCTGGGGACGGGCGCAGCGAGCCCCACCTCGGTCGAGCGGAGGTGGGCCTTGAAGTCGAGCGCCACCACGCCCATCTTCCCCTCGCGAATCTTCACCTGCATTCGGAAGGCGCTGTAGACGTCCGGGCTCGAAGGGCGAACGTCGAGCACGTAGTCGCCAGGGTCGAACTCCACCTGCTTGGCGCTCTCGTTGAATACCTTGTCGCCGGGCTTCACGGTGACCGAGAAGCGAACAGAGCGAGGCGACGGCGCGAAGACGATGCCGCTCTTGGCCCCACCCACGAAGAACTTCACCAGCGCAGCTCCGAGCACGAGCAGGGCGACGATGCCAGTGGCGGCGATGGCGATGAGCAGCCCCCTCCGTCCGGAGGCTGGCTTGGCCGTGGCACGGGGTGGCAACTTGCGCTGGGCACGCTTGCTGGGCGGTGGCCTGGTTGGGTTTTCGTCCTCCAGCTCGACCTCGCGGTCCTCGCGGATCGCCAGGTGATCGCGGGAGGTCTGGTAGAGGTCGTCGGCCAGGCCGGGCCCCTGCTCCGAGTCGTATTCACCGGAGGAAGGGTCGACGCCTTCGTCGAACTCCCTCGTCTCCTGGTGCGCGAAAGGTGAGGGCCCGATGGTGGTGGGAGCGGAGACGGGCGCGTCACCGATGACCAACCGCGGGCGATTCCGCGGCACCTCGCCGGCGGGCGTCGGGTCGACGGCCTCGTCTTCGTGGGCGGGGTGAAAGCCCGTCATCTCGATGGGGCGCAGATCGTGGCCCGTGTCAGCGTTGAGGCCACCGAACGAGGTGGCCACCGCGCTCGACCGCAGGACCGTCGCGTCGACCGCTGGCTGGCTGGTCTGCGTCGGTGGCCCCAGAGGTCGGGCCGCAGCGCCGGCCCCAACCGCGGGCAATGCGCCGATGAGCGTCTTGAGCTCGTTGTCGAAGAAGCCCACGCCCTCCGAGACGATGATGGTGCGGTCTCTCGATCCGTCCATCTCCGCCAGCTCCTCCAGGGTGGGAGGAGGAATGTTGAGGGTCGCGCTGCGGGGCTGCCCAACGGCCGGCGCGCCCGCGGGGCTGAGCTTCGGTCGTCCCCCCGAGCCTGGCCGCGGAGCCGAGATGGAGGGCAACGGGCTGGGCCGCGCAGCGGGGCGCTTGGGGACCGAGGGTTTCGGAGTGGACGGCAGGCTGGTGATGATGCCCGATGGCTCCATCTGATCCGGTCGGTCGACCTGCCCGAACCGCTCCATCTTCTCGCTCTCTCGAGCGACATCCTCCGCGAAGGCCTCCTTCATGAAGGTGGCCAGGTGTTTGGAGGAATAGATGGCGTCTCCGGCGAGGAGGAAGCGCATCAGATCCTCTTGAAGGTCGCTGGCCCACTGGTAGCGATCCTCGACCTCACGAGCCAGGGCCTTGAGCACCACCTTCTCGAGCCCCGGCGGAATCTCGGGGTTGAGCTTTCGCGGCGACACGACGTCGGCGTTGCGAACCTTCTCGAGCGTCGAGAAGTCCGACTCTCCGACGAACAGCTTCTCGCCGGTGAGCATCTCGTACATGATCACGCCCATCGCGAAGATGTCGGAGCGGTGATCGATCTCCATGCCCCGCACCTGCTCGGGGCTCATGTAGCCGAACTTCCCCTTGAGGATGCCGGCCTGCGTCTTCTGGCTCCGGTTGGCCGCCTTGGCGATGCCGAAGTCGATGATCTTCACCTCGCCTTCGTAGGAGAGGAGAATGTTCTGGGGCGATACGTCGCGGTGAATGATCTTCAGCTCTTGGCCACGGCCGTCGCGCCTCCGATGGGCGTAGTCGAGGCCTTCGCAGATCCTCGTCGCCACGAAGACAGCCATGGCCGTGGGCATCAGCTCACCTCGCCGCCGGAAGCGCTCGAGCAGGGCCCTTAAGTCCTTGCCGGAGACGTATTCCATCGCGATGTAGTA
>PMBV01000395.1 GCA_003153055.1 Myxococcales bacterium
GTCACCATGCGAGGCTTGACCTCCTGTCCGCGGAACAGCTCGACCTGGCCCTCCTGGCGTCCGTGGCCTTCCACCGTGTCCATCGTCAGGCGGAAGTTGTCTCCTTCATCGAGGACACCTCGGAGTGCATCCTCGACGGCTTCGAGCTTCTCGGGGCGAATGATGNNCGCCTGCGCGACGTCCACGGGGCGTTCGAAGCACCCCACTCGTGGTCGCGTCTGAAACGGGTGAGGATCGAGGCGAAGGCGTGCGCTCGAACACCATCAACGAAGTGGAGCTCGTTCGCTGAATCGAAGGCACCTCGGACGGAGCGCAATCAAGCGAGTCCTTCCTGAGTGGTTTGCGTCGTCGGAGCCACCATCGACTTCGCGCGGCGCCCGGTCATCTGCCACCTGAGGAGAGGAGGCGTGAGCACGGTGGTCGCGAGGACCATCGCCACCACGGCCGCGAACTCGCCCGAGCCCAGCAGGGGCTGGCCGTCCATCTTCAAGGTGAGTCCCATGCCCGCGAAGATGAGCCCGACTTCACCTCGAGGGATCATCCCGAACCCGACGGCGAGGCGGTCGACACCAGGAGTCACCACCGCGAGGCCGCAGGCCTGCTTGCCCACGACCGCGGCGGCCGTGAGGGCGAGGGCGAGCATCACCGAGCCGCCAGCGAGATCCTCGAGCTTCACCTGCACGCCCATGTGCACGAAGAAGAGCGGCACGAGGATGGTCGACACTGGCATCAACACGTCTTGAAGGCTGGTGCGCTCCGGGAGCAGGTCGGAGAACGGCACCCCCTCGAGCACGAGGCCAGCGGCGAACGCTCCGACGATGGGCGCGAGGCCGACAGCTTCAGCCGCCCATGAAAGGCCGAAGCACGCCACCAGCCCGGCGGTGAAGACGACGCCCTTGCCCTTGAGGCTGGAGACTAGGCGAAACAGGCGGGGAGAGATGGCGCGGCCGATGAGCAACGCGCCGACGAGGAAGCCCAGCGCCTTGCCAGTGACGAGCCCCGCGCTCACCAGTGGCGAATCGCCGGCCGTCGCCCCGCCGCCGGCGAGCCCGGCCATCACCGCGAGCACGATGAGGCCCATGACGTCGTCGATGACCGCGGCGCCCAAGACGATCTGCCCCTCGGCCGTCGACACCTTGCCCAAGTCCGACAGCACCCTTGCCGTGATGCCCACCGAGGTGGCGCACAGCGTGGCGCCGAGGAAGAGCGCCGAGAACCAGTGGTGGTCGGGCAACAGCCACCTGCCGACCAGGAACCCCAGCACCATCGGCACGATGACCCCGATGGTGGCGACGAGGAAGGCCGAGACTCCGACCTTGAGGAGGTCAGCCAGCCGAGTGGCCAGCCCCACCTCGAACAACAGGAGGATGACGCCCAGGTTGGCCAGCGCCGCCACCGTGGTGTCGGTGCGCACGAAGGCCAGCCCGTCGAACCCCAACAACGGCAACGCTCCGATGCCAACCCCCGCGAGGAGCTCACCCAGCACTGGCGGCTGGTGGAATCGCTCGGCGAGCGCTCCTCCGAGCTTGGCGGCGACCAGGAGAGCGATCAGCGCAACGAGGAGGCTGGAGACCATGGGAGCGCCTTTCTGCGACTAGCCCTTCACCGCCGACACGGGGCTGGACTCGGTGTGGTAGCCGTGGAGCCCCATCTCGGGAATATCGAGGCCGCCGACTTCCTCCTCGAGGGTCGGGCGGTTGCCAACGAGCTTGCCGATGATGATGAACGAGGCAATGGCGACCGGAGCCACGTAGAGGATGTTGGCCAAGACGCCGATGACCTCGGCCACGAACTGGCCCGAGTTGCCGTAGAAGAGGCCAGCGACCTTGCCATCGACCCCGTTCCAGCCGTCGCCGTAGCGGCCGTTGGCGAACAGGCCGAGCGAGAGCACGCCCCAAGCGCCGTTGACGCCGTGAACCGCGGCCGCGCCGACCGGGTCATCAATCTTCAGCTTGCTGTCGATGAACATCGCCGCGACCACCACCAGCACGCCCGAGATGGCGCCGATGAGGAGGGCCGCCCAGGCATCGACGAAGGCACACGGAGCGGTGATGGCGACGAGGCCGGCGAGCATACCGTTGGCGAGCCAGGTCGGGTCAGGCTTGCCAAAGCGGGTCTTGACATAGAGGTAGGCGGTGAAGGCGCCCGAGGCCGACGCGAGCATGGTGTTGAGCGCCGCGATGGCGAGCTGGGTGTCCATGCCGGCCAGGGTCGAGCCGGCGTTGAAGCCGAACCAGCCGAAGGCGAGAATGAAGGTCCCCGTCATGACCTGGGGGATGTTGTGCGGGGGAATCGGGTTGATGCTGCCGTCGGCGTTGTACTTGCCGGCGCGGGGGCCCAGCACCTTCGACAGGACCAGCGCCATCACGCCGCCCGTCATGTGCACCACCGAGGAGCCGGCGAAGTCGACGTGGCCGTGACCGAGGCCGAAGTTCTTGCCCAGCTGCGACAGCCAGCCGCCGCCCCACACCCAGTTCCCGTACACCGGGTAGATGATGGTCGAGATGACGAAGGAGAAGAGGACGAAGCTGGTGAACTTCCACCGCTCAGCGAGGGCCCCCGTGGGGATGGTGCAGGTGGTGTCCATGAACACCATCTGGAAGAAGAACATCGCCGCTACGGCCGGCGTGAAGATCGACGGCGGCAACATGAAGCCGCTGGTGCCGAACAGGCCGAAGTCCTTGCCGAAGAGGTTGATGGTGAACTCGGCGGTGGCCTTGAGGTTCTCTTCGTTACCGAAGGTGGCCATCGGGCCCATGCCGCCCATCTGCAAGCCGAAGCCCACGAAGTAGAAGCCGATGATGCCGATGGCGTAGACGAAAAAGTTCATCCCCATCGTATGGGCCACGTTCTTCGCCCGCGTCAGGCCCGTCTCAACGAGTGCGAACCCCGCTTGCATAAACATGACCAACGCACCCGCAACAATCGTCCATACGATGTTGAGGGCGGTCTGTGTATCCGCGAGCTTAGTTGCCAATTCGGAAAGTGTCGGGTCAGCCATCTGTTCTCCATGTGCGACGCAGGAATATTCGGCTTGAGACACTTAGCTTAAAAGCACATAAAAATATGCTCTGTCAAACAGACTTAGTGACAAACTCTACACTATTGACGCAAGTCAAGAGGATGAGGGACCGTGGACGCCTCCTTCCCTCGTGGTTGCGAGGGGGAGTGTCGCAGGACGGACAATGTCGACTTCGGTGCTCACCGACCGTTCAACTCGTGAGCAAGGCGGCCTCGCGCAGCAGTCGGCCCTCCGAGCCCGCACCGCGGCGCTCGGCGACCAACGTCATGCTGGCTCAGGACACCGACTCAGACGACCGGGTGCATCCACCCGTAGCGGTCAGCCTTGAGTCCCTGCTGGAGGCTGGAGATCTCCTCGAACAACTTGAGGCTCACCGGGCCCGGCTGCCCACCGTTGAGCACCAGCTTGCCACCCTCGAAGGCGAGCTCACCCACGGGGCTGATGACGGCCGCGGTCCCCGTGCCGAACACCTCGGTGAGGGCCCCCTTCTGGTGGGCCGACTTGAGCTCCTCGAGCGAGAGCGGCCGCTCTTCGAGCTTGAAGCCGAGGTCCTTGCCCATCACCAGCACCGAGTCTCGCGTGATGCCACCGAGAATCGAGTCGGACAATGGCGGCGTGACCAGCGTGCCCCCGATGACCGCGAAGAGGTTCATGGTGCCGACCTCTTCGACGAAGGCGTGCTCCTTGGCGTCGAGCCACAGCACCTGATCGAACCCCGCCTGCTTGGCCGCGTGGGCCGCGTGGAGGCTCGCCGCGTAGTTCGCTCCGGCCTTGGTCGCGCCCAGCCCGCCGCGAGGGGCCCTCACTTCCTGCGTCTCGACCCAGATGCGCACCGACTTGAGGCCCTTGCCGCCGTAGTAGTTGGCGCTGGGCGAGGCGATGATGAAGTAGAGGTAGTTGTTGGCCGGGCGCACACCCAGGAACGCCTCGGTCGCCACCAGCGTCGGCCTCAGGTACAGCGAGGTGCCCGGCGCCGAAGGCACCCAGTCGGCGTCGGCCCGCACCAGCTCCTTGAGCCCGGCCAGCATCTCGGCCTCGGAGGGCGTGGGCATGCAGAGCCGCGGCGCGCCCCTCGCCATGCGGCGAACGTGGGCGTCAGGACGGAACATGACGATGCGCCCGTCTTTCCACCGGAAGGCCTTGGCGCCCTCGAACATCGCCTGACCGTAGTGGAGCACGGCCGACGCGGGGTCCATCGCCAAGGGCCCGTAGGGGCGAACCTGGGGGTCGTGCCACCCCGATTCCGCCGCGTAGGTCATGGTGAAGAAGTGGTCGGTGAAGTGCTTCCCGAACCCCAAGTCCGCATCGGGGGGCCGGCTCTTCGGCGTCGTCGTCTTGGTGAAAGAGATGTTCATTCGCTCCTCGGTCCTCCGTACGACCCTTACAAATGCCAGCGACGACAGACAAGTGCCACGGACACCAGCACAGCGGCCCTGGCCTTCGTTTTCCTCTGCTTCAGCACTCGATGACGTTGACCGCGAGGCCACCTCGGGACGTCTCCTTGTACTTGGTCGACATGTCGGCGCCGGTCTGCCGCATCGTGGCGATGACGCGATCGAGCGACACCTTGTGCCTGCCGTCGCCCAGCATGGCGAGGCGCGCGGCGTTGAGCGCCTTCACCGCCCCCATGGCGTTGCGCTCGATGCACGGCACCTGCACGAGGCCTCCGATGGGGTCACAGGTGAGGCCCAGGTTGTGCTCCATGCCGATCTCCGCCGCGTTCTCCACTTGCTCGCAGCTGCCGCCCAGCACCTCGGCGAGGCCAGCGGCGGCCATCGAACAGGCGACCCCCACCTCGCCCTGACAGCCGACTTCCGCCCCCGAGAGCGAGGCGTTCCGCTTGTACAGCGAGGCGATGGCCGCCGCCGTCAACAGGAAGCGCACCGCCCCGTCGTCATCGGCCTTCATGACGAAACGCATGTAGTAATGGAGCACCGACGGAATGATGCCCGCGGCCCCGTTGGTCGGCGCGGTCACCACCCGACCCCCGGCGGCGTTCTCTTCGTTCACCGCCAAGGCCCAGAGGTTGAGCCAGTCGATGGCCGCCAAGGGGTCGTCGGTTGTACCCTGCTGGCTCTTCAGCTTCTTGCACAGGGCCGGTGCCCGACGCTTCACCTTGAGGCCTCCCGGCAACGTCCCCTCGCGCTCGCAGCCGCGCTTGACGCTGGCCTCCATCGCCCGCCAAATCTCGAGGACGCCCGCCTTCACCTGGGCCTCGGGCTGAAAGAACGTCTCGTTCTCGAGCATCACGCCGCTGATCGAAAGCCCGTGTGCGTGACACTGACTGAGCAGCTCGGCAGCCGAGGTGAAGGCGATGGGCGGTGGAGTCCGCGCCTCCTCCCCGCTGGCGCCCACCGGCTGGCCCTCGGCGTCCACCACGAAGCCGCCTCCGACCGAGTAGTACACCCGCTCGCGGAGCATCACCCCGGTGGGCCCGTAGGCCGAGAAACGCATCGCGTTGGAGTGCAGCGGCAGCCGCTCCTGTCGGTGAAAGACGACGGCCTCGGCGGGAACGAAGGTGATGAGTTGACGGCCCAGCAACCTCAGCCGCCCTTCGGTCTCAATGCTCGCCACCCGCGCCGGCACCGAGTCGATGCTCACCGACCGCGGCCGCTCGCCCTCGAGGCCCAGCATCACCGCCACGTCGGTCCCGTGGCCTTTGCCGGTGAACCCCAGGGAGCCGAACAGCTCCACCCGCACTCGAGCGATCTCCCCCAATAGAGCGTCGGCCTCGAGGCCCAGCGCGAAGAGGCGGGCCGCGTGCATCGGCCCCACCGTGTGGGAGCTCGATGGCCCAATGCCGATTTTGAACAAGTCGAAGACGCCAATGTGCATGTGCCGACCCCTTTGCCTCGTTCCAAGAACATGCACGCGTTGCCCCTTGGGCGAAACTGTACTTGGGCCCTCGGGCCGTATCGCCATGATTTTCCAGGCCCAGACCTCGCGCCACGGGGTTGTTACTGTTGGAGTGATGACTCGCCTCATGCTCCCACTGTTCGCACTGTGGGCGCTCAACTCTGGAGCGGCAGCCCGAGCCCCCGTGGTGGCAGCGGTGCCAGCGAGCATGAGCGACGACCTCGAGCCCCTGGAGCTGTTGCTGGCCGCCCGGGCCTCGTCCCTGCTCGACGGCGTGAGCGAGCTCGACCTCGGTTCGTCGCTCCGCCTGCTTGAGGAAGAGGGCGCGACGGCCGACGAAGGGGCCCCGCTCCTGGCCCTGCTGGGGGTCGACCGGCTGGTGGTGTTCCGCCTGGTGGAGCAAGGGAGCCTCACCCTCGAGATGACGGTGCTCGCAGGCGGCCGGCCGACTTCGACTCGGCTCTCGCTGGGCAGGGGCTGGAGCGAGGCCTTGGAGCGAGGTGGCCCGGCCCTGGCCACGGCTCTGCTCGGTCGAGCGCCCAGGAAGACCGCGGCCGAGCCTGCCTCGACGAGCGACCAGGCCCTCGAGGCCTTGGGCCAGTGCCACCGCGTGCTGGTGCGCCAGCCGCTGGGCATCGACGGCCCGTCGCCGCTCGACGCGGCCGAGCTCGAGCGGGCCATGGAGGCCTGCCGAGCCGCGGCGACCCTCGACCCGGCGCTCCACTTCGCCACCGCGACGCTCGCCCTGGCCCAGGCCATCTCGGGCGCCGAGGCCGACGCCACCCAGACCCTCGCGTCACTGGAGGCGCGAGACGAGAGGCTCCTGCCGGCGGAGCTGGCCCGCTTCTGGCTGCTCACCCGCTACCAATCGAACGAGGCCGGCCTCGCGTTCCTCGCCCGGCTCGTCGACCAGCAGCCGGGGAAGCTGATTCTTCGCTCCACGCTCGGCGAGGCCCTGGCCTCTACGGGAGCCTTCGCGCGCGCCGAGGCGGTGTGGCGCGCCTCCCTCGAGCGGGCGCCTCGCGCTGCCTGGGCCAGGGCTCGCCTGTCGCACGCCCTGGCTCGCCAAGAGCGGCTGGTGGATGCGGTGGCGGTGGCGAAGCGGGGCCTCGAGCTCAGCCCGCGGAGTCGCACCGCCCGCCTCGCGCTGGGCCTTCGGTTGCTCGACCTGAACCAGCCCCTCGCCGCCCGGGAGCAGCTCAAGCCCCTCGCCGAGCGGAGACCCAGCCGAGGCCTCGAGCTGGTGGCGCTGGGCTGGGCCCAGTGGCGGCTCGGCCAGGTGGACCAGGCAGCGACCGCGTTCGAGCGAGCGCTGGACGCCGCCGACTCCGACGCCGAGTGGAGGACTCGAGCCCGCGCCTTCTATGAGCTCGCCCTGGTCGAGGCCAAGAGAGGTCGGCCCGACGCGGCTCGTGTTGCCCTGCGGGCCTCGGAGCGAACCGGCCTCACGATGCGGACCGTCGACCCTCTGTTGGCCGAGGCCGCCCGAGACATCGAGCGGAGCGACACCGGAGGAATGATGGACGGAGGCAAACACACCGCGCCCCCGCTGGCGCCCCGGGAGGTGAGCCTCTTCCCCCTGGATCGCTTCGGTGAGCCCGACCCCAGCGCCACCAAACCACCGCCACCCGAGGGCCTGGCCTTCTTCCGCTTCTGAGTCACGCACGGCATGTCGTGACGGAGCCTGCTACTCTCGGCGGCTCGATGGCATCGAGCGACCTCCCCGTCAGCGACCGCGCCTTGCTGAGACTCCAGCGAATGGTGGGCTGGGCGACCTTCGCCGTCGTGGGCCCGGGCTCGGTCATCGCCATGCGCCTCATTCGCAACCACCGCATCGACGGCATGGCCGAAGCCCGCCGCGTCTACCGAGCAGCGGTCTCCACCGGGCGACCCACCATCGTCTGCGCCAACCACCTCACCATGGTCGACTCGGCCTTCCTCCACTGGGCGATGGCCCCCATTCCCGAGTACCTGCTCCACTTCGGCCGCTTCTCGTGGAACGTGGCGGCCCTGGAGCACTTCGACAAGAACCCCTTCCTCAAGACCATCGTCTTCCTCGCCAAGACCGTGCCCATCGATCGCGGCGACGGGGACCACGCCAAGGCCGTGCTGAACAAGATTCGCTGGCTCGTCTCCCGCGGCGAGGTGCTCACCCTCTTTCCCGAGGGGGCCAGGAGCCGCTCCGGTCGCATCGACCCGTCCACGGTCACTTATGGCGTCGGTCAGATTCTCAAGGACCTCGACCGGCCCCAGGTGCTCTGTGCCTACCTGCGTGGCCGGCACCAGAAGGGCATGAGTGGAGTGCCGGCGCGCGGAGACACCATGGAGCTCAAGGTCGAGCTCCTCGAGCCCACCACCCAGCAGACCGGGCTCCGCGCTGCTCGTGACTTGTCGCGTCAAGTCATCGCCAAGTTGAAGAGCATGGAGGACGCGTGGCTCGCCAGGCACGACCTCGGCTCCGTGGTCAATCCGTGACAATTGGGTGTTACTCGCGGGGGTCTTGCCCCCGAGGACCCCATGAGCATCCGCTTCGACTCGACGCACTGGGCACTGATTCTGGGTGGCTCCAGCGGCTTCGGGCTGGCCACCGCGCAGAAGCTCGCCCGTCACGGCATGAACGTCGCCGTGGTGCACCGCGACCGAAAGGGCGCGATGGCGGCGATCGAGACCCGGTTCGACGAGATTCGCAAGACGAACGTCGGCTTCTTCGCGCTGAACCTCGACGCCCTCTCGACTGAGGGTCGGGCGCAGGCGCTCGACCAGCTCAAGGTCAAGCTGGGAGCCGAGGGTCGGGTGCGCGTGCTGCTCCACTCCATCGCCTTCGGGAACCTGAAGCCAGTGGTGGCGCCCAAGCCCGAGCTGGCCCAGAGGCAGGCCACCGAAGAGCTGGCCAAGAAGCTGGGCATCTCCGCGGCGACGCTGGCCGACGCAGTGCGCGAGGTGTTCGCCACGCAGCAGGCTGACGCGCTGGCCGGCCTGGTGGAGGCTCCCGCGGTCGAAGAGGGTGGCCCGGTGCTGGAAGATGAAGACTTCGCCCGCACCATCTACAGCATGGGCACCAGCCTCTCGACGTGGACCCAAGACGTCTTCGTGCGCGGGTTGTTCGCCAGCGATGCACGAGTCATCGGAATGACGAGCGAGGGCAACGAGGTGGCCTGGCGCGGCTACGCGGCGGTGGCCGCGGCCAAGGTCGCGCTCGAGTCCGTGTCTCGGGCGCTGGCCGTCGAGCTGGGGCCGTTCGGCGTCCGCTCCAACATCGTGCAGGCGGGCGTCACCGACACGCCGGCATTGAGGCTCATACCCGGGAGCGATCGCATGAAGGCTGGGGCGCGGCTCAAGAACCCCCTGGGCCGCCTCACGACGCCAGCCGACGTGGCCGACTTCATCTGCCTCCTCGCCACCGACGAGGCCAGATGGGTGAACGGCGCCATCTTGCGGGTCGACGGCGGCGAGCGGGTCGCCGGCTGATGCGGCCCCTGTTCATCCACGGGGTGGGCCACTTTCACCCCGAGAATGTCATCGACAACCGGCTCCTCGAGGAGCTCGACATCGGCACCTCGAACGAGTGGATCCTCGAGCGGGTGGGCATTCGCACCCGGCGCACGGTGCTGCCCCTCGACTACCTCCGCGCGACGCACAATCAAGACGTGCGGCTGGGCCAAGAAGCGGCGGTCTATTCGAACGTGGAGACGGGGCGGCGAGCGGCGCTGGTGGCTCTCGAGCGAGCGGGCCTCAAGCCGTCGGACATCGGCATGGTGGTGGCTGGTGGGTGCGTGCCCGAGATGGCGATTCCCGCCGAGGCCGCCCGCATCGCCCAGGCGCTGGGCATCGAGGGCCCGTCCTTCGACTTGAACTCGGCCTGCTCGAGCTTCGGCGCCCAGCTGCACCTGTTGTCGAAGATGACCGAGCTGCCTCGCTTCGTCTTGGTGGTGAACCCCGAGAACACCACGAGGGCGGTGAACTACAGCGACCGCGCCACGGCTGTGCTGTGGGGCGACGCCACCAGCGCGGCGGTGGTCTCGCACGAGGTCCCCTCGAGGCTGCGGGTGACCAAGAGCCTCCTCCAGTCATCACCCGCCGGCTGTGCCCTGGTGACGATTCCCCGGTTCGGGCACTTCGCCCAAGAAGGCAGCTCGGTGCAGCGCTTCGCCATCAAGACGACGCTCGCCTGCCTCGAGGAGCTGCTCCCCACGGCCACTGCGAGCGCGACGGCACGAGGCGGCCGGGTCTGCTTCATCGGCCACCAGGCCAACGCCCTGATGCTCGAATCGGTGACGCGGCGAGCGGGGCTGCCGGCCGAGTCGCACTTCCACAACGTGGAGCACTTCGGCAACACCGGAGCGGCGGGCGCGCCCACCGTGCTGTCTCAGAACTGGGAGCGACTCGTCGATGGCGACTCGCTGCTCCTGGTGGTCGTCGGCTCAGGGCTCACCTGGGCTGCTCTTCAAATCGAGGTCGGAGCCTGATGCGCTACGCGGAGCTACTGGAGCGGCGGCAGTTCTCGAAACTGGACCTGATGGGTCTCTCACAGGGCAACCTGGTGGAGGACGCGCCCGCCGAGTTCATGCGCCTTCCGGCCCCGCCGATGCTGATGTTCGATCGCGTGGTCGAGCTCGAGCGAGGCGTGAAGGGCCGCATCGTGGGCGAGCAAGACATTCACCTCGACGACTGGTTCTTCCAGTGCCACTTCCGGGGAGATCCGGTGCAGCCGGGGTGCCTGGGTGTCGACGCCGTGTGGCAGCTCATCGGGCTGTTCTGCGGGGCGTCGGGGGCGGCCGGCTCGGGGCGGGCGCTGGGCTGCAAGGAGGTCGAGTTCTCAGGGCAGATTCGGCCGTACAACAAGCTGGTGCGGTACGAGGTCGACATTCGCCGCTTCTCGCTGCTCAAGGAGTCGGGCTCGGCGATCGCCATCGGCACGGGGAAGGTGCTGGTCGACGGCGAGCTCGTGTACGTCATCAAGGACGCCAAGGTCGGGATGTTCCTCGGCATCGGCTACCCGGACTACCCCAAGGCGTCGGCCAACAGCACCGGCGGCATCATGGATCGGAGCGGCAGATGAAGCTGACCCCCGAAGCGGTGCTCGAGCTCATTCCCCAGAAGCGGCCGTTTCGCTTCATCGATCGCCTGGTGCGCATCGACGAGAACGGCGCGGTGGGCGAGTACACGTTTCGCCCCGACGAGACCTTCTACCCCGGGCACTTCCCGGGAAACCCAGTGACCCCGGGGGTCATCCTCATCGAGACCATGTGCCAGACCGGCGTGGTCGCGCTGGGGCTCTACCTGTTCGCCCTCGAGCAGCCACCCGAGGTGGTCTCCAAGACGATGACGCTCTTCACCGAGTGCCAGATCGAGTTCGAGCGGGTCGTCAGGCCCGAGGAGCTGGTGCGGGTGACGGCCGAGAAGGTGTTCTGGCGGCGGCGCAAGCTGAAGTCCAACGTGGTGCTGACCCTGGCTGACGGTACGTCAGTCGCCCGGGGCACCGTGGCCGGCATGGGAGTAACGGCATGACGAACCAACGAGTCGTGGTCACCGGTCTCGGCGTGCTCGCGCCCAATGGGCACGGGTTGGCGGCCTTCGCCGGCGCGCTCAAAGAGGGCAAGAGCGGCATTCGGTTTCATCAGCACCTGGCCGACGCGAAGTTCGGCTGTCAGGTGGGTGGAATCCCCGAGAACGTCGACGAGCTCCAGCGCCGCTACCTGAGCGACGAGGAGCTGCTCGCGATGAACCCCAACATGATCTACGCGGCCATCGCGGCCCTCGACGCTTGGGCTGACGCCGGGCTCCGCCGCGCACCGGCCGAGGCCGACGAGGTCGACTGGGACACGGGCGCCATCATCGGCACGGGCATCGGAGGCATCGACACCATCGCCGAGAAGCTCGCCCCCAAGGTCGACGCGGGCAAGGTGGGCCGCCTGGGCAGCACCATGGTCGAGCAGATCATGTCGAGCGGGAACAGCGCCCGCATCGCCGGGTTGTTGGGCCTGGGGAACCAGGTGTCGACCAACTCCAGCGCGTGCAACACCGGCACCGAGGCGGTGGTTGACGCCTTCTTCCGCATTCGCGAAGGGCGCGCGGTGCGCATGCTGGCCGGTGGCTCGGAAGGCTCGTCGAAGTACATCTGGGCGGGCTTCGACGGCATGAAGGTGCTGAACCGCACCAGGAACGACGCTCCGACCGAGGCCTCGCGCCCCTTGAGCGCCTCGGCGGCCGGCTTCATTCCCGGCTCGGGCGCGGGAGTGTTGATGCTCGAGAGCCTGGCCAGCGCCCAGGCCCGCGGCGCACGCATCTACGCCGAGGTGCTGGGAGGCTACGTCAACTGCGGCGGGCATCGCATGGGGGGGAGCATGACGGCCCCCAACCCCAGCAGCGTGCGGCGGTGCATTCAGGGCGCGGTGGCGATGGCGGGCATCGAGCCCAAGGAGATCGGCGCCATCAACGGGCACCTGACGGCCACCTTCGCCGACCCCAAGGAAGTACGGAGCTGGTCGGAGGCGCTGGGGCTGGCGCCGGAGCGCATGCCGCTGATTCATTCGACCAAGTCGCTCATCGGCCACGCGCTGGGGGCGGCCGGCGGCATCGAGTGCGTGGCGTCGGTGCTCGAGCTGCACCACGGCTTCGTGCACGGCTCGGCCAACTGCGACGACCTGCACCCGGAAATCGCCCCCTTCGCCTCGCGCATTCCGCACCGCTCGGTGGAGGTGCCTGACCTAGACATCGTCGCCAAGGCCAGCTTCGGGTTCGGCGACGTCAACGGCTGCGTCATCTTCAAGAAGTTCCGAAGTTAAACCGTCGAAACGAGGAGCAACGTCATGGAGCAAGAAGTGATGGGCAAAGTCGTCGAGATCCTCCGGCCGTTCGTGAAGAACGCGGACGCGCTGACCGCGGTGTCGATGGAGACGTCGATCCTGCGAGACCTGAAGATCAACTCCGCTCGGCTGGTGGACATCGTGCTCGAGATCGAAGACGCCTTCAGCATCGAGGTGAGTGACGAGGCCGCCGACCAGGTGAAGACCGTCGGCGACGCGGTGAAGTTGATCGTCGAGAACAAGGCGGCGTGAGCCTGGTCGGCAACGACGTCGTCGATCTCGGCGATTCGGAGATCTCGACGTCACACCGGCGCGAGCGGTTCGTCGCGCGGGTGCTGAGCCTTCGCGAGCGGGAGTCCTTCGAACGGGCCCCCGACGCGAAGGTTTGTCTCTGGGCCCATTTCGCCGCCAAGGAGGCCGCGTACAAGGTGCTCGTGAAGAGCCCTGGCGCAGCTCTGTTGGCCCACCGGCAATTCGAGGTGGCGGAGGATTTTTCGAGCGTGCGTCATCGAGAGACCACGCTGCGCCTCGAGGTCGAGTGTGGTGGGGCCTTCGTGCACGCGGTGGCGTGGGCAGGACCCGAGCGCCCACGCTGGGGCGTAGCCACCGTGGCGGCCGGCGATGACTCGAGCCTCGCGGTGCGAGGGCTCCTCCTGACCGAGCTGGGAGGTGGCGCGGGGCTCGCGGTGGTTCGCACGCCGATTCCCGGGAGCTGGGACGGCTTCGGCCCTCCTCGAGTCATGGACGGCAACGTCCCTCTCGAGGTCGACATCAGCCTCAGTCACGATGGGCGCTTCGTCGCGTGGGCGGTGGTGAGCCGCACCAGCCGAAGGTGCGACCGACGGTCTGCGGAGCACCCCTTCCTAACTTAACGAGACGACACGGCCGTACTCATCCCTGCCCATGGCGGCTCTCTGGTGGGCCAACATCCCATTCGCCCTGCGCCCTTCGCCTCGATTGCTAATGCGCAGGGCACAAACGATATTGTCTCGATGGCTCACTTGCACTGCTGGATCGCTCTTCTCCTTCTTGCGAATTGCAGCCGAGGATGTCCTTC
This sequence comes from Myxococcales bacterium, assembly GCA_003153055.1. Next base: position 13,742 of record PMBV01000395.1, read on the forward strand.
GGAGACAGGCGGGCGATGCGATCCCCGAAACGCAAACTGTCCTGCAGGATACTACTGTGCCGCTGCCGAGATCTGCACCCGCCACTGCGAGCAACCGAGCGACTGTCTTATTAGAGTCGAAAATGGCTGCTACTACAGATACTTCCCAGGGCAGCGGCTTCCTGATGGCGGCACCTTTCAAGACCAAACATCCGACGACGGATTTTGCCCAGAATCCAAGCTGCTGGAGTGCGTCGATGGCTACTGCCAGCGGATGGTCTGTCTTGACGGAGGATGCGACTACGATCCATATGGGCCGTCAGACTTCAAAGGCAACCGAAATCAGGGACCGAACGAATGAAGCGTGAACAGAAGATCCGAATGCGGCCTCTCCTGGCCACGGCACCTCTGACGCCTCAACAACACAGCTTCAAGGAGGCGTGCATCTCCAATGATTGCTCGCGTCGACAAGAGCATCAACTCCGATGGCCATGTACATGCACTGACAGTCGCCCAGGACGCTCGGAATACCGACATCACTCACCACAGTGGCAGAGACGACCGTCTTCTTTGCTCCATACCAATACTCGTACACATAGCAATTGGCTGGATTGACATCTCCACCCGGACCTAGGTTTGCCACGACATACGAGCCAACCTCCGAGCTACAGGCGAACGCAGCACTCGGCCACCAAGAACTGTAGTTATGAAAATGCCAGTGGTTCCACCAAAACAGAGGTGCTTTCGACACAGAGAGCGCGGTCGCGATCTCTGGGGTTACGGAAGGATTGATTCCGGCGAACTTGAATTCGTCGTCTTCCGTCGTACAGGACGCGACGGTCGGCGAAGTCCTCGCGGGTGCAATCGATGACGGGCGCCGCGCCGAGGGACCGCACGAGCTCGACCTTCAAGGTGCTGCACACCCCCGTCACCTCGGCTCCCAGGCCGCGGGCGGGTTGGACTGCGTAGGTCCCGGCACCACTCCCGCGCCGGTGATGAGCACTTCTCGCCGTCCGCGATCTTCGCCGTCGTCGACGAGACGGGAACCGCCACCGACTGCTCGAGGGTAAGGTTCTTGGGTTTGCGCACCAACGTCATGGAGCAAGAAGTGATGGGCAAAGTCGTCGAGATCCTCCGGCCGTTCGTGAAGAACGCGGACGCGCTGACCGCGGTGTCGATGGAGACGTCGATCCTGCGAGACTTGAAGATCAACTCCGCTCGGCTGGTGGACATCGTGCTCGAGATCGAAGACGCCTTCAGCATCGAGGTCAGCGACGAGGCCGCCGACCAGGTGAAGACCGTCGGCGACGCGGTGAAGTTGATCGTCGAGAACAAGGCGGCGTGAGCCTGGTCGGCAACGACGTCGTCGATCTCGGCGATTCGGAGATCTCGACGTCACACCTGCGCGAGCGCTTCGTCGCGCGGGTGCTGAGCCTTCGCGAGCGGGAGTCCTTCGAACGGGCCCCCGACGCGAAGGCTTGTCTCTGGGCCCATTTCGCCGCCAAGGAGGCCGCGTACAAGGTCCTCGTGAAGGGCCCTGACGCGCCTCTGTTGGCCCACCGGCAATTCGAGGTGGCGGAGGATCTTTCGAGCGTGCGTCATCGAGAGGCCACGCTGTGCCTCGAGGTCGAGTGTGGTGGGGCCTTCGTGCACGCGATGGCGTGGGCAGGGCCCGAGCGCCCACGCTGGGGCGTAGCCACCGTCGCGGCCGGCGATGACTCGAGCCTCGCGGTGCGAGGGCTCCTCCTGACCGAGCTGGGAGGTGGCGCGGGGCTCGCGGTGGTTCTCACGCCGATTCCCGGGAGCTGGGACGGCTTCGGCCCTCCTCGAGTCATGGACGGCAACGTCCCTCTCGAGGTCGACGTCAGCCTCAGTCACGACGGGCGTTTCGTCGCGTGGGCGGTGGTGGGCTGCACCAGCCAAAGGTGCGACCGACGGTCTGCGGAGCGGAGCGCCCCCACTGAACGGGACGACACGGTAGGCCGGTAGAGTCCCTCGACCTTCGCCGAGAACGGCGTCGGCTGCCCAGGCTCTGTTTCCTGCCTCCATCGACCCGCCCTGCGGCGGACTCTGGACGTGTGGATCGAAAGGGCCGGTTGTTCATCCTTCATCCCGAGAGAGGCTCGGGGGTATCGAGCAGCACTTCGCCTTCGTGCTCGTTGACCTGTTTTGTGGGAAGCGGGACTCCCTTCATCTGTGAGCACCATTCTGAGGAGCTCGGCAACCCGGGGCCGCTCCGTAAGGAGGTCGGCTCCATGCTGTTGCGGCGCGCCGCCTGAATCGCTCTCGGACTCTGGCTCGCCACGTGGAGCTCGTCCCCGCATTTCGCCTGATACCTCGAGCACTTGGCCGATTCTGTTCCTCGCGCTCTTCATGGCCGCCTGCAGCCCAGGAGTCGTGACCCCCTCCAGAGGTTCCGATGGTGGCCGTGTTGGTCCGACCGGCGGTTCGGGAGGTCTGACCGATGGCGGCGGGACTGGCGGCTCGGCAGGCGGCGGAAGTGGAGGCGCAGCCGATGGTGGGACCGGCGATGCGGGAGGTCAGCCCGATGGCCAGGGAGGAGTCGTTTGCCCCGGGCCGGCTCCCACCAGCAGCGCCTACACTGTGGACACAACCGGGGTCACGTTCAACGTGGGGACCGGCAAGATGAAGGTGCAGGTCTGCCAGGCGGACGTCATCCGGGTCCAGTACACGACCGCTTCGTCCATCCCTGCGAAGACCTCTCTATCGGTCAATAAGAGCTGGGGCACGCCGAGCTTCTGTGTCACCGAAGCCGCGGGCAGCGTGACCATCACCACAGCCCGGATCAAGGCCAAGGTCAGCACGAGCAACGGCGCTCTGAGCTACGCTGACCTGAATGACAAGGCCATCGTGGCCGAAGACAGCAAGTCACTCACGCCCACCACAATCTCGGGAAGCAGCACCAACAAGGTCCAAGCCGTCTTCACTTCGCCAGCCGATGAAGGCCTCTTTGGCCTTGGCCAGCACCAAGACGGCGCGGTCAACAAGAAGGGCAAGAGGGCTCACTTCCGCAACGTCAACAACAACGTCGCGAACAGCCCGACCGCTGGAGGCGACATCACCATCCCGCTGCTCGTCTCTGGCAAGGGCTACGGTATCTTCTGGGACAATGCCGCTGAGGGAGATTTCTTCGGCGACGATTCCAACAGCACCAAGTACCGCTTCAGTTCCAATGCTGGTGACCTGGTCGACTACTACTTCATGTATGGTCCGACCATCGACCAGGTCATTGGTCTGTACCGAACCGCGACCGGGGCTGCTCCGCTGTTCCCCAAGTGGGCGTACGGCTTGTTCCAATCCAAGGACGCGTACGGCTCCCAGAGCGAGCTCCTCGCTGTCAAAGACGGGTATCGCAACGCCAAGATCCCCGTGGACTGCATCGTCCAGGACTGGAACTACTGGCAACCCTACGGCCAGGGTTCGCACCTGATGAACCCAACCATGTATCCAGATCCGGCGAAACTGGTCAGCGACTTGCACGCCGCGAACGTGCACACGATGATCTCGATCTGGGCGCGATACGAGCTGAAGAACGATCCGCCGAAGGTGGCCGGCGAAAACGACAACTACAATGCGCTCAAAACCATGAACGCGCTGTTCACGGCCCCAGGAGTCCTCCCTACGTACGACGCCTTCAACGCGGACGCGCGCACGCTGGTGTACAAGCAGATCTACGACGCCCTCCTGGGCAAGTACGGCTGGGATGCCATATGGGCCGACGCCACCGAACCGGAAAGCCTTGACCTGAGCTCACTCACCACCGGCATTGGCAAGGGCTTCAATTACATCAATGCGTATCCCCTGCAGCACTCGAAGACGCTGTACGAGGGATGGCGCAAGGTGGGGCCCAACAAGAAGCGCGTGTACGTCCTCACCCGCAGCGGCTTCGCCGGCCAGCAGCGACACGCTGCGAGTTGTTGGTCAGGCGATATCGGGTCCGATCAGGCAAACTATGTTCGGCAAATACCGGCCGGTCTCGGCTTCGCGCTTTCGGGCATGCCGTACTGGACCACGGACATCGGCGGCTATTTCGGTCACTCCACCAACTGGAGCAGCACCGAGAACAACGAGCTCTTCACACGCTGGTTCCAGTTCGGGGCTTTCTGTTCGCTCTTCAGAATACACGGGGGTGGCAGTCGAGAGTTGTACGGCTCTCAGTGGAGCGCCACCACGAAGGCCAACTTGCTCCTCATCGACAATTTGCACTATCGCCTGATGCCGTACATTTACTCGCTGGCCTGGAAGGTGACGAACGAGAATTACACCATCATGCGGCCGCTTGTATTTGATTTCCAAAACGACGCAAAGGTGTACGACATCAAAGACCAGTTTATGTACGGCCCAGCCATCCTCGTCAACCCGGTGACTACGGCAGGGGCGACCAGCCGCTCCATCTACCTGCCCGCCGGCACCTGGTATGACTTCTGGACAGGGGCGACCCTCCCGGGTGGGGCGACGGCATCGGTGAGCGCACCGCTCCGTCTCATTCCTCTCTTCGTCAGGGCCGGCTCCATTGTGCCGATGGGGCCCATGGTTCAATACGCGACAGAGAACATCGACCCGCTGGAGATCCGGGTCTACACGGGTGCGGACGCTTCGTTCACGCTCTACGAAGACGAGGGTGACAGCTACAACTACGAAGAGGGCAAGTATTCCACGGTCGCCTTCACCTGGAATGACTCCGCCAAGGAGTTGACCATTGGGACGAGGTCAGGCAGCTACCCGGGAATGCCGGCTTCGAGAACGTTCAACATTGTGTTCGTCGGAGACACCCACGGCGTGGGCGTTGACGTCACCTCGCCTGCTGACCAATCCGTTCAGTACGATGGGTCGCAAGTGAAGGTAGGCGGCAAGTGACGACGACATTCGAATCGACGTGAGCGTCATCGAGGCGAAGGTGAACTGAGGCCGGCCTCAGAACAGGTGAGCCATATGGCCGTCCTGGAGGGTGCAGGCACCGTCGACCGGGCCGCCGACGGCGCGCACCACCTGCTGCGGCTCGACTGCGACCGGCCGCCCGGCCAGTTCGCTGGCGACGACCCGCTCCACCGCCTGGCTCAGCTTCGTCACCACGTAGCAGGGGACACTCGGGGTCTTGTGGGTGTCGCCCACTCCGGAGTCGTCGGTGAGGAAGAGGTAGCGGCCGAGCGTGAGCTGAGCGCTCGCGCGCATGGCGTACTCCGTGCGTTCGTCAATGCCGCTCGAGGCCACCGGGTAGATGTGCACGCCACTGTCCCGCAAGCTTCGCACCGCGGCCGAGAACGCGCTTGCCTGGCCGTCGTGTGGCGGCGCGTCGGCGATCCAGAAGATGAGCTTCCCGGTGGCTGACGTCGCGTCCCACGACAGCTGGGCGGCCTGGGCGAGTGCGCGCTCGGGGACCTCGGGGAAGTCGCCTCCACCGCCGGCTCCGAGCGCCGCCAGCCCCGCCTGGTACGCGGCCACGCTGGCGGTGAAGTCGGCCTGGCGCACCACGTACTCGTCGCCGTCGTCTCGGTAATGAACCAGCCCCCAACGGACCGGCACGCCAGGGTGCGCGGCGGTGACGTCTGAGGCGATGGCAGTGAAGTCGGTCTTGAGCCAGCTGATCTCGTCTCCCATGCTGCCGGTGGTGTCGATCACCAAGGTGATGTCGAGCGCGGTCGCCACGGAGCGCGAGGCCTGCGCCGCGGCCAGCTGCTCCTCCGCAGTGAAGTCGGCAAGCGGAGCCTTCTGTGCGTCGCGGTAAGCGGTGAAAAGCTCGAAGTTGAGTGAGTCATCCCAGATACCCGCGGTGAGCGTCCCCACCTGCAGGGTCGCCCCGTCGGAGCTCCCTTGACCCATCGACGACGCGCCCGAGGGCCCCGGTGCGAAGTCCGAGTGAGTCGTGCTGCCCGTGCTGGCCGTGCTGCAGCCGAGAAACGCCAGTGACACGGCGAAGAGCTTTCGCATGGCGCGCGGTTTTGCATTCGACGGGCCAGCTCTCAACACCACGAGAGAAGGGGGAGGCGGCTCGCCATTCGCTTGCGACCGCGACACGTTTGTCATTGGAGCCAGATTGGCCCACGGACGAACGAGAGCCCCCCGCCCGGTGGGCATCCCCTCAGGCCGCGGGCTTCTCGGCGTGGGTGCGCGAGATGAACGAGTACACGTCCATCAGGTCTCGGGGTTTGCTCCCCGCCGCCACGAGGAGCTCCTGGGTCTTGGTGACCACCTCGGAGAACTTCCGGTAACCAGTCTGGCCGACCGGCTGCGAGCCCTCGATGGAGAGGCCCAGCGTGACGGCCTGGCTGGCGAACGGCGTCGGCTTCACGCAGGCGTACTCGCCGGGGTTGTACATCGCGCCAAAGACGGTCGCGAACGGCCAGCTCATCGCCTTGGGGTTGCCAGCCTTGTCCTTCAGGCTGACCGCCGCGACGAACTGCTGCAGGCGCAGCCCGTACTCTCCCTCGCCGTGGAGCAGCTGGCGCAGCCCGGCAATGGCACGGGCGCGACCCTCGGGATCGAGGGCGGTGAAGGGCACGGTGCCCTCGACGGGGAAGACGATGTTGGTCGACTGGAGCAGCTTCTTGGCGCTGTCGAAGAGGCTCTCTGGCGTGCCGTTGGCGAAGGCCTCGGGAGAAAGGGCCTCGCGGGCGAAGGCCATGGCGGCTTCCTTGAGGCCGGCCTTGCCAGTGACGCCCTTAGGGCCACGCTCCTCGGCGACGAACCGCTCACCCTCGAAGCCACCCTCGAAGAGCGACTCGAAGAAGGCGAGCTGCTGCGTGAACGAGGTGAACCGAGCCTTGGCGCGAGGCTTGGGCTTGCTCCTCGGCCCCACGGAGCTCTTCGGGCGACGCCCCGATGCCTTGGCCGTGAGCTTGGCGAGCTCGGGCGCCGGGAGCGTCACCGGCACCAACACCTTGGCCTTCTCCTTGACGAACTTCTTCTCGCCAGCATGCTCGAAGTACAACACCCAGTGCTGGGGGAGGTCTTGCACGACGATGCCCGTGCCCCACCCGGGCTGGGTCTCGTGCTTCATCGTCAGCGGCTGACCTACTCGTTCCACGCTCATCGCCCGCTCTCCTGCTGCGAAAAGTTACTTGAAGGTATCTCGCGTGCCAGGGCCTCGGTGCCCCGAGTTCCACGCCCATGAGCCGCGCCATCTCCACCGGCTCTCGAGATTCCCATACCATGCTTGGTGCTCCGTGGGCGGGTCGTCGCTCCGAGCACTTTCAGTCGGTTGCGCGACTGGGGCCAGGTGAGGCCCTCGGGAGCCCCTGGGTGCCCGAGCGGGGTTCAGGAGGCCTCACGGGCCGAGTTCTTCCGCCCTCGCGCGAGCCGCCGGTAGAGCTCGTAGTTGCCTTCATGCCGCACGACCCGCCCCTCTCCCTCGAAGACGAGGAGCGCCGTGGCGACCTTGTCGAGGAAGTAGCGATCGTGGGTGACGAGCAGCACCGCGCCGGTGAACTCGCGGAGGAGCCGCTCGAGCACGTTGAGGGTGACGAGATCGAGATCGTTGGTTGGCTCGTCGAGCACCAGCACGTTGGCGCCCTCGAGGAACAAACGCGCGAGGAGCAGCCGATTGCGCTCACCGCCCGACAGGCCCTTCACCTTCATGCGCTGCATGGGTACCGGGAAGAGCAGGTCGTCGAGGTACTCGGCGAGGCGCATCTTCTTCTCGCCCAGGGTGACCCAGTCGTCGTCCCACGCAGCCTCGAAGACGGTCTTCTCTTCGTCGAGGGCGGTGCGGAGCTGATCGTAATGCACCACCCGCGTCTTGGGCCCCAGCCGAACGGTCCCCGTGTCGGGCGGGAGCTCGCCGAGCAGCGTGCGAATGAGTGTCGTTTTGCCCGCGCCGTTGCGCCCCACCAGGCCGAGCCGCTCGCCCGGCTGGAGGATGACGCTCACGTCGTCGAGGACCTGGAGCTCGCCGAAGGCCTTGGAGACATGGCTGGCCTCGATGACGGTCTGCGAGAGCCGTGGCGCGGCGGCGAGCTGCAGCTCGGGCACCCTCGGGCGTTGAAAGCCCTTCTCACCCAGCAGCTTGCGGGCTCGCTCGATGCGGGCCTTCGACTTGGTGCGGCGCGCCTTGGGCCCACGGCGGAGCCAGGCCACTTCCTGGGCGATCCACCGCTGGCGTTTGTGCTCGCCGGTCTTGTCGTTCTCGAGCTGCACCAGCTTCTGCTCGAGGTACGCCTCGTAGTTGCCGGGGTAGCTGACGAGGCCGCCGGGCTGCTCGGGTGAAACGTGTGGCTCGACCTCGACGATGCGGTCGACCAGGCCATCGAGGAAGTAGCGATCGTGGGTGACGAGCAGCAGCGCCGAGTCACGGGAGTCCAGCTCCTCCTCGAGCCACTCCACGGTCTCGGCGTCGAGGTGGTTGGTGGGCTCGTCGAGCATGAGGAGGTCGGCGTGGGTGAGCAACGCCCGAGCGATGGCCACCCGCTTGCGCTGCCCACCGGAGAGCTGGTCGATGGGTTGGTCCCAGGTGGCCGGGTCGACGCCGAGGCGATCGAGCAGCTTGCGTGACTCGTGCGCCGTGTCCCAGCCGCCGAGGCGCTCGATGACCTCCACCAGCGTCGACAGGCGAGCGAGCACTCGGTCGTCGCAGCTCGTCTCCAGCGACTCGGAGAGCCGCGCGTGCTCGTCGAGCGCGTCACGGAGCGCCTGCTGGGCGACGGTCAGCTCGCTCGAGGGCGTCGCCCCAGCGGGGAAGTCGGGCTCCTGCGGCAGGTGGCTGACCCGCGTGCCCCGCTGAACCTGCATGCTGCCGGTGTCGGGCTTCACGGCCCCGGTCAGCACCTTCATCAGCGTCGACTTGCCACAGCCGTTGACCCCGACCAGACCGACCCGCTCGCCTTCCTCGATGACCAGCTCGAGGTCAGAGAAGAGGGTGCGGCTACCGAAGGAGAGCGTCAGGTCGAAGGCCCGGAGGAGCGTCACCCGGTGGCCCTGTACCCTACCGGCCCCCGCGACGGGGGAATGCTTCAGTCAGTACTCGAAGCCGCTGCCGCCGACGAACTCTCGGATGATGGAGGTGGGGGGCACGTGGTCTGGGTAGATGGCGACGAACTGGTCCACCAGATGCCTCAGTCGCCAGGCGGTCGCGAAGGACGGGTCAGTGGGCGGCACCTCGAGCAAGTAGCGCTCGGCGAACACCTTCAAGACCGCCGGCTCGTACACCAGGGCGCTGTCGAAGGTGGCGTCGGCCTCATCCTGAAACGGGAAGATGTGGGTCTGCTCCCCCGCCTGCACCGAGGGCCACCGGCTGATGTTCTCGGCCGCGCTGTAGCCGCGCTGGTGGCGATCACGAACGATGCGCCGGAGCAGCCGGAGATCCGTCGGGCTGACCCGCGAGAGCCGATCGAACGGCAACGCGGTGGCCGGGTGAATGAAGACGCGAAACAGCTCTTCGGGGCGAGGGATTTCACCCAGGAGCTTGGGGTTCAACCCGTGAATGCCTTCCAGCATCAACAGGTCGCCGGGCCCCAGCCTGAGCGTGGCGCCGCCCTCGGGGTGGCTTATGCCGGTCTTGAAATCATAGCGGGCGAGGCGCACCGATTCGCCACGGAGCAGCCGCCGCACGTGGGATTGCAGGAGGTCGAGCTGGAGCGCCTCCAACGCCTCGAAGTCCCACTCGCCCTTCCCGTCTTTTGGAGTGGCGACCCGGTCGACATAGTAGTCGTCGAGCGACAGCGCCACCGGCCTCAGCCCGTTGATGTGGAGCTGCACCGAGAGCCGCTTGATGAACGTGGTCTTCCCCGACGACGAGGGCCCGGCGATGGAGATGATCTTGAGCCGGCCTCGAGCCACCGCGATGGCGTCGGCGATGTGGGAAATCTGCTTCTCGTGGAAGCCCTCGGAGACCCTGATGAGCTGGGTCACCCGCCCATCGATGCAGCAGGCGTTGAACGCCCCCACGCTCGTCACGCCCATGCTCTGGGTCCACCGGCGGTGCTCCGCCACCATCGGAGGATCGAGCAGGGCCGTGACCGCCACGCCCTGACGCCGGGGGTCGACCGCGCCGAGATCGAGCGCCAGGCCGTCGCCGTGCGCCCACACGGTGGCACCGCCCAGCATTCCGGTCTCGGGCACCAGCGGGCCCAGCGCCAGCGCGTAGACGTGCCCGCAGGAGGCGAGCGGAACGGTCGCGGTACGGTGGGTGCTGAGCAGCTCGGCGGCGTCGGTCCACCCGCGCTCGATGAAGTGCTGTTTTGCCTCGTCGACCAGCCACTGCTCGACGCGGATCTTCAGCCGTCGGTCGACGAGGGTCTGCATCGCGGCGGTCAGGCTCTCGGCCAGCCCCACGAGCGTTCGCCCTCCCAGCGACGGCACCTCGACCAACTGGTGCGTGCCTCGCGAAGGGCCGAGGTGCACCTCGAGCGTGGGTTCCACGTCCCACGCGGCCTCGAGGAGCAGCAGCGCGGTGCTGCGGGCGAACACCTGCCGGCCCTCCCAGTGGGAGAGCAGCAGTGGGCCCACCCGAGCGTCGGTCATCACCGGAGTGAGGAGCGACACGGGCTTGAAGCTCATCAGCCCGGCGACCACCGGCACTCCGTCGACCGCGGAGGGCAGGAGATCAATGAGCGGTGTCCCCGTGGCGACCTGTCGTGAGACTCCATCGAGGGTCACCGTCACCTCGCCCGAGCGCACCATTCGGCGGCCGGGGAGCAGCGCGCTCATCGCCTCGGTCACGTGCACGAGATCGCCTCGCACTTGGCCCACGATGGCCTCGGCGAGGGAAATGGCCAGCGAAGGGTCGGTCGCCTTGAGGGACTCCCAGGCAGCGCGACTGAGCCGAGCAAGCGTGAGCGGCGTCGCCGCGCGAACCGTGGCCGCCCGCGCTCGCCCGGTCAGGAGGCCCAGCCCACCGAACTCGGCGCCGGCCGACAATCGCTGAACGACCACCCGGCCCCGCCTCACCTCGGCGGTTCCGTCCAGCACGATGTACAGTTCCCGCCCTTGCTCTCCCTCGCGCACGACTTCGGTGCCGGCGGGCACATGGCACTGCTCCATGCGCGGCCACAGGCGGGCGAGGGAATCGGGGCTCAGCTCCTGCAACGATGCGCTCAGCGCCCGGACCCGGGGGCCATCGTCCTTCGTCGTCGGCAGCGTCATGACACGACCGATTGTGCTCCCAACGCCGTCCGACGCAATTCCCGGCTTGGGCGTGCCTCGCGTTCCGCCCGCCCGCGCCCTGTTTGTTGGGAACCCTGGGGGCTGGTCGTTATGAGGGCCCAGCGTCGGCACCTCAGGCTGAGCCGACGACGCATCAATGTGACCACTTCGGTCAAGGGGGCGAGCGATGAACGCGACCAGGGCCATCGTGTTGTGTGGAGCCGCTGCCTTGGGGGCCTGCGCCCAGATGCAGCCGACCCCGGACGCGTCACGGGTTCAGCCGGTGATGGCGCCGCCTCCCGGGGCCGAAGGGACGACGAGTGACCTCGCGCGCGATCCGACGGTCACCGACGGCGACAGGTACAAGGTGGTCACTGAGAACGCCCGCGTACGGGTGCTGCGCTACCACGACACCCCCGGAGCGAAGACCCACCAGCACCATCATCCCGACTCGGTGCTCCAGGCGATGTCGGCGTTCAAGCGCCGGCTCATCTTCCCCGATGGACGCTCGGTGGACCGAGAGTTCAAGGCCGGCGACATCATGTGGATTCCGGCCCAGACCCACACCGGCGAGAACATCGGCACGACGGATACCGACGTGGTGCTGGTCGAGTTGAAAGAGCGCCCCGAGCCGCGATGACGGGGGAACGACAGACGAGGCGGTCTGGCCAGCGCCTCGACCCGAGACCGCAGTGAGCACACGTGAGGGGCACCACTCGACCGACCGGCAGCGTGTGCGTCCGGGGGCGTTGGGACATCACTTTTCGCGCACGCTGATGGCCCGAGGAGGCCTCGCCGACGTCGACCCTTCGACAAGAGAGTGACCGGACACTCACCGCAGCGCGCGAGCCCACGCCTCTTCGGTCACGACGAGCTCTGCGCTCAACTCGGCGCATACGCCAGCATGGGCCCCAGCCCCCGGGCCACCGATCACCACACGCACCTTTGGCAGCGCAGTGATGATCTCCCCCAGCGTCTGCCGAAAGCTCGCCTCACCCGGGTCAGTGACCGCGGAGAGCGCGACGACGTCTGCCTTGACTCTCCGAACGAGCGCCCCGAGCTGGCCCACTTCACAGCGCGCACCCACGTAGGTGACTCGATCGCCCGCATGGCGGAACCGCAGCGCCGCTTGAAGAAGACCCAGCTCGTGCTCCTCTTCGGGGAAGCAGGCACACACCACATGGCGGCGGTCGAGGCTGGGAGCCTGGTGCAACAGCCCGATGAGGCGCACCCGCACCGCGTGGGAGACCAGGTGCTCCTGGGCCGAGCTCAGCGAGGCGTCATGCCACCGTTGGCCAACCTCGATCTCCAAAGGGCCGAGCACCGCGTTCCAGGCCGAGAGCGGCGGCACCCGCGCCAGCGCCGCGTCGAGCGAGGCCTCCAGCGCCGGCTGATCGAACCGCTCGGTGGCCGACAGCGCGGCCTTGTGCAGCGTCGCCATGGCCGAGGGGTCAACCCCAACACCTTCGGCCGACGAAGCCTGGGGCTGAGCCTCCAGCTCCCTTCGAATCGCCGGAGCCAGCCGCACGGCCTCTCCGATGGACACGCCCTCTTCGGTGAGCTGCCTCACCCGCTTCAGCAGATCGATGTCTCTCTGAGAGTACGCCCGGTACCCGCCAGCGGTCCGCCGAGGCTTCACCAGCCCGAAGCGCCGCTCCCATGCTCGGAGGAGTCCCTCTGAGACGCCAGCCAGCTCGGCGGCGACGGAAATTCGGTACAGACGCTCCGCCATGTTGGCTCGATCTACCACTCGGGCACCCCTCGGCCTCGCCTGAATTGGGGTCGACACCGCGCGCGGAGCAGAACCGCGTCCGCGACGCCGCCCTGTTACAAGGGTGGGGCGATGACCCTCCCTTCGGCCTTCCTCGAGACCCTCGCGGGCTTTCCTGCTGACTTCGCCTCCACCGACCCGAGCGAGCTGTCGACCTACGGCATCGACTGGACGCGGGTGTACGAGCCCCGGCCGTCGATGCTGGTGCGGCCTCGCAACACCGAGGAGGTCTCGCGGTTCCTCGCCCTGTGCCACTCGAATTGGGTCGCGGTGGTACCGTCTGGCGGGCGCACCGGCCTGGCAGGTGGAGCGGTGGCCAAGGCCGGCGAAGTGGTGCTCTCGATGGAGCGCATGCGCTCGATGGGGCCAGTCGACACCCTGGGCATGACGGTGCGGGTGCAGGCGGGGGCCATCACCGAGGCGGTGCACGCGCACGTCGCCCCCCAGGGGCTGTTCTGGCCCATCGACCTGGGCGCCAAGGGCTCCTCGACGGTGGGAGGAAACATCGCCACCAACGCCGGAGGAGTGCGGGTCATCCGCTACGGGTTGACCCGGCAGTGGGTGCTGGGGCTCGAGGTCGTCACCGCCCAGGGCGAGGTGCTCGAGCTCAACGGAGCGCTCGAAAAGAACAACACCGGGGTCGATCTGCGGCAGCTCTTCATCGGCACCGAAGGAATCCTCGGCGTCGTCACCCAGGCGACGTTGAAGCTGACCCGCCTCTCCCAACGGGTCGACGTCTTCCTCTTTGCGCTCGATTCGCTCCAGGCCGTGCTCCGGCTCTTCGAGGCCGCCCGCGGTGCGCCCTTCACCATCATGGCCTACGAGTTCTTCACCGACCGCTGCATGGCTCGACTGGAGCGGCACCGCGGCCTGAGGCCACCCTTCGACGCCTCGGCGTCACACTACGTGCTGCTCGAAGTGGAGCAGGCTCAGCCGGGGGCCCTCGACAGCTGGCTCGCCGGGCTGTTCGAGCAGGGGTTGGTGCTCGACGGCACCTTGGCTGCCGACTCGGGCCAGGCCAAGGCGCTGTGGACGTTGCGTGAGGGCATCAGCGAGGCGCTCTCCGCCACGGGCACGCCCCACAAGAACGACATCGCCTTGCCCTTGGCCGAGCTCTCGTCGTTCTCGGCCGAGCTGGAGGCGCTGCTGGAGGACCGCTACCCAGGCTGGGAGCTGTGCCTGTTCGGCCACATCGGCGACGGGAACCTGCACGTCAACATCATGAAGCCCGAAGCGCTGACGATGGATGTCTTTCTCGAGCGAACCCACGAGGTCGACGCGGCGTTGTTCGACACGGTGAAGCGCCATCGAGGGTCGGTGAGCGCGGAGCACGGCATCGGGTTGCTCAAGCGGCCTTGGCTCGGCCACACCCGCAGCGCCACGGAGATCGAGCTGATGAGGGGGCTCAAGGCGTTGCTGGACCCCTCGAGCATCCTGAACCCGGGGAAGGTGCTGTAGGCCCTCAACGCGCCTGGACGCGCTCGACGAGGCGCATCAGCAGGGTCGGGTCGGCGTAGGTCGCCGCGCAGAACTGGAGCTTCACCTGGAGCGCGCTCGGCGCCTCTCCACTCGACACTTGCCGAAACCCGAACGATGCGTAGAACGGCTCCAGCTTCGCGAAGGGCAAGCAGTAGACCGGCCCCAGGCCCGCGGCGGCCACGAGCCTCGACACGACGGCCCGCGCGAGGCCCTGTCCGCGATGGGCCGGGTCGACCCAGATGCCGCCCAGCTCGACGGCCGGCGAATACGACACCAGGCGTCCAAGGCCGGCGAGGTGACCGAACGCGAACGCCACCAGCTGGCGGTCTCCTTCGGCTGACGGCTGGAACCTCACTTCGGCATAGCGAACATTGACGAGGTGAAGCTCGTCGGGCGTGCACCAACGGGTGGTGATGACCTCGGCAGACATCGCGCTCCGGGCTCGACCGGAGGCGCTGCGCCCCTGGGAGCACGATATGCTGCCACATCCGTGCTCCTCCTTCAGCCGCCCAGACGTTTCGCCGACGACGAGCGTTCAGCGGTCGGATTCTCGTCTGCAACGACTTGATCTTCCAGCACAAACACCAAAGAGGTCGAGAAGGGGAAATCGAGTCGCGCGACGGGAGTCTCTCCGGTAGATCCGATGCAAACGACGATGCCCGAGTGCGATCTGCAGAAGCGCCTGGAGCAGCTGGGGAGACGCCTGGTGGAAGACGCCGAGGCGTGGGAGCGCTCGACCCGGGCCCAGCGCCGGGAGACGGTGAATCACCTGGCGGCCCACATCACCCAGCAAATCACCACCGCCATCGAGCGAAAGCAGCTCTCTAAATTCGACCGCCGGGCCCTCAGACGTGCCAAGCGCGACCAGCTGAGGGCCGAGCGGCATGACCGCGAGCGCGCCGAGGCATCGACGGGCGTTGGCATCATCATGCTGCTCGCAGCCGCCGGCCTGTTGGCCTTCGCCGTCTTCCGGCCTGAGCTCTGGTGGCTCGTCTTCGTCGCCATGGGCATCGGCATCGGAGGCGCCAAGCAGTACAGCCTGGCCAACGAACGAGACCGGACCGCGCTCCCCGCGCCGACGCCAGTGCTCGAACCATCGGCGCCTGCCACGAGCGCGACCACCCACGAGGTCGACGCCCTGTGCGATCAACTCCTCGCTGACCTGAAGAAGGCGCCCGAGGCCGTGCGCCACTTCGTGCAGGCCCCGGAGCAGACCATCGCCTCGTTGAGGGCCACCGCCCGCGCCCTCGACACCCGCAGGCTGCAACTCTTCGCCGAGCAGCCCCGCGAGCGGCTCACCGCCCTGGAGTCCCAGCGGGAGGCGCTCGAGGGAAGGCTCAAGGCCGCCACCGACTCGGTGACGAGGGCCAAGCTCGGTGACGCGCTCCGCTCTCTCGACGGACAGAAGTCCGCGCTCGAAGAGCTCGCCACCCACGCCGACCGCGTCGACGGCGAGTACACGTCGTTGCTCATCTCGCTCCAGGAGCTCCGCATTCGGGTGTCGGTGGCCCGCTCCGCTGGCTCCTCCGTTCAGCTCGACGGCGTCAAGGCGAGCGTCGAACGTCTCAACTCCGAGCTCTCGGCCATCTCGGGCGCGCTCGACTCCGTCGCCTCCGAGCGACTGCAGCCCATCGCGCCCATCGCGGGGGACGAGTCAGCCGGAGCCGTCAGCGACCGCGAGCGGGCCTAGGTAACTGGCGGCACCATTCGAAGCCCACGCGCCAGATGAAACCATTGGTGACGTTGCTGGCGACCCTGACCCATCGGACCGTCGGCCCATCGGCCCATCGGCGACATTCACTTGCCGTGCAGTGGGGCTGATCTGATCGCCCACAGGCCAAGCCCCAGGCCCCCGCCGTCCTTCCCGGGCCGGTCTGCTCATGTCCGAAGCAACATCCTCGCGGCGGCCGGCCTCAGGGTGCTCCACTCATCGCGACCGCCCAGAGGAGCTCATCGCCCACTCGAGGCTTTGAATCAGCGCCCGCCTCCGGCACCATGCCCGGCATGGAGATCCATTCTTCGATGCTGAGAAGGCCATCGGCGACGGCACAGGTGCCCGCGGCCCGGCCTTGGTGTCGAGGGTTCCCAAGATGTCCGAGGAGAAGATCGCCAAGGTCATCCGCGGCGCCAAGGGCTTCATGCCGAAGTACGGCTCGAAGATGACCGACGAGGAAATCGCCCAGGTCGCCCAGTGGCTCAAGGCCACCTTCCGAGAGTAGCCCGCTTCAGCCCATGACGATGCGGTTCTTCTTCTGCTTGCTGGAGGCCACCGGAGCGTCGGGGAGCTCGGCGCGGTTGCCGCCCTGCCCGAAGGCCCTCTTGAGCAACTCACCGGCCTCGCGCACCAGCGCGGCGAAGCTCACCTGGGCCTTGCCGTCGCCATGAGCCGGGTCGAAGCAGGCCCCACCCACTGACGCCGTCCCCGTGGGGAAGGCGCTCAGCCGGTTGAGCCGCTCCACCACCCGCTCGGCCACCACGCCAGCGCCGATCCGCGGCGTGTGGGGCAAGAAGACAAGGTACTTGTCGTCACCAAACGGCATGGCGATGTCGATGTCTCGAATGAGGACGCTGATGGCCTGGAGCGCCTCGCCACGAATGCTGGCCCGCTGGAGCTCGGGAGCGGTCTGCTGCGCGAGGTGCGTCTCGAGGCGATCCAGTGCCACCAGGAGCAACGCCACCGGGTAGCGGTACCGCTTGCTGCGCTTGAGCTCGAGCAGAATGAACTTCTTGAAGAAGGCCTCGTCGGTCGCCTTCACCCCGGCGCGGAGCTGATTGGCCACGGCGGTCTCGAGCCGCTGCTGCTCGGCGAGGAGCTGGGCCTTCACCGTCGACAGCTCGGCCTCCGCTCGGCTGGCCCGCGCCGAGGCTTGGTGGAGCTGCCAGACCGCCCTCACCACCGACAGCACCACGTGCTTCTTCAGCGGGCCAACCAGGAAGGCATCGGCCCCGGCCTCGGCGGAGCGCCGTGGGGCCTCGAGAGCGTCTTCGGCCGGGTAGACCAGCACCACGCCCGTGGCGGGCGACTGGCGCTTGAGCCGTACGCACAGCACCTCGCCCTCGAAGGAGCTCGACACCGACGCCACCACCACGCCGGGCGACTGCTCATGAAATTGCTGCACCGCCTCGTCGAGGAACCGGGCGACGGTGACCTCGGCGGTGCCGTCGAGAAACTTCTTCAGAGCGCTGGAGAGCGGAACGGACGGCTCGGCGACGAGCACCTGCACGTCAAACCTCGAGGACTTCCTTCTCCTTCTTCGCCACCACCTCGTCGATCTGGGTGATGCCTCCGTCGGTCTCCTTCTGGACCTTCTCCTGGGCGCGCTTGTTGTCGTCCTCGGTGATGGTCTTGTCTTTGAGGAGTTGCTTGAGCCGCTCGTTGGCCTCTCGGCGCTCGTTGCGAATGGCGACCTTGTGCTCTTCGCCGTTGGCCTTGACCTGCTTGGCGATCTCCTTGCGCCGCTGCTCGGTGAGCGGAGGAATCGGCAGGCGGATGATCTCCCCGTCGTTCTGTGGGTTGAGCCCGAGGTTGGCCTCGTGGAGCGCCTTCTCGATGTCCTTCAAGATGCTCTTGTCCCACGGCTTGACGGTGATGAGCCTGGGCTCGGGCACCGCGACGGCGGCGCACTGGGCCAGCGGCGTCATGGTGCCGTAGTAGTCGACCCGCACGCCGTCCAGCATCGCGGCGTTGGCCCGCCCGGTGCGAATCTTCGTCATGCCCTGCTTGAGCGCATCGATGGTGCGCTTGATCTGCTCCGAGAGTTGTTTCACGACGTCATCGTGCGCGCCCATGTCGTTTCCTTTCCTACGAGCCTCTTCGAGCTGAGGTGTGTCCTTGGGGCCCTTCTACGCGAGGACAGTCTCGCCCGAGCCCACCAACGTGCCAATCTCGCCGGGAGACAGGACCGCCCGGGCGATGTTGCCCGAGTGCGTCATGTCGAAGACGACGATGGGAAGGCTGTTGTCCATGCACAACGAGATGGCCGTCGAGTCCATCACCGAGAGCTGCCGCCGGAGGACGTCCATGTAGGTGAGGGTTCGGAACCGGCGGGCATCGGGGTTCTTCTTGGGGTCCGAGTCGTAGACACCGTCGACCTTGGTGGCCTTCAAGATGACCTCGGCGTTGATCTCCATCGCCCGGAGGGAGGCAGCCGTGTCGGTGGTGAAATACGGGTTCCCCGTGCCGGCCGCGAAGATGACCACCCGCCCCTTCTCGAGGTGGCGGATNNGAGCGCATCTCGATGGCGGACTGCACGCGGGTATCGACGCCGTTTTTCTCGAGCGCGTCCTGGAGGGCGAGGCTGTTGATGCAGGTGGCCAGCATGCCCATGTAGTCGGCGCTGGCTCGGTCCATTCCCCGGGTGGCCCCCTGAACGCCCCGGAAGATGTTGCCGCCGCCGATGACGACAGCCACCTCCACGCCAGACTTTCCGAGGCCGATGATCTCCTCGGCGATGCGAACCAGCGTGGGGGGACTGATGCCGTAGCGATCGTCCCCCATCAGTGCTTCGCCGGACAGCTTGAGGAGAATCCGCTTGTATCCGCCGGTCTTCGAGGGGGCTTCCATGGCGGAATCAAGCTCTTACTCGAAAGCTCGCGCCCATGTCGATCTTCGAGCGCGAGCCGTGCTGATTTCGAAAGAGCCCGGCGACGTCAGGCCTGACCCAACGTCTTGGCCACCTCGGCCGCGAGGTCTTCCTTCTTCTTCTCGATGCCCTCGCCGACCTCGATGCGCGCCACCCGGCCGACGGTGAGGGTGGCCCCCGCCTTCTTGCCCAGCTCGGCGATGAGGTCCTTCACCTTCTTCTTGTCGTCCTTGATCCACACCTGGTCGACCAGCACGTTGTTCTCGTAGAACTTCTCGAGCTTGCCGGTGAGGATCTTCTCCCAGATGGCCTCGGGCTTCTTCGAGGTGCGGAGCTCCTCACGGTAGATCTCCTTCTCCTTCTCGAGAATGTCGGAAGGGACGAAGGTGCGGTCGACGTAGGCCGGACGAACCGCGGCGATCTGCATGGCCAGCTCGCGGGCCAGCTGCTGGGCCTCGGTGCCCGACTTGCCCAGCACCTCGGTCAGCGCCGCGACCTTGCTGTTCGAGTGCAGGTACATGCCCAGCGCGCCCTCGCCCTTCACCTCGAAGCGCTGGAACCGACGCACGGTGATGTTCTCACCGATGGTGGCGATCTTCTCGGTGATGGCGTCCTTCACCTTCTTGCCGTCGACCCACTCCTGCTCGAGAAGCGCCGAGACGTCGGCCGGCGCGTGCTGAGCGACGTGCTCGACCATGCCCTTGGTCAGCTTGACGAACTCGTCGTTCTTGGCGACGAAGTCCGTCTCTGAGTTCACCTCGACCACGATGCCCAGCTTGGCGTCGTTTCGGAGCTCGATGCCCACCAGGCCCTCGGCGGCCACCCGGGTGCCCTTCGACGCCGCCTTGGAGATGCCCTTCTTGCGGAGCCACTCCTCGGCCTTGGTGAAGTCGCCCTGCGACTCGGTGAGCGCCTTCTTGCAATCCATCATGCCCGCGCCGGTCTTCTCGCGGAGCTCCTTGACCATACTCGCGCTGATCTCAGCCATGTCTGTTGGTCTCGCTCTTGAGAGGGTTGCTTCACTCCGCGGCGGGAGCAGGCACCACGGGGGCAGCGGCCTCGGGGGCGGTGGGCGCCACGACGGCGGCGGCCTCCTCGGCGACGGGCTCAGGGGCGTTGCGGTGCTCGACCACGGGGCCACGGCCCTCACGGCGCGGGGCTCGGCGGCGATCCATGTCGGAGCCACGGCCCTCGTGTCGGCGGCGCTCTTCCTGGGCGTCGCGATCGGCGGCCCCGGAGGCGCGGTAACGGGCCGCGCCTTCGATGCAGGCGTCGGCGATCTTCGCGGTGAACAGCTTGATGGAGCGAATGGCGTCGTCGTTGCCGGGGATGACGTAGTCGATGCCCTCGGGGTCGCAGTTGGTGTCGACCAGGCCGAGAACCGGAATGCCCAGGCGGTTGGCCTCGTGCACGCCGATGGCCTCCTTCTTGGGGTCGATGACGAAGATGGCGCCGGGCAGCCGCTGGAGCTCCTTGATACCGCCGAGGTTCTTCACCAGCTTCTCCTGCTCACGCTGGAGCGCCGCGACCTCCTTCTTGGGGAGCCGCTCGAAGGTGCCGTCTTCGGCCATCTTCTCGATGGTCTTCAAGCGATCGATGCCCTGCTTGATGGTCTTGAAGTTGGTCAGCGTGCCGCCCAGCCAGCGGTTGGTGACGAAGAACTGGCCCGAGCGGGTCGCCTCTTCACGCACCACGTCTTGAGCCTGCTTCTTGGTGCCCACGAAGAGCACCGAGCCACCGCGGCCGGTGAGGTCGGAGAGGAAGCGCAGCGCCGTGCGCGCCAGCACCACCGTCTTCTGCAAGTCGATGATGTAGATGCCGTTGCGGGCGCCGAAGATGTACGGCTTCATCTTCGGGTTCCAGCGCTTGGTCTGGTGGCCGAA
>PMBV01000141.1 GCA_003153055.1 Myxococcales bacterium
TCGCCCAGGGCATCGGCCAGGCGCTCCTCGAGGAGTGCGTCTACGACGAGAACGGCCAACTGTTGACCGGCTCCTACCTGAACTACACCATGCCCCGAGCGGGAGACCTGCCCTTCTTCAAGACTGGCATGCACGTCACTCACTGCACCCACAACCCGCTGGGCGTGAAGGGCGTGGGAGAAGTGGGCGCCATCGGCGTTCCGCCAGCCGTCATCAACGCAGTGCTCGATGCGCTCGCTCCACTGGGCGTCAAGGACATCGACATGCCCGCCACCCCGCAACGGGTGTGGAACGCCATTCAGGCCGCCAAGAGGAGCTCGCCATGAACGACTTCAATTACCATCGGCCCAAGACGCTCCAGGAAGCCGTCGCCACGCGCAAGGCCAGGCCCGAAGGCAAATACCTGGCTGGCGGCATGAGCCTCTTGCCAGTCATGAAGCTCGACATGGCCAGCCCCTCGGACCTCATCTCGCTGAGCGCCCTGGCCGAGCTGCAAGGGGTTCAGGTCGATGGCCCAGCGCTCCTCATCGGCGCGGGGACGACGCACGCGACGGTGGCCTCGCATGAAGCGGTGAAGGGCACCATCGCCGCGCTGGCAATGCTGGCCGACCACATCGGAGACCCGCAGGTGCGCAACCGGGGCACCCTGGGCGGCTCGGTGTCTCACGCCGACCCCTCGGCCGACTACCCAGCCGCGGTGGTTGGTTTGAAGGGGGTGCTCCGTACTGATCGCCGCGCCATTCCAGCCGACGACTTCTTCAAGAAGGGCATGTTCGAGACGGCGCTGGCCGATGACGAGATAGTCGTGGGAGTACGCTTCGAGCGGCCGGAGAAGGCGGGCTACGCCAAGTTCTCCAACCCCGCCTCGAAGTACGCGCTCGTCGGGGTCTTCGTGGCGAAGTACGCCGACGGGGTGCGGGTGGCGGTGACGGGCGCGGGCCCAGCGGTCTTCCGGGTGCCAGCGATGGAGGCGGCGTTGAGCAAGAGTTTCACCGAGCAGGCGGTGGCGAACGTGAAGGTGCCAGCCGCCGGGCTCAACGAGGAGCTCGGGGCCAGCGCCGACTACCGAGCCCACCTCATCACGGTGATGGCTCGAAGGGCCGTCGCCAGCGCGCGCTGACATGGGGGCGGCGCTCCCTTCCAGCGTTGACGCGGTGGTGGAGCTGCTCGAGGCGGGGAACTACGTCGCCGACCGCGGCCTCGCTACCGCGCTGTTCTTGTCGCTCAAGCTGGGCCGGCCCCTCTTCCTCGAGGGTGAGGCGGGGGTTGGCAAGACGGAGATCGCCAAGGTGCTGGCCGAGCGCCTGGGTCGCCGGCTCATTCGGCTGCAGTGCTACGAGGGCCTCGACGTGTCCTCGGCGGTGTACGAGTGGAACTACGCCCAGCAGATGCTCGAGATTCGCCTGGCCGAAGCGAGCGGAGCGACAGACAAAGCGACACTCCAGAAGGACGTCTTCAGCGAGCGCTTCCTCATCGCCCGGCCACTCTTGCAAGCGCTCCAGCCCCAGCCTGGGGGCCCGCCGGTGTTGCTCATCGACGAGCTGGATCGCACCGATGAGCCGTTCGAGGCGTTCCTCTTGGAGATCCTCTCCGACTTCCAGGTCACCATTCCCGAGCTGGGCACCCAGCGGGCCCCGGCCCCGCCCATCGTGGTGTTGACCAGCAACCGCACCCGAGAGATTCACGACGCGTTGAAGCGCCGGTGTCTGTACCACTGGATAGACTACCCCGACGCGGCGAGGGAGCGGGCGATTCTCAGGGCCCGGGTGCCCGAGGCGCAGGAGAGCCTGAGCCGCCAAGTGGTGGCCTTCGTGCAGCGGCTGAGGAAGAAGGACCTCTTCAAGAGCCCTGGGGTCGCCGAGTCCATCGATTGGACCCAGGCGCTGTTGGCGCTCGATCGCATCGCGCTGGAGCCAGAGGTGGTGAGCCACACGCTGGGGGTAGTGCTCAAGTACCAGGACGACATCGAGCGGATCCGCGGTGACGAGGCAGGGCGCATCCTCGAGGAGGTGCGGGCCGAAGAGCGGGCACCCTGATGGCGTCGGGGCTCCTGGCCGAGAACCTGATGAGCTTCGGCCGCCTGCTACGCGCCGCGGGGTTACGGCTGGGGCCCGGAGACGTGATGCTCGCCATCCGCGCGGTGGAGGCAGCCGGGGTCGATCGCCGCGACGACGTGAAGGCCGCCTTGAGGGCCACGCTGGTTCGGCGGCGAGGCGAGCTGGAGCTGTTCGAGGAGGCCTTCGACTTCTTCTTTCGCGACCCCTTCGGCCACCACCAGGCGCTCTCGTTGTTCGCCCCCACGACGCACGAGGCGCCGGAGGACGCACCGCCGCTGGCGACCCGGCGGATCCTCGAGGCCATGAATGCGCAACGGCCAGCGCCACCTCCGCCGCCAGCTCCCGAGGAGGGGTCACACCTCGAGCTCGACGCGACGATGACGTACTCGCCCGAGGAGCAGTTTCAGCGGAAGGACTTCGAGCAGATGTCGGCCGAGGAGATCCGCCGGGCGAAGCGGCTCATCGGGCGCTTGCGGCTCCCACACCTGGCCGTGCGCACGCGGCGGCTCAAGGCAGACGAGGGCGGGAGGAAGCTGGACCTCCGCCGAACGCTGCGCCACAGCCTCCGAGGAGGGGGCGATGACATTCCCCTCAAGTTCGCCAGCCACGCAGAGCGACCTCCGCCCCTAGTGGCGTTGGTCGACGTGTCCGGCTCGATGGACCGCTACAGCCGGATGCTGCTCTTCTTCCTCCACACGCTGACGTCGGATCGCGACCGGGTGTTCACCTTCGCCTTCGGCACCCGGCTCACCCCCATCACCCGGTGGCTCAAGCACCGCGACGTCGACCTCGCCTTGAAGAAGGTCGGCGAGGAGGTGCACGACTGGTCTGGCGGGACTCGCATCGGCGCGTGCCTCGAGACGTTCAACACCCGTTGGTCTCGGCGGGTGCTCGGCCAGGGCGCGGTGGTGCTCCTCGTCACCGACGGGCTCGAGTGCGACCCCGAGAGTGGCCTAGCCAAGCAGGCCGAGCGGCTCCACAAGTCGTGCCGACGGCTCATCTGGCTCAACCCGCTGCTGCGCTACGAGGGCTTCGAGCCGAGGGCCGAGGGCATTCGGGCGCTGCTCCCTCACGTGCACGAGCTGCGAGCGGTGCACAGCCTCGAGAGCCTCGAGGGGCTCTGCGAGGCGCTCGGCACCTGACGGGCGTCGAGGTCAGTACTTGGCGTTCTGGTACGAGCGGTAGATGGGCTCGTTGGACTGCGTGGAGAGGGTCGAGTTGACAACGTCCTTGCCCTTCTTCTCCACCGTGTGCCCGGCCTTGTTGCGTGACACCTCCGCGGGGCTGGCGACATCGGCGTTGTCCATGAAGGCCTTCACCTCGACCGCGGTCGGAGGCGCCTTGCCGGCCTCGGGCGTGGCGTCGGCGGCGTCGATGAAGGCCGACTCGAGGAGGCTGTCGCGGTAGGCGCGGAACAGCTCGGGAGTGGCGAAGACGTCGACCGAGCGCACCACGCCGTTGACCGAGGCCGCTACGCCGACGACCTCGGCCTCGGGCACCTTGAGGAAGGCCTCCTTCACCGAGGCGAAACGGGCCGCGGCCTTCTTGCCTTCTTCGCCGGTCGCGAGTGTGCGGTAGGTGCCGGTGGCGCTGGAGGCCTTGAGCGCGCCCGTCTTCTTCGCGACCTGCCCCCAGACATCGCCCTGGGCTTTGTCGAACTTGGCGACCCGCCGCAGCTTGCCCTCGGCCAGACCGCCTGAGTGGCCGAACTGCCCCTGGCCTTGCCATCGGCCGTGCTCGACGCAGAAGACGGCGACGGTGGTGGTGGTTTTGGGTTCGATGACGGTGTCGCTGCCGATGATGCGGTCTTGCTGGCCGCCGAGGATGAGCTCCCCACCCAGGAGCAGGAGACGCCGGTCGGAGCGGTTCGCCACTCGCACCTCGTTCACCGAGGCGCCGCCCTCGAGCTCGCTCACCTTCACGAGCTTCTCCTTGAGCCCTTGCGCCAGGGTGAGGAAGTCGCCCGCGGCCTTGGCCTGCTCGGTCCGCACGATGGGGATGACCGCCAGTTGCTCGGCGACGATGGGCGTGCCGTAGGCCAGCCCTGGCCCCAGCTCACCTCCTGTCGCCCCGAGGGCGGACAGCGCGGTGAGACCGAGGCACACCTCGAGTGAGCGGAACGTCCGACGACGAGTCGACATGGGATTCCTCCATTGGTGAGTGAGCTCGAACGAATGGGGAGTCGGAAGGATCTGCCTGGCCAAAATGGAAGCTGCTCTTCCATTTGATCCTCACCCCCGCGAGCCACGGACTTGGAGCCGAGAGGGCGCTCTGCTCGCGGGTCGAGGGGAGGCGTTCACGTTGCGGCTCGGCATGTGAAGCGACCAACAACGGTGCGCCACCGGGTGCTCCCACCGTCGCTGCGGTTTCTCGGGCGGCGGGAAAACCTGGGGGCCCGATGAACGAGCCGGTGTTTGACGGGGGTGTGGAGCCTCTCCTTGCCTCGCGCCCGAGTGAAGGATATCGCCCGAGCTGTCCGGGTTGCCTTGGAGTTGCGATTTGGTTTGGTCTCGTGCTGGACAGTGGCTCGCTTTGACTGATTGGCGCCGGAGTTGGTGTGGCGCAGTCGCGTTGGCGCTCCTCGCCGGGTGGTCCGTCGCGGCCTGGGGAGACATGCCAGCGGCGCTGTCGCCTCAGACGCTGAAGATGCCGAGCGGCCCGGCGTCGCTGAAGGGGCTGGGAGAGTCGTTTGCGGCCGATGCCGCCAGTGGAGCCGGCAGCTACTCGGTGTCGATTGAGGTAGCGCCGGCGATTCTGGCACCGACGGTGCAGCTGTCGTATTCCGGAGGGCACGGGCACGGGCGGACGGAGGTTGGCGCCGGCTGGAGGCTCAACCGGTTCCGCATCTACCGGACGACGGACAAGGGGCTGCCGCGCTTCGAGGAGAAGGACAGATTCGGAGTGGAGAGCCCAGGCCTCAACGACGAACTGGTGCTGGTCAACCCGGAAGCGCGCTACTACCGGCTGAAGAATGAAGGGGCGTTTGCCCTCTTCGTGCGCGACGTCAGCAGCGACAGGTGGACGATTCACCTGAAGAGCGGCGAGACGGCTTGGCAAAGTGGTCGGATTGGTAGCCAAACCAGTGTTTGCTGGGCTCGAAGGACTAGCGGCTCGGACGGCAGGATATCTTGAGGGGTTGGCAGGTAGTCTCGGTCGGGCGGAAGCGCCCGCCGCGAGAGGCCTGAGTCGTCTCGGGGGTGTATTCGCGTCCGAAGTGAATGGGGGCGGGCGGAGAGGTATGGACCTCAGTTGGTAATGTCTCGCAGAATGACGTTGCCAGTTTGGTTAATTCCGGACTGTACAAGGGAGACGTGAGCATTATCACTGGCGTCCATGAGCCACTCAATGGCCCAGGAACAACAATCGGGGCTTTCTGCAACAGCGGCGCGTGTTTGGCTCCCTTCAGGTGACGCAATGAGGAATCAAGTGCGAGTCTACCGGGCCACAATATGGACACGAGATTCGACGCGCCCCGGTTTGCGGGTGACCGTTCTCGCCGAGACCCTTGATGAGGCGAAAGAGAAGCTGGAAGTGGATCACGGACAGGGGACCGTCTTTGACCTGCATTGCGAGGAGGACGCCGAGAAGCCGAGGTGAGTTCGGTGGTGCTCAGCCTCCAGTGGGAAACCGGTAGTCGTCAAAGTCACCACTTGAGCGAAGGGAGCACAGGCACAGGATGGCGGCGGCGCTCGACTACGTGGCAAGGGGTATGAGGACGACGACCTCGCGGCCGAAGTGAGCGTTCTCGTGCTAAATGCCGCGGCGGGCCACTCTACTACCCAGCTCGCGGCTACTCGGCCGACCCGAGGAGGCGCAGGCCTGCGGGGAGGCTCTCCCCGAAGACGCGCTGCTCTTCCCGCTCTCCCAGCACCGTCGCCTCCCGAACCATCTGCACCATCACCTCCGGCGCCTTGAGTTCACCCAGCCGAGCGGCCACCCGCTCCCGCAAACCCTCGTCGACGTCGCGCGCCCGGTCGCCGCTCACCCGCGCGAGCTGAGCCAGTGGGAAGACGAGCTCCTCGGGCCGCTTCACCTCGAGCTTGAGCAGCCGCTCCAGCCATTCCTGGGCGAGCTCCATCGAAACACACGCATGGTCACTGCCGTAGAACGGCACCCGAGCCCCAAGCCGACCGACCGCCCACAGGTCATGCGCCGACGCGCCATCCTTCTCGATGCGCCCAAACAGAAGCCCTCCCAGCTCGGCCTTGTACTGCTCATCGAGCCGCTCGAGATTGGCCACCAACCGAATCAGCTCCGGCAAGCCTTCCACCTTGACGACCTTGGGCTTCGTCGGGCCCTTGACCACCGGCGGCCGGAGGAGTGGCGCAACGGTCTCATAGAGCCGCTTCTGGGCAGCCGCGTCGAGGCCGCCGGCGATGCGCCGCCACAACACCCACCACGCCTCCCAGTTGTGCGGCTCGCCATGAAACTGGAGCCCCTGCTCGAACATCTTGAACGTCTCGGCCGAGCGCCAGGTATCCAGCGGCGCCCCGAAGCCAGGCCTCAGGCAATACCCGGCCAGATTACAGAACAACCGCTCGTGGTCCGCGGTGCGCCGTCGCTTCTGCTGCCCCGCGTAGAGCGCCGTCCACAGCTCTCGCAAGAGCGGCGTCGCCCAGCTCTCGCGGGGGCCGAGCACCTTCTCGAGGTTGCGGACGAGGTCCTTCACCATCGAGCGGTCCACCGGAGCCGGCCGCTTCCCATACACCACCTCGACCAGCTCCCTCGCCTCCGCGAAGCGACGAGGCATCGGGGCGACCGCCGTCTGCCCTTGCTCGCCCGCGCCTCCACGGAGCTCGAACTCGAGCTTCCACCGCTGGTCTCGGTCCTTCGCCACGCACCACAGCTCGAGCGTTCCTATCTCCGTCAGCGCCGCCCTCAGCCGCACCGGCACCTCCACCGGGGCCGCCCCCTTCTTCGCCGGCTCGCCCGAGCGCAGCACCGTCTCGATGGGCGGGAGCGCCTGGTACATCTCGTCGTCGAGGGTGACCAGCTCGCCCGGCTCCCGCGCCGTGGAGAGCGCCGAAGCCCACAGCGAAAACCTCACCGGGCGATCCAGCACCAATCCGAAAGTGCGCGGCACCTCGACCTCGGAGCGCTCGTCGACGTGACGAGGAATCACGCACAGCGCTGGCCTTTCGCCCTGGGCCGCCGCGTCGAGCCCGACGAAGTAGCCCCGCGCCGTGCCACCCCCGATGCGCAGGCCCAGCCCACGGCGCACCAACCCGAAGTACGCCGCGCCTCGGGCCACGGCCAGCTCGAGGGCATCGGCGGGGAGCAGTGCAATGGGCGGCCGCTCGGGGTACCAGCCGCTCAGCACCTCGAGGAGGCGCTCGCCGACCGCGTGGGGCGTGAAGACACCACCGTTGAGCAAGAGCGCATCGGGCCGAGGGAGCCCTCCACAGCGCGCACCCAGGGCCTCATCGACCTCCGACGCGTGGCCCCTGAGGAACGCCGCGACGTGCCGGGTGACCCCGGGCTCACTGGCGTACGGCAGCCCCAGCTCTTGCAACGCACCACGGCCGCGCCGCGCCGGCACCTCGGAGGACACGATGCGCGGAAAGAAACCGTCGAGAATGACCGAGAGCACTTCCTGACGGTCGAGCTCGGCCGACAGCGCGCTGGCGATGAGCCGGCTCCCGCGGCCCACCACCGAGACCCGGGTCTTCTCCGGTCCAGCGCCAGTGAGCAGCGACTCCTTGGCCAGCCGGCAGGCCTGCACCAGCATCGACCACTGGGCCGCGTCGAGCCGGGCGCCGAGCCGAGTCTCCACCCGGCGAGCGAGGGCGACGTCCATGTTGTCGCCGCCGAGGAGAATGTGGTCTCCCACGGCGATCCGCTGGAGCGTCGGCACCCCGCCCTCGACCTTCGCGTGAATGAGCGTGAGGTCCGTCGTCCCGCCGCCGACGTCACACACCAAGATGAGCCGGTGGCCCCCGAGCGCGACGTCGAGCTGCCCGCGATGCCGGGCGGTGAAATCGTAGAAGGCCGCCTGGGGCTCCTCGAGGAGCGTCAGGTGAGCGAGGCCGACCTCCCGCGCCGCCCGCACCGTGAGCTCACGCGCCACTTCGTCGAACGACGCCGGCACCGTCAGCACCACCTCCTGCTCGCCCAGCGGCGCCGAGGGGAACCGGTGGGCCCAGGCCTCGCGGAGGTGCGCGAGGTAGAGCGCCGAGGCCTCCACCGGCGAACGACGCGGCACACCATCGGGTGCGCCCCACGGGAGAATCGGAGCGGTGCGGTCGACCCCCGCGTGACACAGCCAGCTCTTCGCCGAGCTCACCATGCGGCCAGGCACCCGCGCGCCCTGCTGCTTGGCCAGCTCTCCCACGATGACGTCGGGCTCACCCCACGGGAGCTTCGTCGCTCCCGCTGGGAGCTCGTGCGGCCCGGGCAGGTATGCGTTGGATGGCAACAGCCGCTTGGGAGCGCTCTCCGACGGCGCGACAAGCTGCACCACCTCGAGGCTGTCGATGGAGCCCGCGAGGTCGCCCTCGGCTTTCAAGTCCACGTATGCCAGGGCACTGTTGGTGGTGCCGAGATCGATTCCGACGATGTAGCGCGCAGCCATGTGTCCTCTGGTTAGGCGCCCGTCGACCGGAGGTTGAACTCGAGCTTGAAGGCCTTGCCCGAGCGCTCCACGCACTCCAGCTCGAGCGTGCCGATGGCCGTGACATGCGCCCGCAGCCGCACCGGCACCACCTGCCCCTGCGACGTCGCCTCTCCGGGGGCCGTCGCCTCGACCGGGGGCATCTCCTCGAGCTCGTCCTCCCACCGCTCCACCACCGCGCCGACGTGGTCGTCTCGTCGCACCGACGACGCGAAGAGCCTGAACTGGGCCGGCTCACCCACCACCAGCCCGAGCTGTTGATCCGGCAACTCCACCGTGGTGCCCTCCTCCATGCCCATCGGCGCCAAGCACAAGGCCTTGAGCGGCGGCGCCATCCCCGGCACGGCGGGCATCGCCGTCTCGATGCCAACGTAGTAGGCCCGCGCCGTCCCTCCGCGAATTCGAATGCCTTTGCCCTGGCGGACCCGGCCGTAGACAGCAGCGCCCTGGGCCACGGCGAGATCCAGCTCACCGCCTGGCAGCTCGACGGGCGCCTTCCCGCCCTCCGCCACCACCCACCGCGCGAGCACCGAGGCCACACGCTCCTTGAGCTCCTTCGCTTTCATCACCCCGCCGTTGAAGAGAATGGCCGTGGGGTGAGGAAACGCCTTTCCCACCAGGGCGAACCCGTGGGTGCTCTCGCTCGTCAGCGCGCTCTGTTGCCGCGAGAGGAACGCGGCCAGGTGCCGGGTGATGGCTGGATCCGCCGCGTACGGGAGGCCCAGCGTGGTGAGCCCCACCCGTCGCTGGGACGCCGGCGCCGCGCTCACCTCGACCTGCGGAAAAAAGCCGTCGACCAGCACCTGGGTCAGCTCGGCACGGGTGAGCTCGGTCTTGATGGCCCCGCCGATGAGGCTCGATCCACGCCCGGGAATGGCAACGGGGTGGCTCTGCTTCGTGGGGTCGGCGAACAGAGCCTCCTTCGCCTGCCGCGCACCGTGGGTGAGGACGAGCTCTTGCCAGCGATCGAGCTTCTTCCCCGCCTTCACCAGCTTCTGGCCCAGTGTGTGGCCTAGGGCGAGATCCATATTGTCGCCGCCGAGCAGAATGTGGTCGCCGACCGCCACCCGCTGCAGCGAGAGCTCGCCGTCGCGCTCCACCACCGCGATGAGGCTGAAGTCGGTGGTGCCGCCGCCCACGTCGCACACCAAGATGAGATCGCCCACCTTGAGGACCTTGCGCCAGGCATCGCCCCTGGCCTCGACCCAGGCGTAGAGGGCCGCTTGAGGCTCCTCGAGCAAGGTGAGATGCGTGAGGCCTGCCTCGGCAGCGGCCTCCACCGTCAGCTCTCGAGCCAACGCGTCGAACGACGCCGGCACCGTCAGCGTCACGTCTTGCGCCTCGAGGGCCAGCGCTGGGTCGCCCTTGGCCATGCGGAGGTTCCACGCCTCGCGAATGTGGCTGAGGATCCTCGCGCTGGCCGTGAGCGGCGACACCTTGGGCACTTCGTCGGGGCTGCCAGCCGGGAGCCAGGGCGCTCGGCGATCCAGCGCCGGGTGGCACAGCCAGCTCTTCGCCGAGCTGACCAGCCGCACCGGCGCCAGGGCCCCATGGTTCCGCGCGAGCTCACCCACCACGAAGGCCCGGCTCGCATCCCATGGGAGCCCCAGGGCGCCAGGGGGAAACTCACTCGGGTGCGGCAGGTACAGGAACGAGGGCAACAGCGGGCGGGCCTCGACTGTCCCCGGGTGCACGAGCTGCTCCACGGGGAAGCTGGTGACCGGCCCGTCGGCGTCCAACGGGAGATACGCCACGGCGCTGTTGGTCGTGCCGAGGTCGATGCCGACGGCGAAGCGCGCCCCGGTCACGGGAGCTCTACCTCGGCGGGAGCGAGGATCCGCGGGTCTTGCCCGGTGGGCGCCGAGGGCAAGGTCACCGTCTTGGCCCGCCAGCCGTGGTGCTTGAGGCTCCCCTTGAAGGGCGGGTGGCCGACGACGTTGCCAGTGAGACGAATGCTCGCCGCGTCGAAGCCTTGAGGCACCGCGACGCTCGCCCCGTCAGGCTCGGGGAGCACCGGCTCGAGCACCAGCGCGCTCGCCAGTGCCTTCTTGCAGCCCTCGTGCACCACTCTGGCCGCGCCACCTATCTCCGCGTCGGAGTAGGCAGCCACGTCTTCCTGCAAGAAGTCGATGAAGCGCCCGTCGCGCTGGAGCACCGCGAGGAAGTGCAGCGCCCCGGCGTGCTCCAACCCCTCGCGCGGCACGGTCGGCGCGGACGGCGTGGAGGGCGCACCTGCCTGGAGTGCCCGAACCCGCCACGCGAAGGCTCCATCGAACAGCACTCGAAAAAAGGCGGCGAAGGCCAGCGACACCCTCCCGAAGAAGCTGACCTGGTCGTTCATGTGCGTGCTCCCGTTCACGGTTTGGACCCGCTTCCCTTCAGGGTGGCGAAGCGTTCCTCGGGCCCCGATGAGGTACCACGCTGGTGGCTGCCTTCCCATCATTTCTACGCCGACGGGTTCACTCGTGGCGTCTGGGAGCGTGCAGCAAGCCGTCGCGGATTCTCCCTGCCAGCGCCCGCTCGTAGGCCTCGAGGTCCTTGGCCTCGGCCAGGGTCGTCCAGAAGGCCATGTTCAGCACCAGCACGAGGCTCTTGAGGCGCTCCTCTGCCTTCGCCACCGAGCGACCCTTGGCCGCCGTCTTCTGCCCAGTCACTCGCCCGCTGGTCACGCCCTGTCGCGAGGCGATCTGCTCGGTCAGCGAGGCCAGCTTCCGGTCGCGCGCCGCCTTGGCTCCCGCGAAGCCCACCACCCCGATGCTCGGCCCGTCGCGCCCGAGGAAGAGGGGAATCGCCAACACCCAATCGTACCTCGGAGCGTAGGGAGAGAAGTTCTCGGGGAACTCGCGGAAGACGACGTTGATGAACGGGTGCTCTTTGCGCTGGGCCATTCGCCGAGTCCACGCCACCGGGTAGCTGTGGCGAAAGGCGTGGCCGGCGATGCCGTCACCACACGCGAACCGGGCGACCCACGACTGGGGTGGAAAGCGGCCGAAGGCGTTGAGCAGCCGCCGTCGCTCCTGGCTCCAGACGAGGCCCGTCCACATCGTCGACGACAGGCCCTCCGAGAGGATCGCCGCCGACACGGCCTCGGTCAGCCGGGCCCCCAACGGAGGCTCGACCAACCCCCGGCACAGGTCGACCACTTTCTCGCCGAGCGCCAGGGGCTCGTGCTCGACCTGCCGGCCGCTCTTCCCTGGCTGGTAGAGGAGCGCGTAGCGGTGCCCGAGGAGCGGAGCGGAGGCCACCAGCCGAACGGTGCGCCGGTCCTTGAGCAGCTCGGCGTCGATGCGCCGGGTCTCCACGTCGTCGACCTGCCAGGGGCTCTCGTCGCGCTCGGGAGCCAGGCGCTCGGCCAGGGCGCGCGCGGCGAGGGGCGCCGGTGTGCCCGGCCCGAAGGTCACCACCAGCTCGAGCTCGTCGCACTCGAGGTGATTGGTGTGGGCCCGGAGATCCTCCGTCGGCTCGACGTTCTCGAACCAGGCCCGGCGATCGGGCAACAGCGAGAGCTCCTCGGCGTTGATCGCCGCCACGTTCGAGACGTAGTAGGTCCACGTGACGTCGACCGGCGCGTCGTTGTCGAGCAGGACGGTGAAGCGCCTTCGCCCATCGCTCAAGGTGCGCTCAGTGGCTCCGGCGACCCGGCTGGGGCCGATGCGAACCTCGCGAGGAGCGATGGCGCAGAACGGAGGGCCGATGGTGTCGAGCTCGAGGGTCGCGCAGGGCTGCACCTGGGTCAGCCGCACGGTGACACAGGCGATGCCGTCCTCGTTGAGCCGCCACTCCCGACGCTGACGGGCGCACCTCGGCGCGGTCCGCTCCTTCGCGGTGCCCGGGGCGCCGAACGAGAGGCGTCGAGCACGCGGCTCGGTGTCGAAGCGCTTCTTCTGGTGGTCCAGCGAGAAGACGCGCACGTCGACGCGCCCCCGGCCCAGCTCGCAGATCGACAGCTGGTTGCCAATGCCTTCGGGGAGCTGGTCCCCTCCGGCCGCCAGTGAGCCGGTGGAGATGACGGCCATGCGCCCGTCGAGCATCGCCAGCTCCGAGCCGTCGGCCACGTGGCTGTGGCCGTGAAAGCCAAGGCGCGCGCCCAGGTTGTAGATCATCCCCAGGTCACCCATGGCCAGGCGGTCGGGCCGGCCGAGCTCGCTGGCGAAGCCGTGGTGCCAGACGGCGACGACCGTCGCGTTGGGGAACGCGCCGAGAAACGCCGCGACGTGCTTCTGCGCATGGGCGATGGACTCGGGCGCGAACCGGGCCCCTTCCCAGAAGCGATCATTCGTCGCGCAGGAGTTGAGGCCGATGAAGATGATGTTCTCTGCCCCGAAGGCGTGGGCCGACCAGTCGCTCCCCGGCGCGGCGGAGAGCAGGTCGAAGGGCCGATGGTCTCCGGTGCCGAGCGCTCCGTCGTAGAAGCCGTCGAGGAACCCTTGAACCCGGGCGAAGCGGTCGGCGTAGCGCTTCTGGGGGTCGACCTCGAAGAGCTCGCCGTGACCCATCGGGCTGACGGAGAAGCGGCGGGTAGTCGTCTCCGGGTGCTCCCGGGCGTCGCGGATGGCACGGGCGACCGCGAGAGGGTCCTTCCTCAGCTCCTCGTCGAGACAGAGCTGGCGGAAGACGCTGTCTCCGACCTTCTCACCCCACAGCGTGTCGTGGTTGCCAGGCACGAAGATGACTCGTTGCCGCTCAGTGGGATGCCTGAGGAGCGGAAGCAGCTCGCCCAGCGCGAAGTCCTTGAGGCGGAGGTATTCGTCGGGCGCCGCGCGCTGGCTCAGGTCTCCGCTGACGACGATGAAGTCGAAGGGGCGCTCCTTGGAGAGCAGCGCGGCCGGGGCGATCCAGATTTCTTCGAGGCTCTTCCACTTCCCGGTGACGTGGAGATCGGAGACGTGGAGGATCTTCACGTCGCGCTCCTGTCGGACGACTCGGGCTCAGCGACCTTGGGAGTGCTTCGACGGACGCCTGGGGCGGGGTTCGAGCTCGGCAAGGACACTCCGGGTCTGCTCGATGGCGTGCCGCGCACGCGACGAGTCGTCGGGAAACCGCTGCCGCACCACCACCGCCGCATCACGGAACCGGACCGGCTGGCTGGGTGACCGTGATGAGCTTTGATGGTGAGACACCAGCGAATCTCCGTGCTTCAGGTGCTTGGAGGGTAGGACCAGCACCGGACCTCGTCAAGGAATGCACGGCGACTTCGCACTTGAACCCATTTTCTAAGGCTGGCCATAGTCGAGCCGTGACGCGGTGGACTCTCTTCTCGATGGTTGTGCTAGCCGGCGTGGCCCTGGCCGAGGAACCCTGGGCGACGATTTCCAAGGAGCAGGGAGTCACCCTCGAGGCGCAGGCCGTGCCTGGCTCGGGATTCGAGAACCTCCGCGTGACCTGCGCCAGCCACGTGTCACCTCGCGCGTTCATCAAGGCCCTGTGGGGCGTGGCCAGCGACACCACACCCAACCCCCAGGTCGTGCACCGGGAGGTCCTCATCGACGAGGTCCAGGTGCGCCGATACTACGACGTGGTGCACGCGCCCCCGGCCTCGGAGCGCGACTACGTGATGCACCAGGCGTGGAGCGAAGAGGAGGCCACCGGGGCTGTCACCATGCGATTCGGATCGGTGGACGACCGCCGAAAGCCTGTCACCGCCGGCCTGGTGCGCTTCGGGAGGATCGTCGGCTCCGTTTCGGCCACTCCTCGGCCCCAAGGAGGCAGCACCCTCAGCTACGTCGTGTTCACCGACCTCGGCGGCGCCCTCCCCGCCTGGATCAGCCGTGGACCCCAGCGGGAGGCGGCGAAGAGATTTCTCCTCGAGATACGTCGGCGGGCCGAGAAGTCCTCTCCCTGAGTTCGTTTCCTCGGCCTTGGGTGGGCGGGTCCCACCGGTTGCGCCAGCTGCAGGCGCTCGGCACGTTCGTGGCGAGGTGGCGCAGATCGATGCCTTGGGTGGGCGGGCCAGAACTGGGCGCCTGGCGCTCAGCCAGGTTCGACCAGCCCCTCGTGCGGAAGGCATGGTGCTCGTTTGTACAAGTTGACGCCTCTTGACACGAATGTCTTGATTGTCGGCGCCCACCCGTGACAGCGCTGTCATGAAGGGGGGCCCCGGAGCCCGCGAGGGTTGGGCCGAAATGGAAGAGCAGCTTCCATCTCGGGCGTGATAGGGGATCCCCGGCCGGCCCCGTGATAGGAGCCGTTTCATGCGCGCCTCTTCTGCGATGAGCCGAGTCCTTCGTCTCGTTTGCCTCGTGGCCATGGGGTGCACTGGCACTCCAGGCGACCGGATAGATGGAGGGGCAGGTGGCGGCAGCAACACCGGTGGCGGCAGCAACACCGGTGGCGGCGGCAACGCCGGTGGCGGCGGCAACGCCGGTGGCGGCAGCAACACCGGTGGCGGCAGCAACACCGGTGGCGGCGGCAACGCCGGTGGCGGCAGCAACACCGGTGGCGGCGGCAACACCAGCGTGGACATCCCCCCGGTACAGCTCCTCGACCAACCAGCCGTGAGTCGTGGCTCGACGTACCGAGGAATACCCGAGCGCTTCAATCGCCACTACACAGACCCATCATGGCAACCCAGCCAGCTCGTCTATGTCAGCCCATCGGGCTCGGGCGATGGTCTCAGCGCCGCAACCCCTGCCTCGGTCACCGCCGGCCTGGCGAAGGTCACGCCTGGCACCAAGGTCCTCTTCCTCAAGGGCACCTACTCCGGCTGCTACGGGCTCGACGACTCTCAGAGCGGCACCTACGACGCGCCCGTCATTCTCTCGGGCGAGCGCAACACCGACCAAAGCCTGGGCGTCCTGGTGAACTGCTGCACCACGGGCCGCAAGTCGTGCTTCAACCTCGAGGCAGCCAGCTACGTGGCGGTGGAGGGCTTCGAGCTCGTCGGCGGCGACTACGGCGTGCGCTCCGTCGGCTCGGACTACGCCGCGGCGAACCACCAGCGTGGCGTCGCCGTGCTCGGCTGCGATGGCCACGGCCAGAACAAAGACCCCTTCTTCACCGGGCAATCCGACTGGTTTGTCATCGAGAACGTCAAGGGCCACGAAGCGGGCACCGGTGACGGCCACGGCATCTACCTGTCGAACGGGAGCGACTTCGCCATCGCCCGCCACAACGAGCTCTACCAGAACAACAGCTCCGACTTTCAGATCAACGCCGACCCAACCTCGACCTGCCAGGATGTCAGCGTGCCGTTCACCGACAGCAGGTGCGACGGCGACGCCAAAGACGCGCTCGGCCAGGGCGTGAGCGACTACATGCTGGTCGAGGCAAACTTCTTCCACCACGGCCTGGCCCAGGGCGCCAACTTCACCTCGGTGAGGCACAGCGTCGTGCGCAACAACATCTTCGCCCTCTACGCCAGGCACGGCGTCAGCTTCTGGCAGGAGACCGACAACCCCAAGCTCGGCTCCTCGGACAACCTGGTGGCGCACAACCTCTTCGTCACCTCCCAGAACGGCCGACAGGCCGTGCAATTCGTGGTCGACTCCACCCGCAACCAGTTCGAGAACAACGTGCTGCTGGGCGTGACCATCTCTGGGACAACCGTCACCGCCAACCCCAGCGCCCTGCTGATGGAGGTGGACCCCACCGTGAGCGCCAACATCTACCGCCACAACTTCTACGGCCCAGGGCAACTGAGCGGCCGGAGCCCGGGCCCAG
>PMBV01000383.1 GCA_003153055.1 Myxococcales bacterium
CGCAGAAACCTGATCGGCGCTCTAGCAGCGAACTGTTTAGCGAAACCACCTCCACCGGCATCGCGCGCGCGAGTAGGTAGCGACGTCCGGAACTGAGAAAAGCGTTTGACTCAGACTTGAAGTAGTCCTTGAAGAACGCTCGAAACGCCTCCGTGGCCTCCCCAGAAGCAGTGTCAACAGGCGCTCCCTTAAGCGAAGAGTCTGCGGAGAACTCGACGTCGTGATTGCCGGGACAGATCGAAAACGGCTCAGCACTGTCAAAGGACGCGACAGTGCGCAGCCACGAAAGAAAGCGAGCCGCTTCTGTGTACTCCTTTGCATCGGCCTTCCAGGTGATATCGCCCGTATGGAGGACGCCTGCCAACCCCTTCACCTCATGGTCTTTCAGCGCATTCTCTATAGTGAAACCAAGTGTTGTGTTAACCTTGGAGTCAGTCGCAAAGGCATGGTGGCCGTCAACCGAGAAATGCGTATCCGAGATCCAGAGAAAGTTGGCGGAGGAGGAGTCGATGACTCTCTGCAGGAACGGGTCTGCCGGGGGGGATGCAGCGAGGAGCAGTTCGTCGCCCGGATCGCTTGGAGTAGCAGTTCGAACGAACCAGATCGTTCGGTTTTGCTGGGTCAACTCCGGTGCCGATGCGATGCGCTTCCCGTAGAAGGGCACAAACCGAGATGCACCGTCCGCGAAGAACTCATCGACTCGAGCGTAGGTGTAGTCCGCGAGCGGCCAAGGCTCATTCGCCATCGGTTCAATGCCCGTGAACTCGAACCAAACCGGGTAGGTCTGATCCCTATAGTACGCGGGCGTCGCCGAGAGATCCGGTGACGGAATGCCGGCGCCCGGGGAAGTGGTCCAACGAATCCCAACGCACCTGGCCCGATGCACGGAGTGTTGTCCGCTGTCGAACAGGAAGACATCGACTCCGGCTTTCTGAGCCCTCCTGTGTAGCTCTGAGAGGGTCGTGAGAGGCGGCTGTTCGCCGAGTTTGTTCCACCAGCCCCAGAAGACTCGACCCTTGGTGCTGATAGCGTCCTGATGCTCCCTGATCGTACCGCCTTTCGACGTTACGAGGTCGCGGAAGCGAAGCACCAAGGTGTCGACGAACATAGGATGGAACCTCCGTCCTGCTTACTTACTTGCTTAGTAACTGGGGTGCAGCAACTCGGATTTTCATCCTACCCAACCCGCGGGAGTCGAGTGGGTCCGCCGCCGCCCCCCCGAGGTGAACGATATGGAGTTCCTCGTCGCCGCCGACCTTGAGCACGAGCGGTACCGCGACCGCCCCCGGCCACCCGAAGCCAAATTCTTCGTTTCCTCTTGGACTGGCCGGCGGCATTCGCGCGGACGCACCAGGCCCTTGCCGCCGAAACGGTCGAGCCTTCGGCCGAACGTCATCGAGGGCCTCTCGCCCGCCCAGCTCTCGCCGGAACGGTGACGCCGACCCTTACTCACTTGCCCCGTCAAGGCATCGTCGTCTCGAGTTTGGGCCGAGCTGTTGGCCGAGACGACGTTCCCCTCACCGAACCGCTCGGTGGAGGACAGCTCCCGGAGCGACGTGACCCGGCCGGTCGGCTCACTTGGGCCCGGACGAGGAGGCGGTCGCCGGCTCGAAGCACCCGATGGTGGTCTCGAGGTGGAAGGTCGACTGCGTGGTGTGTCGCTCGGCGTGAAACACGTCGAGCTGGTAGGTGCTCCCCGGAGAGATGCCAAGTTCGCCGGCCCGGGCGTCGAAGTCGATGGTGCCGGTCTCGGCCGAGTGGACGCCGCCCAGATCGAGCGCGAGGTGCCGGTTGACGAAGACCCACACGTCGTCGTCCCCCCGGAAGGTGAGGACCTCGTGTCCACGGTAGGTGAACCTGGTGTGGACCTCAGTGGTGAAGGCGAAGTTGTGGAGGTGCGACTGGTCGTCGAGCCCCTGGTCACCGAAGCCCAGGCCGTCGATGGGG
Organism: Myxococcales bacterium; assembly: GCA_003153055.1. The sequence continues at coordinate 1,948 of PMBV01000383.1, forward strand.
AAGAACGCCGAGCTGTCGTACACCCACTCGCCGTTGACCCCGGCGGTCAGGGTGAGCGTCATGTCGATGGGGCGATTCACGCCGACGACGTCGCGGTACCACTGGTCGAAGGAGTCCTTCCCGGTCGTCACGCTGGTGGCTCCCTCGGGGGCATAGACTGGCAGGTCGTCTGCCCCGAGCTGGGGCCGGACGATGCCCAGCTGATCTCCGTAGGAGTGCTCGAAATCGGGATGACCGAGAACTGGAGTGCTGCTGAACATGAAGTCGCGGAAGCGCACGGCGAGGGCTGCGCTGCAGGGAGCCAGCGTGCATTGCCTGCCGCACACCAGGCACGTCGACTCCCCGGGCGCGCACCCGCGCGGCAGCCCGGCGTCGCCGAGGTCGCACTGCTCGCCACGCGCCAGGTTGACGAACCCGTCGCCACAGAACGCGCTGGTGCAGTCGGGGTCGCAGTCGGCCGACTCGCCTCCCAGGGCGCCCCCGTCGCCGCCCTTCACGTCGCACTGCTCGCCACGTGCCGCGTTGACGATCCCGTCGCCGCAGCGAGCGAGGGTGCAATCGACATTGCAGCTCGCCGACTCCCCGCCCTTCACGTCGCACTGCTCGCCACGCGCCGCGTTGACGATCCCGTCGCCACAGCGCGCGAGGGTGCAGTCGACATTGCAGCTCGCCGACTCCCCGCCCGTGTCGCACTGCTCGACACCGGCGCGGACGACGCCATCGCCACAGCCCGCGCGGTGGCACAGTACACAATCGTCGGTCAGCACCTCGTTGCCGTCGTCGCAGGCCTCGCCCGGGTCGATGACCCCGTCACCGCACCGGCCAGTGGACAGGCAGTCGGGGGCGCAGCCGTCTCCCGCCTTCCGGTTGCCGTCGTCGCAGAGCTCACCCGGGTCGAGGACTCCGTCGCCGCACCGGCCGGTCGACAGGCAGTCGGGGGCACAGCCGTCTCCCGCCTCGCGGTTGCCGTCATCGCAGAGCTCACCCGGGTCGAGGACTCCGTCGCCGCACCGGCCGGTCGACAGGCAGTCGGGGGCGCAGCCGTCTCCCGCGTCGTGGTTGCCGTCATCGCAGAGCTCTCCGGGCCCCCCGTCGCTCCTGGCGAGGCGGTCGACGACGCCGTTGCCGCACGACTCGTCCGAGCGGCAGTCGCCGGAGCAGCCGTCCCCTCCCGTGCGGTTGCCGTCGTCGCACACCTCGCCAGCGATGGTGTCGATGACGCCGTTTCCGCACGACTCCGTCGAACGGCAGTCAGCGGAGCACCCGTCGCCGTCGCGGACGTTCCCGTCGTCGCACGCCTCTCCCTCGTCGAGAACCCGGTTCCCGCACCGCTCCCACTGGCAGGTCGCCGAGCAGCCGTCGCCCCCGGCTCGGTTCCCGTCGTCGCAGGCCTCGTTTCTCGGGTCGCCCGTCCCGAAGGAGTCATCGACGACGCCGTTGCCGCATGACTCCGTCGAGCGACAGTCAGCCGAACAGCCATCGCCAGCCCGGACGTTGCCGTCGTCGCAGCGCTCGTCCTCGTCGACGACCCCGTCGCCGCAGGCGTCCAGCCGACACTGAGTCCCGTCGGCCGTGCATTCGGCGTCCGGGGGGCAGATGATCCCGCCTCGGCACTCGGTGCTGGCTGGCGAGAGGCAAGCCCCGAGCGCGAGGGAGAACCCGAGGACGGCTGCAATCCGAGACGGTCCATCGACCATCATACGCGTGCCCTCTCCTCTCCCGCCCTCCCGGGGGCTCGATCAACCTACCACATGGTAGCAGCGGGTAGCCGCAGCTCCGACCTCGTCGCTCCTCGGGGATGTCCGACGCGATGAGCAACGGAGCCGCACCCACCCGAGCACGCAGGACCGCGGCCGTTATGTTCAAGACATCTCCTCGTGCGAGGGGTCCCCAGTGCACTACGACGTCCTGCTGCGATGTGACGAGACGAGCGCGCAGGCGCTCCGGGCTGCCCCGTTCGAAGAAGTGCGCTCAGCGACGATCGCCCTCCTCGACGCCATGGCCACCGCTGGCGCCGTCGAAGACGACCCGCTGGTCTTCGTCGGCCTGACCCTGGGCGAGGCCGGCCACCCCATCGACCGAGACGCTCTGCGGTGGGTCGAGCGGGAGCCGACGGAGCTCCGCGTCGGCCTGGCAGCGCACCTCCTCACCGGGTTCTGGCGGAGCTGCGAGGAGCCGCCAGGCTGGAACGAGCTCGGCCGCCTCCTCACCTTGATGAAGCGCGGTTCACCGACGGCACCTGGGGGAACCGCCGTCACCCGGGCCTTGACCTCGGCCGCGGCGCGCAGCGATCTCGGTGCCGCCGTGCGCGTGAAGGTGAGTGATGAGCTCTCGGGTTGGGAGCACACCACGGGCACGTCGATCTCGGGCTCTCCAGTGGAGCCCATGGGCCCGCGGATTCGCACGGGCGCCCGGCACTACCTCAAGAAGGCGGTCCACTACGACCGCATTGCCACCCTCTCGGCGCTCAGAGACCTCTGCCGGACCTGCGACCAAGCCGCGTCCTTCACCGGCCGCTTCGAGACCCACGCCACCGGCCTGGGCGCCATTCTCCGCTGTGCCTCGTGCGAGGTCGACGTGCCCGTCTGGGACCAGCGCACCGAGGGCCTGCTCAACGCCTGGGTCGCGGAGGTGATCGATTCAGATGATCGTCAGCACCTCGAGGGGCGCTCTCGACCTTGCGAGCCGGCGGGCCAGCGGTCTCCACGCTGCTCGAAGGGAGGGGGCGCCTCCCTTTCCTCGGCCAGGATGAGGTCAACCTCGACGCCGCCCAGGCCTCCCGCTGGGTCGAGCTGCTCCTCACCTCGCGTCGCTGGGTGCCGCTGCCCTCGACCCAGGGCCGCTGGCGCGAGGCGCTTCGAGCCTCCACCCGCCACGGGCCGAGCGCGATGCAGCGGGTGGTGCCCCTCACGAGCATCGAGTGGATCCGCGGCCGCCTCTCCGAGGTGAGCGACATGGAGCTCTTCGTGGCCGCCGACCTTGAGCACGAGCGGTACCTCGACGCCGAGGCCCTCCGCGCATTGAGCCGGGCGGTGGACCCCTACCGCTTTCCCCGGGCGCCCCGACGCTTCACGACCATGGCCCCGACCGATCGAGACGAGCTCCTGTCCATGACTCAGGCGAAGGACCTGGTGGTGGAATACCGCGGTGGACATCGCGACGCACCCGACAGCCGCGGTGGTGAGCTGCGGGTGGAGGTGACAGCCGAGGGCCGCGTGCTGGTCGAGAGCTGGCGTGGCCCCGACGGCCAGCGTCACTGGCGCGGACGCACCACGCCCACGCTCGCCTCCGAGTTCGTCGAGCTGTTGGCCGAGACGACGTTCCCCGCGCTCCCCGTGCCCGCCGAGCTCTCGCCCGGAGCGGTGACGCTGACCCTCGCTGCCTCGGCTGGCGGCCTGCGGATCGAAGGCACGGTCGTCAGCAGTGAGACGGGCAAACACCCCGGCCTCGCCGAGGCCTTGCGACGACTCCATCGCCTGGTGACGGTGGCCTCGGGCCGGACCATCTCCCTCGGCTGGGGCGCGGCGCCTCCGTTCACGCGAGGGTGACGCGGCCTGAGCCCAGGTTCAGCCAAGCCAGAGCCGCCCAAAGTCGATACGGTACTGGAGCCTTGGTGCGATCGCCGCCATGAACCTTCCACCCGATCAGGAGGCCGAGAAGGTCTTCTCCGAGTTGGTCCGCCGCTACCGACGCCGGATTCATGGCCTCGCCTGCCGCATCCTCGGCGACCGCGTCGAGGCTGAAGACGCGACGCAAGAGATCTTGCTGCTCGTCTATCGCAACCTCCACAGCTCCTCGGCGTTCCCGCGGCGGAGGTGGCCGTGGTCCTCGAGAAATCCGAGAACGCCACTCGGATCCTCGCCTCACGAGCACGCGCTCGGATTCGTGACTTCCTCTGCCAGAACTGCTCGGTGTACGTCGCTGGCAATCCGTGCAGCTGCCAGAAGCTGGTGGCCTTCTCCCTCAAGCAAGGTTGGATCGACCGAGGGCGAGTCCCCTCCGACGGCTCGATGGTCGACCCAGCGCGGGTGGCCAACGAGGTCGACGAGCTCAAGCGCCTGGTGCACCTCTATGACACCCTGCCCACGCCGCGGGAGAGCCCCGAGCTCGCCGCGCGCCTGCGGGAGGCCCTCCGTCGCCCCGGCCTCGCGGTGGCCGAGCCGAAAAGAGTGAAATAGTCGCCAGGTCGTGTCTCCAAGTCGTCGGAGCCCCCGTCGGGGCCCAGGAGGAGACACCATGTACTTTCTTGCCAAGGTTCGGATCGATCGTCGAAAGCTCGCCGAGCTCGCGGGCGCCCTGAAGGACGGAGCGCTCGACCGCAGCCGGCTCAAGACCACGCACTGCCTCGCCAATGATCCGGCGGTCGGCTTCGCGCTGTGGGAGGCAGATGATCGGGCCCACTTCGACGCGATCTTCGCCCCTCACGCGACCTTCTACGCGGAGGTGCTGGAGGTCAACCAGGTGATCACCCCGCCGGAGGCCATGGCCGCGCTCGTTGCGACGTCGTAGGCAGAGCATCGAGCATGCCTTGAGGTGCGCTGGTCGGCCTATGCCCGCCCACCGAGGCGGTCTGGCCAGCGCCTCCGACTCGAGACCACAGTGAGCACATGTGGGAGGCCACAACCTGGCTGGCGCGGGTAAGGGCCAAATGGAAGAGCAGCTTCCATTCGTGACACGATCCAGCCTCCCGCGGATCCTCGAGGTCGACCACACCCATGGGTCTCCGGAGGTGTCATCACTGATGACAGATCTGTCATCAGTGATGACGCCTCCGGGGACCCTCGCACCCAGGGGAGGCTCTTGAGCCGGAAGGCGCTCGCACCGAGGGGCTGGCCGTTTCGGGCAGGGCGGATCGCCCCAAAGCCCCCGCCCACCTTCCCTGCAAACGTTTGCACTCCGAGTCTCCAGATGCACCCCGTGGAGGCCCTCCTTCAACGGCTTCGGGCCAGCTCCGCGGCCGGCGTCCTCGCCGTCGTCGTCAGTGCGATCCGGCGTAGCTCGGCTCGACCTTCAGCACCTCGGCCTTGAGCGCCTCATCGTCCTTTACCGCCGTCGAGAAGACCACCCAGTCGAGCTTCAGCGTTCTCCCCGGGTGGGCACCGGAGGCTGACCTCACCGTCTTCCCCAGCTCGTCGACCCGGGCCCGAAACTGCGCCACCGTCGCCTCGAGGGCAGCCTTCTGGTTCGGGTCCCGGTTCGCCTTGAGCCGCCCCTCGATGCTGGCGAGCTGCGAGGTGACCAACTCGAGCTGCTGACGATCTCTCTCGACGGCCGACAGATCCACCACCGGGCCCTTGCTCCCCCACGTGAGGTCCAGCTTGCCCATCGACTGCCCCTTCTGCCCCGAGGCAAATACGAAGGTGTCACTCCCTTCGATCCGCTGAGGCGGAATGGTGCCCCGGAACTCCCCCGACTGAATGACGAAGTCCACCGTGCCCTTGAACGTCTCGGCGAGCTGCATGGCGTCGGCCCAGGAGGTCGCCGCCAAGAGCACAGTGACATCACGTTTCCCCAGCTTCCCCAGCACCTCCCGCACCGAAGCCACGGTCGGCTCGGCCAGCACCTCGGCCTCGTTGGGCGCGATGGGCCCCGGCGCGGAGACGCCCAGCACCGCCACCTGCAACCCGCCGATCTTCACCGTCGTGGAGACGTCGAACACCGGCTTCCCTTGCCTCCGAAGGTTCGCCGACAACAGCTTCACGCCCGACGACTTCCCCTCACCCGCGAGAAACTGGGAGCCCGCCGAGAGATCCCTCGCTCCGACGGCCATCGCCTTGGTGCCCAGGCGGCCCATCACCCCGAGGATGAAGTGGGCGCGGCGACGGTCCTCCTCGTTCGCCCCGCCAGCGTTGCGGAACAGAGCGTTCCCCGAGTCGAGCGCCAAGAGCGCCCCACCCAGACCCTTCAGCGCCGTCTTGCGCCTGGCCAGACCGCCAGTGGGGTTGACCCTTCAACCACAGGGGGCCACTTCGCCCCCGTTGTCTCCCTGGAAGACCACCGTCAGTCGCCCGTCGGCCAGCGCAGGTAAGGCGAGCACCAACACCCCCAGCAGCAGCCCCCTCACTTCTTCGCCTTGGGGGGGGCGGGCTTGTTCAGCTCGGCCAGCCTCTGCTTGGCGGTCTTCGCCGCGTCGCTCTTGGGGTGCTGCTTCTGCACCTCCTCGAGGGCCAGCTTGGCCTCGGCCACCATCTTGAGCTCCTTGAAGCAGTCGGCGCTCCTCAAGTACGCGGTGGGCGCCGAGCGGGTCTTGGAGTGATCCTGAATGACCTTGCCGTACTCGTAGAGCGCCTCGCGGCACTTCTTCTCGCCGAAGTACGACTCGCCCAGCCCGAAGTGCGCCTCGCCAGCGCCCTCTTCTCGCGGCCACTTCTTGAGGAACTCGTTGTACAGCTTGCGACCGAGCTCGGTGTCGTCCTTGGTCTTCTCCTCGGCCAGCTTGAGGAACTCCTTGGGGTCGTCGGGCTTCTTGAGCTCCTTCTCCTTGGCCTCGGTCGCGGCGCTCACCGAGTTCCCACCCGCCGCCGGCCGCTCGCTCAGCTTCTGCTCGAGCTCTTGCATGCGGTGCTGGGCCGCCTCGAGCTGCCCGCGGAGCATGGCCACGTCTTGAATGGCGCTGTCCACCCGAACGCCGATGTTCGCCCCCGTCGTCCGCGACGCGGTGTCGAGCTGGGCCAGGGCTTCCTGGAGTCGATCGGTGGTGCGGTCGAGCTTCTCTTGGGTCTCCTTGAGCGCGCCCTTGAGCCGCTGGGTCTCGTCGTTCATCGAGTCGACCCGCCCCTCGAGGGAACGGCCGCGATCCGCGGGAAAGAAGCACCCGGCTCCGCCGAGACCAAGCACACTCAAAACGAGGACACGTCGCATGCTCATGTCTTACCACGAGCCATCGAGAAGACAGCCCGAGAGATGCGCTCCCCTCAGGCCACCTGGCGGGCCCACTGAGCGGCGTAGACCCCCTGCTCGCGAACCAGCGCCTCGTGGCTCCCGTGCTCCACCACTCGGCCCTCCGACAGCACCCAGATCACGTCGGCCTTCCGCACCGTCGACAGCCGATGGGCGATGATCAAGGCAGTGCGGCCGACCAAGGTCTGATCCAGCGCCCGCTGCACCTCCCGCTCGCTCTGAGGATCAAGGCTACTGGTGGCCTCGTCGAGAACCAGCACTGGAGCGTTGGCCAGAACGGCGCGTGCCAAGCACAGCCGCTGCTTCTGCCCGCCCGACAACGTGACGCCCCGCTCGCCGATGGGCGTGTCGTAACCCTGGGGCAGCGCGGTGATGAACTCGTGGGCCGCCGCGACGGCACAGGCGGCCTCGAGCTCGGCCCGGGTCGCTCGGGGGCGGGCGATGGTGAGGTTCTGGGCGATGGTGGCCGAGAACAGCAACGGCTCCTGGGTCACCAGGGCGAACTGGCCGCGCACCGACTCCACCGTGGCGTCCTCCACGTCGACCCCGTCGATGAGAATCCGCCCGGCGGTGGGCCGCTCGAACCTCAGCAGCAGAGCGGCCAGGGTGCTCTTCCCACTGCCCGACTCACCCACCAGCGCGGCCACCTGCCCCACCTCGAGCGTGAGGCTCAGCCCTCGGAGCGCAGGACGCTCGGCGCCCTCGGCCGAGGGCCAGGCGAAGGTCAGGGCCTCACAGCGAATCTCCCGCTGCACCGGGCCCACCGCGACGGCCCCGGGCCTCGACGTCACCCCCACGGGCAGCTCGAGCACCTCGTCGATGCGCTCCAGCGCCGCGCCCGCCCCCAGGGCGAAGTGGCTCACCCGGCCGAGATCCTTCGCCGGTTGGTAGAGGAGCACCAGGGCGCCGAGGAACGACACCAGCGCGTCGGCCTCCACCGAGCGGCTCGAGATGGCGTACCCCAGCGAGGCGGCGATGGCCACCGACGCGAGGATCTCCATCAGGGCCGGCACACCCGCCCGCGCCCACGCCGCCCGCTCCAGCGAGCGCCGCACCACAAGGGCCCGGTGAGTGAAGCGCTCGCGCTCCAGCGCCTCGGCATTGAAGGCCTGAATGGTCCTCAGCGCCCCCAGGCCCTCTTGCACCTGACCAGCCAACAGCCCCAGCGACGCCTGCCCTTCGCGGGTGCGCCGCATCAGGGCCCCGGTGATGCGCGAGGTGGGCACCACCGCCAGCGGCACCACCACCAAGGCGACCAGCGCCAATTGCCAGCTCCACCACACGGCCACCCCCACCAGCACCACGATGCTGAAGGAGTCGCGCATCCACGACGACACGGTGTAGGTCGCCGCTTGCTCCACCGCGGCCACGTCGGCGGTGAAACGGCTCAAGAGATCACCCGACAGCCGGGCCGACCGCTGGGTCGGAGACAGGGACAGCACCCGCTCGAACAGCCGCCGCCTCAAGTCCATCACCACGTGCTGACCAAAGAGCCCAGCGAAGTAGAACTGCCCCAGGTAGCCGACCGCCTTCACCAGGCCGATGACGATCACCACCACCGGGAAGATGAGGAGCGCGCGCTCGCGGCTGACGCTCTGGAGCCCCGGAGCCACCTCCGACAACCGCCCCAGCCCCTGAGCGCCACCGGTCAACAGGAACCGCAACGCCGGGCCCATCAACCAGGCGTAGACGCCCGTCGAGAAGCCGACCATGGCCATGCAGACACCAGCAATGCCCAACAGGCGCCGGTGGGGCCGGCCGAGAACGAGGAGCCGCCGCACGGCGAGGAACAAGGGGGAAGACATCGCGCGGCGGACTTTACACGTTGGGCCGGGTTCGGTACGCGCTCGTCATGGACGTGATGGTCGTCGCGGGTGAAGCCTCGGGAGACCAGCACGCCGCCGACGTCGTGGCCGCCCTGAAGGCCCAACGCCACGGGCTCTCCTTCTTCGGCATGGGTGGCCCCAAGCTCGCGGCCCAGGGCGTCGAGTTGGTGCACGGCGCCCATGAGATTTCAGTCATGGGCTTCGTCGAGGTGCTGCCCAAGCTTCCCCGCATCATCCGCGTCATGGGCGACCTCACCGCCGCGGCCCGCGCCCGCCGCCCGGCCTGCGCCATCTTGGTGGACGTCCCCGACTTCAACCTCCCCCTGGCCCGGCGCCTCAAGCGCCTCGGCATTCCCATCGTCTGGTACATCGCCCCGATGGTGTGGGCCTGGCGCACCGGTCGGGTCAAGGCCCTGGCCGAGGTGGTCGACCGGCTCCTCTGCATCCTCCCCTTCGAGGAGGCCTTCCTCCGAGAGCGCGGTGTCGACGCCACCTACGTCGGCAGCCCGGTGGTGGAACAGGTGCCCCCCCTCGGGCCACCGGAGCGGTTCCGCTCGGCCCTCGGGCTCTTGGTGCAGCGCCCGGTGCTGGCGGTGCTCCCGGGAAGTCGCCGCTCCGAGCTCGCCCGGCTGCTCCCAGTGTTGGTCGAGGTCGCGGCCCGGGTCGTCGCCGCGCGCCCCGGCATTCAGGTGGTCGTGCCCGTGGCACCCGGGCTTGAGCGAGCGTTGGTGGCGGCGCCCTTCGCCACCGCCGGAGTGCCGGTTCAACTCATCGACGGGCGCGCTCCCGAGGTCGTCGCCGCCAGCGAGGTGGCGGTCGTCGCTTCGGGCACGGCCACCCTCGAAGCGGGTCTCATGGCCCGGCCGCTCGTCGCCGTGTACCGCATGAGCCCCCTGTCGTACGGCATCGGCCGGGCGCTGGTGAAGATCCCCTATTTCTGCCTGGTCAACCTCTTGGCCGGAGAGCGGGTGGTGCCCGAGCTGCTGCAGGGTGACGCCACCCCTGAGCGCATCATCGGCGAGCTCGAGCCCTTGTGGGCCGACGGGCCCGCGCGGCGGAAATGCCTCGAGGGCCTCGCGCGGGTCCGCACCGTGCTGGGCCCCAAGGGCGCCGCCGCCCGCGCCGCCGGTGCCGTGGGCTCAGTGCTCGACCGCGCGATTCCTCGATCCCCGGCGTGAGCTCTGTGGGGCCCGTGAGTCGCAGCCGAGCTCTTCCATTTCTTCGAGGAGGGCCAGGCGACATCGACCGGGGCCCGACGCCGACCGGGGGCGGGCAGTTCCACCCCCCCCATCGCCTACTCGATCCCCAACTTGAGCGGATCATGCTCGGCGATGAGCTTGCTGACCCTCGCGTCATCGATGCGCTTGGTGAGCGCCCCCGACTCGTGCAGATCCCTCACGGTCTTCGACAGGCTGAAGGTCGAGCCAATACAGAACAGCAGCCCCATGGCCAAAAACGCCCGGGTCCACCCGTCAACCGGCAGGTAGTAGATACCTGTCCCAGTGACAAACACCGCCACGGCAAACGACAGCCAGACCTGCACCACCCACGCGGGAGAATGCGAGGGAGCCACTTCGGGGTACGGGCGAGCCATGGAGCCTCCTGGGTTCGAGTGTTGATGCACCCAGGATCATCGCCCATTCATCACTCACATCTCGTGACATCGAAAGACACCATCAATGACGACTGGTGATTGATGCTCAGTGGGAATTCAACATGTTCTCGTCGACCCGGGTGGTCTCCCCGCCCTTGATCGTGACGGTGGCACGCTTCTTCCTCGGAGCGGGCAGCGATGAATCACTGAGCTCGAGGTCGACGATGTAGCTGCCCTCGTAGAGCTCGACCTCCTTGTACGAGACCTGCCCCAGCGGCTCGCCGTTGAGGCTGATGGCGGCGAAGGGCGTCACCTGGATCTTCAAGGTGCCCTTTCGGCCGACGACATTGAGGGCCTTGGCCTCACCGGGGCCCAGTCGCACCGACGACGCCCACTTGAAGCGCTCCTTCGCGTTGACGAGGAGCACCGTGTGGGGGCCGGGCATCAGCTCGGCGGTGACGGGGGTTCGCCTCCAGCTCTGCCGATCGATGAAGACCTCGGCGACGGGCACCGACGAGATGGCCAAGGTCGCGGCCTGAGTCTCGACCTGGCGGGCGAAGGCTGGCCCGGCGTCCTCCACCTCGGCCAGCGCCGGACCGGCGTCGCCGGGTGTCTCGACCACTCCGGCGTCCTCCGGGGGAAACACGAAGCGGGCGGGGAGCCCGGCGTCCTCCTCGGCCAATGCTGAGCGCTCCGCCCCCACCAGCACGTAGGCCATCGCGCCCAGGGCCACCACGGCCGCGACCGCCAACCCGGCGAAGAGGGGCATGCGCGAAGGGCGGAGCGACTCGAGGCCCTCGGTGGTCGGAGGGGGGGCCTCCGCGGCTGCTGGCCCGGCCTCACCCACCACGTGCTCGAGGGCCAGCGGCACGGGCGAAGGGTGCACGATACGCCCCATGCTGGGGCTCGTAGGAGCGAGCCCGAGGTCGGGCTGGGGCTCTTCGGCTTCCGATGCCTGGAGCACGCTGTCGAGCTCGGTGGGCCGCCCCGCCAGCCACACGTCGTCGCCTGGGCCAGGCACCGGCTGAGTCGTCGGCGGACCCTCCTGCTGCACGTCGGCCGCGACGACGCGGAAGAGCCGCAAGAGGTCTTCTCGGCCCACTAGGTGGCGCTCGTACTCGATGTACTTCTCGAGGTCCTCCTTGAGCGCGAGGGCGGTGTGGTACCGGGCATCGGGGTCGACCAACAGGCAACTCCCGACGATCTGCCGGAGTGGCACTGGCGTATTGGGCCGGAGCTGCTCGATGGGCCGAATGCGCCCCGAGCGGGCGTTGTCGATCTGCTCGACCTCGGTCTGCCCGGCGATCGCTCGAACGTTGGTGAGCAGCTCGTAGAGCACCAAGCCCAGCGCGTACACATCGACCCGGCGATCGATGTACTGGCCGGTGATCTGCTCCGGCGACATGTACGGGTACTTGCCCTTCACGAAGCCGGCCTGGGTCCGGTGCGTCGCCGAGGAGGCCCGCGCCACCCCGAAGTCGATCAGCTTCACCTGCCCCTGCGTCGACAGCAGGATGTTGTGAGGGGTGACGTCCCGGTGGACGATGCTGAGCGCCTGCCCGTTCTTCCCCTTGGCGTCGTGGGCGTAGTGCAACGCGTCGGCCGCGTCTGCCACGATGCGGGCGCACAGCTCGGGGAGCATCAGCTCTCCATGACGCTCGTGCTCCAGGCTGATCGTCATCAGATCGAAGCCCGGCACGTACTCCATCGCCAGGTAGTACGCGCCGCCCACCTGGCCCAAGTCGTAGATCTGCGCGATGCCGGGGTGGTGAAGCTGGGCCAACAGCGAGGCCTCGTCGAGGAACATGCGGACGAATTCGGGGTTGGCGCAGAGGTGGGCGTGGGGCCGCTTGATGACACAGACGCCGCGCGGCCCACGGGCCAGGTAGACGTCGGCCATGCCGCCAGCGCCGATCCGCCTGTCGAGGAAGTATGGCCCGAGCTGCTCCGCCATTGGAGGTCCGATATCAGCACGAAACCTCACGGTCCCCCCGAGGAATCGACCTCCTCTTCAGCCGCTGAGCAGCTCCCGGCCGCCGTCGAAGACGAACTGCACCGCGATGGCGGCCAAGATGAGCCCGAAGACACGCTCGAGGATCGCGATGCCGGTCTGCTTGAGCACTCGACGCACGGTCTTCGCGCTGCGCAGACAGAGGTACGTCACCAGCATGGTGATGACGATGGAGGCGATCACCTGGAGCCCAGCCGAGACCCCCGCCCCGTGCCGAGCCATCAGCACCATCACTGTGGCGATGGCACCCGGGCCGGCGATGAGCGGCATGGCCAACGGGACGATGGCGATGTCCTCCAGTGACTCGCCCTCCCGCTCCTCGGCAGGTGAGGTCTTGGTCGCCGGACTCTGGGCGCGGAGCATGTCCAGGGCGGTCAGCATCAGGAGCAGCCCACCGGCCACTCGGAAGGCCGCCAGGGTGACCCCGAAGAAGCGAAAGACGAAGGAGCCGAACAGGGCGAAGAAGGTCAGCACCAGGCCCGCCGTCACCACGGCGCGCGCGGCCATGGCCCGGCTCCGTTCGGGCGAGTCGTGGGCAGTCATGGCGAGGAACATCGGCACCAGGCCGATGGGGTCGACGATGAACAGCACGGCCGGCAGCGTGATGAGGAAGGTGGCCTGCATCGAGCGGACGTGGCCTACACCGTAAACTTAATCTTCCACACCGTGGTCATGCCCTCGATGAAGATCTTCCGGCTCATCTTCGAGTGCCCCACCCGTCGATCCTCGAACATGATCGGCACCTCCTTGACGGTGAAGCCCTTCTTCAAGGCGCGGTAGGTCAGCTCGATCTGAAAGGCGTAGCCGCTAGCGTGCACCTGGTCGAGCTCGATGCCCTCCAGCACGCGCCGGTTGAAGCACTTGAAGCCCGCGGTGAGGTCGCGAATCCGTACCCCCAAGATCGACCGCGCGTACAGCGAGCCGCCCTTGGAGATGAGCCGCCGAAGGAGGCCCCAGTTCACCGTGCCTCCACCCTCGACGTACCGGCTGCCGACCACCAGGTCAGCCCCACCCAGCGCGGTGTCGATCAGCACCGGGAGGTACTTGGGATCGTGGCTGAAGTCGGCGTCCATCTCGATGATGAGCTGGTAGCCCTGCGCCAGCCCCCAGGCAAACGCCTCGAGGTAGGCCTTGCCCAGCCCCTGCTTCTGCTGGCGGTGGAGCACCCGCACGCGGGGCTCTTTCTTCGCCAGCTCTTCGGCCAGCTGGCCCGTGCCGTCAGGGCTGTTGTCGTCGACCACCAGAATGTCGGCCCTGGGTTCGACGGCCAACACGGCCGAGGTGATGGGCTCGAGGTTCTCACGCTCGTTGTACGTCGGGATGATGACGAGGGCCGGGTTCATGGCTCGCCGGCCTTAGCACCGTGCGGCGAAAAAGCTACGCCCAGCCGACTCACCTCGCCTTCACGGTGAGGGTTCGGTCCTGCTCTCCGACCACGGCCGAGCCCTTGAACGGCTGGCAGGCCCCGTCGTCGCAGACCACCCGCAGGGCGACTTCTTCGTCTCGCCGGGCCCCAAGCTCGAGGCGAAAGGAGCCGTCGAGGTTCGACAGGGCCTCGACTCCGAACCCAGGAGCCAGCACGCGCGCCCCCGCCACGGCCACGCCCTTCCCGTCTCTCACGGTGCCCGCGATCGACTCCAGCCGAGGCCCACCTCGAGGAGCGGGCAGAACCCCGGCCGAGGCCTCCGACCACAGGAGATCGACGACCGCGGCACCTCCCACCACGAGCGCCGCCAAGCCGCCGAGTCCCCAGCCGCCCAGCCCGTTGAGAGCACCCGCCAGGACTCGAGCGACTTCCTCCGAGGCGCAACAGATGAAGGCTCGCATCTTCACCGGGCACCTCCCCCGCTGCATCGTAGGCCACACCCAGGACCCTCTGGCCAGGCCCCACGGCCACCTTCTCCCGACGGGTGCCCGCTCGGAGAACGCGCTACAGTCCACCCGAAGGCCTCGATTCACCCACCCGACCAAGCACGAGCGATGCGCCCAGCACCGAACCGAACGATCGTCTTCTCCCACGCCAACAGCTTCCCGGCCAGCACCTACCGAGTGCTGTTCGAGGGCTGGAGAGCCGCCGGGTACGAGGTGCACGCGGTGGAGAAGTTCGGCCACGATCCTCGCTACCCCATCACCCAGGGATGGCCACACCTGGCGCGGCAGTTGACCGATTTCATCGAGGGGCTGGGCAAGGGGCCGGTGTACCTCGTGGGGCACTCGCTCGGGGGCTACCTCAGCATGATGGTCGCGAGCCGCCACGCGCACCTGGTGCAGGGCGTCGTCGTCTTGGACTCCCCCCTCCTCTTCGGGTGGAAACGCGCCAGCCTCGGGCTGGTGAGGCTCCTGGGCGCCACCGAACGCCTCATGCCAGCGTCGCGCATCTCGGCGCGGCGCACCCACGAGTGGCCCAGCCGCGAAGCTGTCGAGGAGCACTTCACCGGCAAACGCGCGTTCGTCGCCTTTCACCCCCGCGTGCTGGGCGACTACCTCGACCAGGGGACCGAACCTCACCAACAGACCGGAGCCCGCCGCCTGAGCTTCCGCCGAGAGGTCGAGACGGCCATCTACGACGCCTTCCCGCATCACCTCCTGGGAGAATTCCGCCGACGGCCGATGCGCTGCCCCGTCGCCTACATCGGAGGGACGCGCTCCACAGAGGGCCGGGCCATCGGGCTCCAAGGTATCCGACAGGTGGCCGGGGAGCACCTCTCGTGGATCGAAGGCTCACACCTGTACCCCTTCGAGGATCCAGAGCGCACGGTGGCCGAGGTGCTGAAGTGGCTGGGGTGCTTCGAGGCCTCCGCGCAGTCGGACCCCGTGGCGCGCTCGGGAACCTGAGCGAGTCGAGCCGCGCTCACGAGCCCCGCAGTCGCTGGCGGCGCATGGCGATGTTCACCAGCAGACCAATGCCCAGCATCACCGAGAGCATCGAGCTGCCCCCGTAGCTCATCAACGGCAGGGTGATGCCGGTGATGGGCAAGAGCCCGGTGACCATGCCGATGTTCTCGAAGACCTGCCAGAACACCATCGCCGCCACCCCCACCGCGACGAAGGCGCCAAACCGCTCCTTGGCGACCAGCGCCACCTTGAGGGCGCTGAGCAGCGTCGCGCTGTAGAGCAGCAGGAGCACCAGGCTGCGGAGGAACCCTTGCTCCTCGGCGAAGACGCTGAAGATGAAGTCGGTGTGCTGCTCGGGGAGGAACCGGAGCCCGGTCTGGGTGCCCTCCTTCCACCCCTTGCCTCCCAGGCCACCGCTGCCCACGGCGATCTTCGACTGCATGGAGTGGTAGTTCGAGCCGCGGAGATCAGTCGTGGGATCGAGCCAGCCGCTGATCCGCGCGTCCTGGTGCCGCTTCAGCTTCTGGCGCACGACCGTCCACCGGGGCTCGGCCTGGGGTCGCACGTAGTCGTTCCACAACACGCCGACGCTCCCCAGCACGACGACGGCGAAGACCGCAAGAACAGTCCACCGGGGCTTGGCGAACAGGAGCACGGTGGTGGCGGTGAAGAGCATCATCAGCGCGGTGCCGAGGTCGGGTTGCACGAGCACCATGCCGATGGGCAAGAGCGCGATGGCGATGGGAGGCGCCAGGCGGAGGAACCCGTACCCTCGCGGGTCGCGCTGATCTTCGTCGTGGAAGTACTTGGCCAGCATGAGGATCATGCCCAGCTTCATGAACTCCGCCGGCTGAAGGCGAAAGGGCCCCAGAACGAACCAGCTCTCCGCGCCCTTGGCCTTGTGGCCGATGAACTTGAGGGCGACGAGGGCGGCGATGTTGAAGAGATAGAACGGCACCGCCGCGCTCCGGAGCACGCGGTAGTCCAGCAGGGCCACCACGGCCACCGCCGCGAGCCCCATGCCGAGGTACAGCACCTGGCTCAACCACACGCCGGAGCTCGACAGCCGGGCCGCCGAGGCCAGGTTGTAGACCCCGAGGAGCGCGGTGGCGACCACCAGGCCGAGGAGGCCCCAGGGCACGTGCGAGACGAGCTTGCGATCGACCCCGAGCTCCATCAGCGAACCTCCGGGACGTCGTCACCAGGGGCAGACGGGGGCGCCTCGACCGGCGGAGGGCTCGGGGCCGGATCCGGAAGCGGCTCGGCCTGGGGCTCGTCGGGCGCTGGCAGCGGGGCCGCGACCGAGTCGAAGCCCTCGGGCGTGGGGTTCGTCGCCAACACCGCCGGTGCCGGGGCCGTTGGCACCTTGGCCACCGCCTGGCTCGGCGTCAGGCCCAACTCAGCGGGGGGCGGAGGCACAGCGCCCGGGCTGGGAACCGGCTGTGCCCCGGGCCCAAAGGCCTGGCCGTCGGTCTTCTTGAGTTCGAAGTACCGCCGGAGCACCGAGGCCGCAGCGGGGGCCGCGTCGACGCCGCCGTGCCCACCGTGCTCGTTCAACACCACGATCGCCACCTCGGGGTCATCGGCCGGGGCGAAGGCGACGAACCAGGCGTGATCCCGCTCCCAGTACGACATCTGATCGCTGCGCAGGCGAACCTGGCCCAGCCTGGCGACCTGCGCCGTGCCGGTCTTCCCCGCCACCTTGAGGTCGGCGAGGCGGCTGCGTCCACCGGTGCCGCCGGCGTCGTTCACCACTGACTTCAAGGCATCGACCAACACGTGGCGCTGCTCGTCGGTCATCTCGACCTGCCGCACCAGCTTGGGCTCGAACTGTTCGACCACCTCGCCGCCCGGCGCCTCGACCCGCAGCACCACCTGGGGTTGAAACACCGAGCCACCGTTGCCGATGGCCGCGTACAGCACCGCGAGCTGGAGCGGCGTCACGTTGACGTCGCCTTGCCCAATCGCCGTGTTGAGGGCCATGCCCTTGGTGTAGCCGCCGGGCGTGAAGCGATCGTGGTACGCCGAGTCGGGCATCACCCCGGGCACCTCGGCCGCTACCCCGAAGTTGGTGGGCGCCCCGAGGCCGAACTCCCGCCCCACCTGCGCGATGGGGTCGATGCCGAGCACGTCGGCGACGTGGTAGAAGTACGTGTCGCAGCTGTAGAGGAGCGCCGTGTGGGCCTGCACCGGCCCGTGGCCGCTCTCCTTGTGGCAGCGCCATCGCCTCGACCCCAGCGAATAACCGCCGCCACACGTCACCGTCGTCTGCGGGGTGAAGGCGCCGGACCGGAGCGCGGCCAGCAGCGGAACGACTTTGAACGTGGAGCCCGGGTGGTAGTGCTCGGCGGCGGCGCGAAAGACCATCGGCTGCAGCGGGTCCTTCGACAGCTGGGCCAGCCGCTGAGCCGACACCCGGCCGGTCATCTCGTTGGGGTCGAACGATGGCCGGCTCACCATCGCCAAGACGAAGCCCGTCTTCGGCTCGAGCACCACGATGGAGCCCGCCACGCCTGGGAAGACTCGCTCGGCCTCGGCCTGGACCCGCGCGTCGATGGACAGAATGACGGTGTTGCCTGGGCGCGACGGCACCTCGTCGCGGCGGAGGATCTCTCCTTTGGCATCGCGCATCACCTCTCCGCGCGCGTTGACGACCTGCTTGACCCAGCCATCGGTGCCTCGGAGCCCCGCCTCGTAGGCCCGCTCCACGCCCCGCCGGCCGATGTAGTCACCCATCGCGTAGGGGGGGCGCTCCAGCGCCGTCTCGTTGAGGCGGCTCAGCTCTTCCTGGGTGATTTCGTTCATGTAGCCCAGCACGTGGGCCAGCGCGTTGCCGGTGCGGTATTCGCGGTGAGGCACGGGCTCGAGGTCGACGCCTGGCAGCTCGATCTGATGGGCCCGGAGCAGGTCGAACTGATCGCGGGAGAGATCGACCTGGGCCACGAGCTGTTGGTACCGCTGGGGGCCGTGGGCGTCCTTCACGGCCTGTTCGACCTTGAGCCGCTGGTCCTCGTCCCACCCGAGCGCCGCCGCCAACCGGGGGATCACCTCGCTCACGCACTTCAGGCAGAACGCCGGCGTAATGAAGGCGTCGAGGCTGGGCCGCGAGTCGACCAGCACCTCGCCGCGGCGATCGCGAATGACGCCCCGCCCCGCCCTGACCCGCACGTCCTTGAACTGGTTGTCCACCGAGAGCGCGAAGAACTCGTCGTGGCGCACCACCATCAGCCGGTACAGGTTGATGGACAAGACGAAGATGCCGAGCACGAACACCACGCCCACGCCGATGATCCGCGGCCGCAGCTCCCGCGGCTCCCGGTTGCCGAGCAGCTTCACGACAGCACCCCGGGTTCCGGTCGCTCGCCGGGCTCGATCTTCTTCAGCAACGGCCAGAGCAGCACGCCGAAGCCCGCGGTCAACACCACCTGCAGCGGGACCCCAGACAAGGACCACACCAGGCCCGTGCCGGAGGGCGACGTCAGCCAGGCGAACACCACCGCCAGCACCGCGTGGAGGAACACCGCGCCGGCGACCACCAGCGCGAACATGCTCCTGGAGCGCCCGTCGATGAGCTGCGCCGAGGCGCGCACCACCAGGAACACCAGCACCGCGAGGAAGGGGTACAGACCAGTGGGCCGCCCCGTGAAGACGTCGAGCAGGTAGCCCACCGCGAAGGCGATGAAGCCTCCCTCGACCGTGCTGGCGTGGAGCGCGGCGTACACCACCAGGGCGAGGCCGACATCGACGCGGGTGACCTCGAAACCGAGGGTCTTCACCAGCACCGACTCGACCGACAGGAGCACCAGCGCCAGCGCCGAGAAGGACACGAGCTTCATCGCTGCGCTCCCCGGGCCAGCGACGAGAACGGCACCCCCAAGGACACCGGGATGATCAGCACTTCTTCGAGCTTCCCCAGCTCGACCGCGGGCTCGACCCTCGCCGAGAGGAACATGCCCGCCGGGGGCCGCGCGACCTCGCGCAGCTTCCCCACCAGGAGCCCACGAGGAAACACCCCGTCGGCGCCTGCCGTCACCACGACATCGCCGTCCTGCGCGTCGTCTTCGCGGCGCACCAGCCCCACCGAGAGCCGCCGCCCATCGCCGGTGCCCGACACCGAGGCGCGCACTCGGCTGCGCTGCACCAGAGCGCCGATGTGGCTCGTCGGATCGGTGAGGAGCATCACATCGGACGAGCCGCCGACCGACCGCACCACCTGGCCCACCACGCCGTCGGGCGTCACCACCGGCATCCCCGGGCGAACGCCGTCATCTTCTCCACGGTCGATGCGGATCGACTGGAACTGAGGCGAGGGGTTGAGGCCGATGACGCGCGCGGCGATCTCCTGCTCCACCGTCTCTTCGACGTAGCCCACCATGGCGCGGAGCCTGGCGTTCTCGGCCTTGGCCTCTTTGAGCGCGTTGAGCTCGGCGTGCGCCTCGGCCAGAGCCACTCGGCACTCACCGGCTTCCTGGTGGGCGCCGCGCAAGGCCACGTAGCCGCTCGCGCCTCGCCCCACTGACTCCACGGCCCAGGTCAGCCCTGCTTGGATCGGCGACGAGAGGGCGAGCACGAGGCGATCGATCGGGTTGAGCGAGCGCCCGCGATGCCCACTCGCGAGGTACATCACGAAGGGCACAATCAGCAGCGCCCCGAGGATCAGCGGATCACGAAAACGTTGGAGAAATTTCGGCATCTCTTCGGTACGACACGTCAAAGCACTTGCATGTCGTCGGGTCCGATCCTACAGCGGAGCGGCCTTCCTGCCAACCGTTGGAAACCCATGGCCAATTCCGTAGACGCGCGTCGCCTGTTCTCCTACATCTTCATCGGTGCCCTGGCTGCGTTGTTCGCGCTGGAGTGGGGCCCTGGATCGAAGGGCTGCAACAAGGCCGAGCTGGCCGAGCGTGATCTCGCCGCTACGGTCAACGGCAAGACCATTCCCCTGCGAGACTTCGCACGAGAGTACGTGCAGCAGGCCGAGCGGTACCGTGCCCAGGGCGTGCCCGCCGAGATGATGAAGCAGTTGGGCCTTCACAAGCAGGTGCTCGAGCAGATGGTGAGCACCGAGCTCCTCGCCCAGGCCGCCGAGGCCAAGGGGCTCACGGCCTCCGACGAGGATCTCGCCAAGCTGTACCAGAAGGCGCCGGCCTTCCAGAAAGACGGCAAGTTCGATCACGAGACCTTCCTGCAGTACGTGCACGACGTCGAGAACACCACCGAGGTGCTGTTCGAAGACAAGCTCCGTCGGCAGCTGGCCGCCCAGCGGGTGCTCCAGCTCGTCGAGGCGTCGGTGGTGGTGAGTGAAGACGAGGTCCACGCCCGCTACCTGAAGGACGGCGACGCGGCCAAGGTGGCCTTCGTGCGCTTTTCTCCCACCATGTACGCCGCCTCGGTGGCTCCGCCCAAGGCCAAGGAGCTGTCCGACTGGCTGAGCGGCCACGCCCAGGCCGTGTCCGACTTCTACGAGCAGAACAAGTTCACCTACTTCCAGGCCGAGAAGGTGAGGGCCCGGCAGATCCTCCTCAAGGTGCCGGCCGACGCGACCGCCGAGGCCAAGGCAGACCTCGCCAAGCGGGCCCAGAGCCTCAAGAAGGACCTCGACGACAAGAAAGACTTCGCGACCGTGGCCCAGGCCGTGAGCGAAGACCTCGACTCCAAGGCCAAAGGTGGCGAGCTGGGGTGGGTCGAGCGGCTGCAGCTCCCCGCGGCGTTCGCCGACGTGCTGTTCGCCTTGAAGCCCGGCGAGGTGTCGGTGCCCGTCGAGACGCCGCTGGGTTTCTTCATCGGCACGGTCGAAGAGAAGCAGGCCGCCGTGCAGAAGCCGCTGGAGTCGGTACGCCAGGAGATCGCCGCCCAACTCTGGGTCAAAGAGAAGACCAAGGCGCTGGCCTTGGCCGCGGCCGAGAAGGCGTTGGCCGAGGTGAAGAAGGGCAAGGCGCTGGGTGAGCTGTTCCCCGCCGACACCAAGCCCAAGCAGGGCGGCTTCGACTTCGCCCAGGAGACCAAGCCTCAGCTCAAGGAGACCTCCGAGTTCGCCTCCACGGTCGACGCGATTCCCCAGCTCGGGGCGTCACCCGAGGCCATCAAGGCCGTCTTCGCCCGCACCAGCCCCGGCCTCGTCGAGGCGGTCATCCCGGTGGGCGACGCGCTGGCCATCATCGACGTCACCGAGCGCAAGGTTCCCAGCGAGGACGCCTACGCCAAGGAACGCCCAGACCTCACCAATCAGGTCGAGAAGGGCAAGCAGTACGAGGTCCGCGAGTCGTTCCTCAAGGCACTCCGGCAGTCGGGCACCGTCATCACCAACGACAAGTCCGTCGACCGGGTGGTCGGCTCGTAACCGCTCCGGCCGCGGTGCCACGATGACGCGCCATCGACTCGTCTTGGCCTCCGCTTCTCCCCGTCGGCGCGAGCTGCTCGGCTTGCTCGAGCTGACCTTCGAGGTGCGGGCGGCCGACCTCGACGAGAGCCAGAGGCCTGCCGAGCCCCCCTCGGGCTACGTCGAGCGGCTGGCTCGAGAGAAGGCCCAGGCGCTGGGCAGCGCAGCCGAAGTCTTCGTGCTGGCCGCCGACACCTCGGTGGTGATCGACGGCGACGTGCTGGGGAAGCCCGGCGATGATCCCGAGAAGGGCGCGGAGATGCTCCGCCGGCTCTCCGGCCGTACCCACCAGGTGCTGACCGGCGTGGCGGTCGCCCACCAGGCCCAGACGCGCTCGGTGGTGGTCTCGACCGAGGTCGAGATGCGGCGCCTGTCTGACGGAGAGATCCGCTGGTACGTGGCGAGCGGCGAGGGCCACGACAAAGCTGGGGGCTATGCGGTGCAGGGCCGGGCTGGCGCCTTCGTGACGGCCCTCCGAGGCAGCCCGACCAACGTCATCGGGTTGCCCCTGGCCGAGACCGCGGCACTGCTCGAGTCGGCGGGCTTCGCGCTGCCCTGGAGCCCACGGTGATCTCCCGTGAGGCCCTGGCCGCCAACTTCGCCCAGGTGGAGGCGCGGCTGGGCGACGCCTGCGCCCGGGCGGGGCGAGCCCGCAGCTCGGTGACCTTGGTCGCGGTCTCCAAGCGGCACCCCCCCGAGGTCATTCGGCTGGCCTGGGAGCTCGGGTACCGGGACTTCGGCGAGAACTACGCCCAGGAGCTGAGGGACAAGCACGCCGCCCTGGCCGACTGCGAGGGCCTGAGGTGGCACGCCATCGGTCCGGTGCAGACGAAGAACGCCAAGTACGTCGCGCAGGCGGCCCACGCCTTCCACGCCGTCGATCGCCTCGAGGTAGCGCTCGAGCTCTCCCGGCGGCGAAAGGGCACGGCTCTCAAGTGCCTCCTCGAGGTGAACACCGCCAGCGAGGCCTCGAAGGCCGGCGTGCCGTTGAGCGCCGTACCCGAGCTCTTGGCCAAGGTGCGCCCGCTCGAAGGCCTCACTGTGGTGGGCCTGACTGCCATGCCTCCCTTGGTCGATGAGGCCGAAAAGAACCGGCCGTACTTTCGAGCCCTGCGCCAGCTCGCGCTCGAGCTCGGGCTCCCGGAGCTGTCGATGGGCACCACGGGAGACTTCGAGGTGGCCGTGGCCGAAGGCGCCACGTTGGTCCGCGTCGGCACCGCGCTGTTCGGCGATCGACCCGCCCTCAGAGCTCCCGGAGCTTGAGCCGCCCCTCGTCGGTGACGTCGGCCCGGTAGGTGATGCCGCAGTAGTGGCAGATGACCTCGTCGCGCGCCTTGAAGCCATCGGGCCAGGGGTTGTTCGCGTTGCACGACGGGCAATCGAACTCGTACAGCATCGAGGCCTTGGCCTTGGGGGCCTCGTCATCGTCCGCGGAGTCGTTCCGGGCGGTCGCCATCGGGCACCTCACTCACCAGCGATTGAGGAAGTCTGTCATCTCGTCGAGGGTCTTCTGGCGCCTCAGGTGCACGCCCTCGAGTGCGACGCGCAACCCAGGGGGCACCCGCCCGCCCACCAGCAGCGCCTCGCGGGGAATCTCCACCAGATCCGCCGGGCCGTTGGCCAACGCCGACGCCGACCGCACCGCCGAGTTGTGAAGGGCCTCACCTTCGCCGAGCACGCCGCCCTTGTTCACCACCTCGAGCTGCACCGAGTCGGCGTCTCTTCGGGCGACGAGCCGCACTTCTCCTGCCAGCACCAGAAAGAGCGAGTTCCCCTCTTCTCCCGCCTGGAAGACAACCACCCGATCGGCGTACCGACGAGAGACCCCTCGCGCCAGCACCTCATCGACCCTCACCCCCATCGCCTTGATCACCCCCGACGAGCTCAAGACCGGATCTTGCCTGACCAGCTCGGCGGCGTCGGCCCGCTTCAATTCTACCCGCACCACCGCAGAGTTGTCAGAAGGACGGTCGCGCAACAGAGGCCTCGCTGCCCACGAAGCTAGGCCCCTCGAGCGCGCCCATCAACCCCGAGCGCAGGTGGGTTCAGCCACCACCACTGCATCATCAGGTGACAGGCGGCGTTACAGTGGCAAGCTCGGTCGGGGCCGAGGAGCCTGGAGCGTGAATGAGCGCAGTGAAGGTTCTTCTGACGATGCTGGCGTTGTCTTCTCCGCGCCCGACCGACGGCGGCGCACCCTCGGGCCCGACCACCACCCGCTCACCGATGCCCACCGACGCCCAGTGCCTCGCGCTGGGTCCGGTGCCGCGGCTGCTGCCCTTCGCCCCTGGAGAAGTGCTCGAGCTCGACATCGACGCCCTGGGTGCCAAGGCCGGCACGATGGTGATGCGCGTGTTGCCGACCAAGGCAGCCGGCCACCTCACCATCGAGATCGCCGTTGAGACCAACGCCTTCTTTTCCAAGGTGCGGCGCGTCAAAGGCACCGGTACGAGCACCGTCGATACCAAGACGCTGCGCCCCTTCACCTACCGCGAAGAGTCGGTGGAGAACGAGCTCCACAAGGTGGCCGAGGTCACGTTCTCGAAGGCCCACCTGGCCCAGCTGACCAGCACCATTCAGGGCGAGACGACGAAGGCCGAGCTGCGGTGGGGCAACGACATCTCCGATCTGGCCGCGGCCATGTTCCTCCTCCGGTCGCTGCCCCTGAAGGCGGGCCAGAACCTCTGCTTCGACGTCTACGCCATTCGGCGCATCTGGAGGGTGTGGGGCAAGGTCTTGCCACGGGAGCACGCCTCGCTGCCGCTGGGCGAGTTCGAGGCCTGGCACCTGGCCGGCGAAGCAGCCCGCCTCGATCTCCCTGAGCAACGCCGCGACGTGCACGTCTGGGTGAGCGATGATGCGCGACGCCTGCCCCTGGGCGCGCTCGGAAGCATCGATCTCGGCACCGTCAGGGCGACCTTGAAGTCGTTCGAGCGGCCCGGCGAGCGTGGCAACCGAGCCGAGAAGCGGGGCGCCGTGAGCTGGTGAGCTTCTTTCAGCGAGGAATGACTCGCCCGGCCGCCTGACCCAACCGCTTGCGGAGCTGAGAGACCACCACGAAGAGGTACTCGAGGCGGGCGAGCGTACGGAGATCGTCAGCCGCGTCGAGGAGCCGAATGGCCGAGGGCTTCTCGTTGGCCAGCAGATCGAGGATGTCGGTGAAGTAGGTCTCGACCTCCGCCACCGCCGTCAACCCCTCACGGAGATCGTCTTCCAGGAAGTCGACCAGCACTTCGCTTTCTTCCTGGGGTGGGAGGTACGCCTCGAGCCGAGCCACCGACTCGCGAATTGCGTCTACCGACCTGGAGAGCGGATCGATCGAAGCGGCCGTCTGCGTCGTCACCATGAAGCAGACGCTACAGGGTGGAACGCGTCGGTCAATTTTCCGGCCGGCGCAGCTCGTTTCTAGATGAGGCCGCGGGCCCGACGAATCTGCTCGATCACCTTCTGGTATTCGATCTCGAAGGCCGAGGTCCCTTCCTGGAGGTGCTTGAGCCTCATGCGCGCCTCCCGGTCGATCTCATCGTCGATGTCGAGGTGCTTCTTCATCACCTGGAAGATCTTCGGACGCATCAGATTGTCGTCGCCGAAGACCTCCTCGATGTTCCGCGAGATGAGCAGGAACTCGAGCATCTGGTTGATGAGGAACTCGACGCCCTCGTCACCCAGCTTGAAGCCACGCACGTCGGCCATCTCGCGCTTGACCTGACTGAACTTGGAGAAGTCGTAGCCGCGTCGCTCCAGCGCCTCGCGGGTCGCCTGGTTGACCCGCTCTTCGTTCGCGAGGTACTCACGCATGATGGCGGCCATGTCCAGCTCAGCATCCGCCACACGGATCGGCTCGACCTCCACGTCGCCCTCCTGCATGAGGCGCTGGATGATCTCTCGCGCAATGATGGGGACCAGCTTCGGATACAGCCTCATGGGGTCTCGTCGCCTCGTAGGAGTTGGGAAGACGGCCCTGTTGTGTATGTCACTGCTACCGGCCGCCGCAACGAAAATTCCCTAAAAGATACGCGTTTCTTTCCCAGGGGCCTCAGGCCGCGCGTCATATGGTGGTGGGCTCTGGCCGGTCGCCGGCGTCTTCGAGGGAGACTTCCCGCACGGTGTCTTCGTCGACGTCGAGAGCGACGGTCTTGGGCTGGTGCAGAAACGCGTGGATCCGCTCGGCCACGGCTGGCCCCAGCCCCTCGACCTCGGCGATCTCCTCGATGCTGGCCTCGCGCATGCGGGTGACCGAGCCAAAGTGGGCCAACAGGGCCGTTCGCCGAGCCTCCCCCACCCCGGGAATGCGATCGAGCTCCGACGACAGGCCCCGGCGGCGAGACAGCTTGCGCTGGTAGGTGATGGCGAAGCGGTGGGCCTCGTCGCGGAGGCGGGTCAGGGCGAACAGCTCGGGGCTGGTCTGCGACAGGACGATGGGGTCCTTGCGACCCAAGAGGAAGACGCGCTCCGGGCTCCGCTTGGATGAGAGATCGCGGTCGGCCACCTCGAGATCGTGGCTCTTCGCCAACGACACCAGGTCGACCCCCTCGACCCCGCTGTCTTTCATGGCGGCCTGGGCAGCGGCGAGCTGGCCCTTGCCCCCATCGATGACGATGAGGTCGGGCAGGTCGCCCACCACCAGACCCCGGCGCAGCCGCCTCCCGAGGATCTCGTGCATCGAGGCGAAGTCGTCGTTCTGCGTCACCGTCTTCAGGCGGTACCGGCGGTAGCGGCTGGGGTCGAGCTCGGTGTCCACGCTGGCCACCTGCGAAGCGACGATGGAGGTGCCCTGCTGGTGCGAGACGTCGAAGCACTCCATGCGCCGGGGCAGGCGCTTCAAGTGCAGCCGGGCCATGAGCCGCTCGAGCACCACCTCGACCTCTTCTCTGCTCTTGCTGCGCTCCCCGAAGGATCGCTCGGCGTTCTTCACCGCCAACTTGAGCAGCTCGACCTTGTCACCCCGCTGCGGCACCAGCACCTTCACCCGCTCGCCCTTGGCCTCCGACAGCACGTCACCCAGGGCCTCGGCCTCGGCGGCGGCGTAGGGCACCAGCACCTCCTTGGGCACGAAGTTCTCGTCGGCGTAGTACTGGTTCACGAAGGAGGCGATGAGCTCGTCGTCGGGGAACTCGCTGGCGAAGTGGTGGGCCCGGCCCCCGGCCAGCCGGCCTCCCCGCACGTACAGGGCGTAGATGGTGATGCGATCGGCCTCCCGATAGAGGCCAAAGACGTCCTGGTCCACCGGGTCGGTGGTGGCGATGGCCTGCCGCTCCAGGCTGCGCTCGAGGGCGATGATCTGGTCCCTCAACCGGGCCGCCTCCTCGAACTCCAGCCGGCCCGCCGCCGCCTTCATGCGAGCCCTGAGGGAGTCGACCAGGGGCTCGCTGCGACCCTCGAGGAACAGCACCACCGCGTCGACGTTCTGACGGTAGCGCTCAGAGGAAATGGGGTGCACGCACGGCGCTGGGCAGCGGCCGATCTGAAACAGCAGACATGGCCGCCGGCGGTTCTCCAGCACGTGATCGGCGCAGGTGCGGAGCTGGAAGAAGCGGTTCACCACCCGCAAGGTCTCCCGGATCGAGCTGGCCGACGCGTAGGGCCCGAAGTAGCGCGCCCCGTCTTTCTTCGGCCGCCGAACCGTCTCGAGCCGCGGGTAGGGGTGCGAGAGATCGAGCCGCAAGCACAAGAAGTTCTTGTCGTCTCTCAGCTGTACGTTGAAGCGCGGCCGGTGCTTCTTGATGAGCTCGTTCTCGAGGAACAGGGCCTCCTTCTCGGTGCCCACCACCACCGTCTCGAGCTCGCCCAGCAGCCGATCGAGCAGCTGCACGAAGGGGCGGACGTCGGAGGTGCCCTGCTGGAAGTAGCTGCGAACCCGGTTCGAGAGATCGACCGCCTTGCCGACGTAGATGACCCGGCCCTCGGCGTCCTTGAACTGATAGGAGCCGGGCGCGTCGGGGATCGTGCCGGTGGGCGGGCGGAGGACCATCACGGCCGAAACTACCGGCCGTACCGGGAAGAACTCGCGCCGAGCCGGTGGTTACAGTGTTCGAACGCCGGCCGGGTATCCGGCGCACATATCGACATCGAGACCGACATCCCCGTGGGAGAGGCGACCCGGCTGTCCCCACCGGTCACATCGATGTCACGACAGACCGTCGCGTGCGTCGGTCGGCACAGGAGGTGCTCTCCACATGATCAGGCTCCAGGCTCCGCTCGCCGAGCGGTTCACCGACCCGTCCCCCGACGAGCTCGCCGGACGCATCGCGGCGGCGAAGGCCGCACTCGGCGACCGATTGTTCATCCTCGGGCACCATTACCAGCGCGACGAGGTGATCCGCTGGGCTGACGCCCGCGGCGACTCGTTCAAGCTCGCGAAGCTGGCATCCGAACGCCCGGAGGCCGACTACATCGTGTTCTGCGGCGTGCACTTCATGGCCGAGGCGGCCGACATCCTCACCGCGGACCACCAGCAGGTCGTCCTTCCCGACCTCAATGCCGGCTGCTCGATGGCGGACATGGCCGACATCGACTCCGTCGAGGAGGCGTGGGACGAACTGGCCGACGTCGTCGACATCAGTCGCGTCGTGCCGATCACCTACATGAACTCCGCGGCGAACCTGAAGGCCTTCGTCGGGCGCAACGGCGGTGCGGTGTGCACCTCCTCGAACGCCCGGGCGGTGCTCGAGTGGGCCTTCGAACGAGGCGACAAGGTGCTGTTCTTCCCCGACCAGCACCTCGGTCGCAACACCGGCTACCAGATGGGTTACGTCGAATCCGACATGTCGGTGTGGAACCCGCGACTCGACCTCGGCGGCCTCACCGAGGCCGATTGCAAGGAGTCGACCTTCCTCCTGTGGAAGGGGCACTGCTCGGTGCACCAGCGGTTCTCGACCGCCCACATCGCCGACTTCCGGGCGCAGCATCCAGACGGCTTGACGATCGTCCATCCCGAGTGCAGCCACGAGGTGTGCGCCGCAGCGGATCAGGTCGGGTCGACCGAGTACATCCTGCAGGCCGTCGCCGACGCGCCCGTCGGGTCGGTCATCGGAATCGGTACCGAGATCCACATGGTGAACCGCATGGCGGCTGAGACACCCGACAAGACGATCGTGTCGCTCGACCCGCTCGTCTGTCCCTGTTCGACGATGTTCCGGATCGACGCACCCCACCTGACCTGGGTGCTCGAGGAGTTGGTCGCCGGACGTGTTCCCAACCGGATCGTCGTCGACGACGACGTGTCGGCATGGGCGAAGGTCGCGCTCGACCGCATGCTCGAGATCACCTGAACGCCGGTCACGTGGTGAGCGACCCGCCCGGCTCAACCGAGCAGCGCGCCCGTCCGGGACAGCTCGACGAGACTGCCCTTGCGTCGAGCGGATTCGGTCGCTGCCTCCAAGATGTCCACGACGGCCACACCGGCCGCTCCCCCGGTGATCGGCGCTTCCTCGCCACGGATACAGCCGACGAAGTGGCTCATCTC
This sequence comes from Myxococcales bacterium, assembly GCA_003153055.1. Next base: position 30,958 of record PMBV01000383.1, read on the forward strand.
GACCTTGAGCGCCTCGGACGGATCGATCCGCGGTGACCAGACGTCGCCGGAGCGGTAGTTGACGAGCAGGTCGTACCGATCCGCGTTGTCGACGACGAGGTCCACCCCGCGGTCGTAGACCTTCAGCGGCTCTCCGGGGACGACGTCGTCGAACACCACCATCCGCCGACTCCCCGACAGCAACGTGCGCCGCACCTTCAACGGAGCGAGCCAGTTCACGTTGATGTGCGCGACGAGGGACGACTCGAAGAGCAACGTCAGGTAGGCGATGTTCTCGGGTTGGCCGTCGATGTTCGACATCGCCATCGCCGACACCGCAACCGGCTCCTCGCCGGTGACGAAGCCGAGGATGGACAGGTCGTGGACGGCCAGATCCCACATCACGTTGACGTCGCTCTGGAACAGTCCGAGGTTCACCCGGGTCGAATCGAAGTAGTACAGCTCACCGAGCTCTCCGGCCTCCACGAGCTCGCGCATCTTTCGGACCGCACCCGTGTACACGAACGTGTGGTCCACGAGCAGGGTGAGGCCGCGAGACTCCGCTTCGGCCACGAGGTGCCGTGCCTCCGCAGCGCTCGCCGCGATCGGCTTCTCGATGAGGACGTGGCGACCCGCCTGCAGGGCGGCCAGGGCCAGTGGATAGTGCGACGACACCGGCGTCGCCACGATCACGGCGTGGACGTCGGGGTCGTCGAGGACGGTCGCGAAGTCCGCGACCACGGCAACATCGGGGTGACGCACAGCAGCTTCGGCGCGGCGGTCCTCGCGACGGTCGACCACGTGGGTCACCCGAGCGCCATCGACCTCGCGGACGTTCCGAACGAGGTTCGGACCCCAGTACCCGTAGCCCACGACGGCGACACCGATCATCGGACCCCCATCGGTCGGCCCGATGACGATGTGAGCGCTCCGCCCAGGAACCGCCAGGCCACGGCGACGCCCCACATCGAGATGACGAGCGCGGTTCCGATGGGCACCGCGCCGTCGAGATCGAGCCCATGTCGCTCGACCAGCAGGACGACGAGGCACACCAGCCCGGGCAGCACCGCCGCCACGGCACCTCGAGCGAGCGTCACGACCATGGGCCGCTCGGCACCGCACATCAAGAGCATGGCGACCAACTCGCCGACCAGAACGGCGAGCGCCGCGCCGAGCGGGCCGTGGGTGATCACCAGCGGCGCCCCCACTCCGATGGCCACGACGACCCCGACGATGGTCGCACGCACAGCTACGCCGGCGCGCTCCTGGGCCAGCAGCAGGATCTCGAGACACGAGCGCAGCAGACTCACGAGGATCGTCACCCCGACCACCCGCATCGGCATCGCCATGTCGGCGAAGCGGCCGCGGCCGCCGAGGATCGCGAGGACGTCGGTCGGCGCAGCAACCAGCAGCGCGACCGTCGGGCCGGCAGCGGCGAGCAGACCCAGACAGATCGAGGCCGCCCGGGTCGAGGCAGTCGCGGGCGCATCTCCGGCGTGCGCACGTCGCAGGTCGGGATGGGCCACGGCGAGCACGGTGGCGACCAACACCAGGGCGACCTCAGCGGGCCGCTGGGCGACCACGTAGCCGCCGACCGCCGCAGCGCTCGACCAGATGATCAGCAGCAGCGATCCCAGCCGCGGGCTGAGGGAGGTCACCGTGAAGATCGCAGCCGTTCGTCTGGCCTCGGTGTCCATCATCGGCGGAGTCGCGATCCCCGTCGCCAGCGGGCGTCCGCGACGAGCGACCGCGATCGTCGCGATCGACGCGCTGAGGGCGTTGGTGGTCAGATACGCCAGAAGGACCGTCGCCGGCCCTCCCCCGGCCTCGAGCGCCGCGACCGCCAGCGTCAGGAAGGCCACTCGCTCCCCCACGAGCAGGGTCGCCTCGACCCCGAACGCTCCGACGGAACGCAACGCCGAGTACGCGAGGTCCGTCACGCCGCTGGCGAGGGAGATGGCTGCGGCGAGGGGAACCACCCACCACGAGGATTCCGACCCGAGCAGGGGGGAGACGGCGACGAGCACGATCCCGATCCCGATCCCGCCCACCAATCGCCAGCGCAGCCCCGCCAGGAATCCCGGCCACATCGAGCGCGGCTCGAGGGCGACATGTCGAACGATGCTGCGACTCACACCGAGGTCCCCGACGGCGGATGCGACCATCGCGATCGTCAGTCCGACGCCGACGACGCCGAAGTCGGAACGGCTCATCAGCCGCGCCCCGACGAGGAACCAGACGAACGCCAGCGCCTGTGCGCCGAGCCGCGCTGCG
>PMBV01000084.1 GCA_003153055.1 Myxococcales bacterium
CGGCGCAGCGAGAGGATCGTTCGCCGGAGCAGGTTGGGGAACCTGTTCGGCGCTCTAGCGCCCAAGCTCCGCTGAAAGACCTCGAGCTGGCTCGCTGCCCCTTGCCGAGCGCGCCGAATGGCGGTGGGAGCCAGGTGAAGCCTCATGTGGGAACAAACCATGCCTCGCCTCCGTCATCGATTGCCCTGAAAAGGTGGCCGTAGAGCCGTGAGACATTCTCGAAATTCACGACCTCGGCCACCGGTCCTTCCACCCAGGCGCCGTCTCCAAAGAGGAGCAGCGCGCGGTCGCACCAGCGCCGAGCCAAGTTGGCGTCGTGGAGCACCATCACGATGCCGGCGGGGGTGGCCTTGCCCGCCTCGGCTCGCATCAACGAGAGCGCGGCGATGCCGTGCCCGGGGTCGAGGTGGGCGAGGGGCTCGTCGAGGAAGAAGAGCCGAGGTTCTTGAACCAGCAGCGTCGCGAGCCCGAGGCGCTGCCGCTCGCCGCCCGACAACGTTTGCACGTCACGCGCCTCGAAGCCGGTGAGGCCCACGCTGGCCAGAGCCTCGAGGGCGAGCCGATGGTCCGCCGGTGACTCCCACTCCCAGCGCCCCAGGTGCGGGTGGCGGCCGATCAGCACCGTCTCCATCACCGTCGATGAGAACGGGTCGACCGCTTGCTGGGGAAGGTAGCCGCGGGCCACTGCCAGACGCCGCGGGGCGAGCCGCTCGAGGGCCACGCCGTCAAGGCAGACATGGCCTCGGCGCGGCGAGTGGAGCCCCGCCAGCGTCTTGAGCAGCGTCGACTTTCCGACACCGTTGCGCCCGAGGATGGCGAGCATCTCTCCCCGTGCGACCTGGAGCTGGAGCTGGCGCACCACCAGAGTCGAGCCGATTCGAACCTCGAGGCCGGTGACGTCCAGCAGCGAGCTCATGAGCCCCTCGGGTGTCGCGAGAGCACGGCCAGGAACAACGGCACCCCGAGCAGCGCGGTGAGGGCGCCCACCGGGAGCGAGCGCGGCGCGGCGATGGTCCGGGCGAGGGTGTCTGCCAACGTCAACAGCGCGCCCCCAGCGAGCGCCGTCGCCGGGAGGAGGAGCCGTTGATCGTTCCCCAGCCGCAGGCGCATCAGGTGAGGCACCAGCATGCCGACGAAGCCGATGCTCCCCGCGGTCGTCACCGCGCCGGCGGTCAATATGGCCGCGAGGAAATAGACCAGCAATCGAGCTCGCCCCACTCGAACGCCCAACGCTTGCGCCACCAGGTCTCCCCGGGCCAGCGCGTTCAAGTCGCGGGCCACCGGCATGGCGACCAGGAGGCCGCCGCCGAGCAGCCCGAGCGCAGGCCACGGGTTCTCAATCTGCGAAGCGTCGCCCATCAGCCAGAAGACCATGCCTCGAAGCAGCTGGTCCGGAGCGAGCGAGAGCAGGAGTGCCACCACCGCGCCGGCGCCCGCCGCGACCACGACGCCGGTGAGGAGCAAACGCGTCTGGGCCCAGCTCCCTTCCCCATGGGCCAGGGCGAACACCAGCAACGTCGCGCCGAATGCGCCGGCGAAGGCCGCGCTCCCAACGAGCACCGACGTCGCGCCGAGGAGCAGCGCCAACAACGCCCCGACCGCCGCCCCACCGGAGATACCCAATACATACGGGTCCGCCAGCGGATTCTTGAGCAGCACTTGCATCAGCGCTCCGGCCAGTGCGAGGAGCCCACCGCAGGCGAACGCCCCGACGGCACGTGGGAGGCGCACCTCGACGATGATGGTGCGGGCCAGCTCGGAGCCCGGCTCGAACAGCCTCGGCCAATCGATGGGAGTGTTCCCCAATGCCACCGCCAGGGCGATGCTGGCGAGCGCCAGAACAAACAGTGCGAGGAGTACGAGGAGGCGCATGGTCAGGTGCCGAGGCCCGCGTCGATGCGTCTCATCGCGCCGAAGTCGAGCGTCAGAGTAGACCAGACCTCGAGTGGGAGGCCGGCGAGCTCGGCGGCGAGCACCTTGAGCACTCCCGCGTGGCTCACCACGATGATGGAGGTATCACCCGCGGCCCTGCGGTCGGCCACGAAGGCCGCGACGCGGCTCTTGAGTGCGCTGACCGGCTCTCCTCCCGGGGGCACGTAGTCGAGCGGCGAGGTGGCCCATGCGTCGAGCTCGCTTCGGGGAAGCTCGGACCACGGCCGGAGCTCCCAGTCGCCGAAGCTCATCTCTCTGAGCCGCTCGTCGTAGATTGGGGCGTGGTGCAGCCGCTCGGCCAGCGCCCGGCATCGCCCGAGCGGGCTCGCGAAGAGGGGAAGGTGAGGCGGGAGCATCGGGAGCAGCCGAGCCGCGACCGCGCTGGCGTCCTCCGCGAGGCCGAGGTCGGTCGAGCCGTAGCAGACTCCTGGGGGCACCGCTGGCCGCGGGTGACGGACGAAGTACACCTCGAGCTCCGGTCTTCTCCGCGAGTCGTTCAGCATAGGAGCCCCACGTAGAAGGCGAGTTCGGCGACCTGCTGGCTCGCTCCCAGGCAATCACCGGTGTAGCCGCCGATGCGCCGCAGGAAGAAGCGCCCGGCGAGGATGGTGCTGACCGTCGCGAGGCCCACGCCGATGAGGACCTGGGTGCCTCCGACGAGGAGGCAGGGCGCGAGGCCGAACAGCGCCGCCACGAGGAGCTCTCCCCCAGAGAGGTGTTTGGCGAGCGGCTTGGACTTGGAGGTCTCGTCTTCGCGCACGTACTCCAGCGCGTACATCAGCACCGTGGGGGCGAGGCGTGACAGGGCATGGCCCGCGACCAGAACCGAGGCGAGCCGGAGAGGAGCAGCCCCGGCTCCCACCGCTCCAAGCGCCTCGGCCTTGGCGAGGAGCATCATCGCGATGGCCACCACGCCGAAGCTGCCGACGCGGGAGTCTTTCATGATTTCGAGGATGCGTTTCTTCTCCCACCCTCCGCCGAAGCCGTCGACCGAGTCGGTGAAGCCGTCTTCGTGAAAAGCCCCGGTGGCGAGCATCGTCGTCGCCATGCCGATGAGGACGGCCAGCCGGAGCGGCAGACGGAGTGCTGCCCCTTCGGTCGCCAAGGCGCCCAGAGCGCCGACGATGGCCCCGACGAGGGGAAAGTAGCGAGCCGCGTGGTCGAGCTGAGCCTGGGAGTGGCCCACCCACGCCGGCACCGGGAGCCGGGTGAAGAAGCGTACCGCGGCGAAGAAGTACTCGAGCTCGCGTCTCATTCGCGGCTCGACACTCCGGCCGACTCGAAGCTGGCCATTTCTTCGAGCATCGCGCACGCCGAGGCCACGAGGGGGTACGCCAGCGCGACGCCGGTGCCCTCCCCGAGGCGCAGCCCGAGGTCGAGGAGCGGCCTGGCCTTGAGGTGCTCGAGCTGGAACCGGTGAGCCGCTTCGTCGGAGCGGTGGGCGAAGACGCAGTACTCGAGCACCGCCGGCTGGAGCCGCTGCGCCACCAACAGCGCGCTGGTGACGATGAAGCCGTCGATGAGGAGCACCATGCGAGCGTGGGCCGCGGCGATCATCGCTCCGGCCAGCATGGCGATTTCAAACCCGCCGAAGCGCGCCAACACCTCGAGCGGGGTGTCTCGTCTGTCGGCCCAGGCCGCCACCGCTCGGGCGAGGAGCTCTCGCTTTCTCTTGAGCCCGGCGTCGTCGAGACCGGTGCCGCGACCGACACAGGCGTCGAGGGCCAGGCCGGTGAGGCAGTGGGTGATGAGCGAGGCGGCGGCGGTGTTGCCGATGCCCATCTCGCCGAACCCCAGCGCGTTGACGCCTTGCTTCGAGAGCGACTCCACCACCGAGGCTCCCCGCTCCATGGCGGTGGCGCACTGGGCGGTCGTCATCGCCGCGCCGTCGAGGTAGTTGGCTGTGCCGAGGGCTACCTTGGCGTCAATCAGCCCGGGCCGAGGCCCGAAGTCGTGGTTGACGCCCGCGTCGGCCACCACCAGCTCGAGGCCCGCGCGCCGCGCCAGCACGTTGATGGCCGCGCCCCCCGCGAGGAAGTTCTCCACCATCTGCCA
>PMBV01000556.1 GCA_003153055.1 Myxococcales bacterium
GTGGCGACGATCTCGCCGTTCTTCTCCAGCACCATGCCGCAGGTCGAGAGGTCGACGTCGCGGGGGTCGACCAGGCGATCGCCCAGCACGAAGACGCCGCAGCTCGCGTTGTCAGCCACGGTGTCTTGGATCTTGATCTTCCAGTCTTTGATCCGCGAATCGACGATCTCGAAGCAGGCCATCACGCCCTCGGTGGCGCGCAGCACGTCGGCGTTCGACAGCCCAGGGCCCATCAGATCGTGTTTGAGGATGAAGGCGATCTCCCCCTCGGCCTTGGGTTGAATGAGGGAGTCCATGGGAATGGCCTCGCCCTCGTTGAAGATCATCCCACTGAGCAAGTAGCCGAAGTCGGGCTGGTGCACGTTCAGCATCTGCTGAACCACCTTGCTGGTGACGCCGATCTTCTTGCCCACCACCCGCTCGCCCTTCTCGAGGCGGCGCGCGATCATCCGCTCCTGCACGTGGTAGGCGTCATCGATGGTGATGTCGGGGTGCCGGGTGGTGAGCGGCTCCAGCATCTTCCGGGTGGTGAGGGCAGTGTAGAGCTCGTCGCCGAGCGCGATGATTCGTTCTGCGTTCATGAGGTGTGCTCGAGGAAGAAGTCGGTCAACAGCCGAGCGAAGCGCCCGGCGTGCTCGATCTGCGTCCAGTGGCCGCAGCGCCCGAAGACGTGGAGCTGCGACCGGGTGATCCACTGGGTGAGTGTGAGGGAGTTGGACAGCGGGATGATCTGATCTTCTCGTCCATGGATGATCAGCGTCTCATGGGGCAGCGCGCGAATGTCCGATTCAGCGCTCGCCATCGCGTCGACCCAGCGCTGACGGGGAGCGGGGAACATGGCGGCGAACGACTCCTGGAACCCGGGGCGAATGCTCGCCTCGTACCTGAGCTTCGCGAGCTCATCGGAGACGAGGCCTCGATCGAAGGCGAAGAGGTCGAGCAGCCGGCGCATGCCGTCGATCGATGGGGTGTAGCCCCACACCGCGTCGAGGCCCGGCGTCAACGTGAAAGGCACGCCCACGCTCCCCATCAACACGAGCCGCTCCACTCGCTTGGGGTGGCGAATCGCCAGCGCCAGCGCCAGCGCGCCGCCGAAGGAGTTCCCCACCAGGTGCGCCTTCTCGATGCCGAGGCCGTCGAGGAGGCCGAGCGCCTGGGAGACCCAGGTGTCCATGTCGTAGCGAATGCCCGCCGGCCGCTCGGTGAAGCCGAAGCCGACCATGTCGGGCGCGAGGACCCTGAACGACTTGGCGCAGTGGGGCATCACCAGGCGCCAGTTCGCCCAGGCCGACACTCCGGGACCCGAGCCATGGAGGAACAGCACCGGCGGGCCCTTGCCCGTGTCGTGGAAATTCGTCGTGATTCCCCCCACGCGAAGGGACTGCGCGACCTCTGGGTTCAGGCTCATGACCGGGCTCACAGCTTGATACAGATGTTCTTGAGCTCAGTGTAGAACTCGAGCGAGTGCACCCCACCCTCGCGGCCAATGCCAGACTGCTTGGCGCCGCCGAAGGGGGTTCGGAGATCGCGCAGGAACCAGCTGTTCACCCAGGCGATGCCGACCTCGACGCGACCAGCCACTCGGTGGGCACGCTGCAGGTTGGTGGTCCAGATTGCCGTGGCCAGCCCGTAGACGTTGTCGTTGGCCCGCTTGATGACCTCTTCTTCGGTGTCGAAGGGGGCGATGTGGCAGCAGGGGCCGAAGACCTCTTCTCGGCACACGGCGGCGTCGTCCGACAGGCCGGTCCAGATGGTGGGCTCGACCCAGCTTCCTTGGGCGAGCGCCCCGGCCATTGGAGGAACGCCACCACCGGTGACTACGGTGGCGCCCTCCTCCTTCGCTTTCTGGTAGTAGCCCAGCACCTTCTTCTGATGCTCCTTCGAGATGAGCGGGCCCATGCCTGTCGACGGATCGTTGGGCACGCCCAGGTTCATTCCCTCGGCGCCCGCCTTGAGCGCCTGCACGAAGCGCTCGAAGATCGGCCGCTCCACGTAGACTCGCTCGGTGCCCAGACAGACCTGGCCGCAGTTGGCGAAGCATGATCTGAGCGTGCCTTCGATGGCGGCGTCGAAGTCGGCATCGGCGAAGACGATCGCCGCGTTCTTGCCGCCCATCTCGAGGCTCACTGGGCGAGCGCCCTCGGCCGCGGCCTTCATGATGATCGCTCCGGTGCGAGTCTCACCGGTGAACGTGATGGCGCTCACCTGGGGGTGGGTGGTGAGAAACTCGCCCGCCGAGTTGGGGCCGAAACCGTTGACCACGTTGTACACGCCCTTGGGGACCCCCACCGCATTCATGACCTCTCCCAAAAGGGTGGCGGTCTGGGGCGTCTCCTCTGAAGGCTTCACCACCACCGTGTTGCCGCACGCCAGCGCCGGGCCGACCTTCCACGTCATGAGGAGCAACGGGAGGTTCCACGGGCAGACCACCGCCACCACTCCGACCGGAGAGCGCACCGCGTAGTTGAGTGCGCCTCGGCCATCGGGCGTCGCCATCTCGAACAGCTCGGTGGGCACGTTCTTCACCGTGTCGGCGAAGACCTTGAAGTTGGCCGCCCCACGGGGAATGTCGACGTGGCGGGCGAGGCTCATCGGCTTGCCGGTGTCGGCGCACTCGGCCTCGAGGAACTCGTCGAAGCGCCGGTTGATCTCATTGGCCACCGCGTAGAGCAGATCGACCCGGGCCGTCACCTGCAGCTTGCCCCAAGGGCCCGTGAGCGCCGCCCTGGCCGCCCGGACCGCAGCGTCGACCTCGGGCTTCCCTGCCTCCGACACAAGGGCCAGCACGGTGTTGTCGAGCGGCGAGCGCTTCTCGAACGTCCGCCCGCTCGCCACGAATTCACCGTTGATGAAATTCTTGATGGTTTTCATTGTAGTCACCCTTTCACACCCAGCGCTTGAAGGCCGGCGCGGGCACACGCCTCGTCTTCGGCGTCTGAGGCACCGGACACCCCGATGCCGCCGATCCAGTCTTCGCCCACACGTATGGGCAGACCTCCACCGAAGACAATCAGCCTGGGCCGGGCCGAGAACCCGAGCTTCATGCCCTCGTCATGTCCGACGGCACCCATCCACTCTTTGGTGGGGAACCCGAAGCTGGCGGCCGTGTAGGCCTTGTCGATGGCGATGTCGATGGAGTGGAGGAACGCTCCCGGCATGCGCAAGAAGGCCATCAGGTTGCCGCCGCGGTCGACGACCCCCACGTTGATGCGCCAGCCGTGCTGCTCGGCGTGGCGCACCGCTGCTTGAGCGGCCGCGCTGGCCGCTTCCCAGGTGATTCCAGGGGTCGTCGCGACGAGGTTCATCAGGTCAGGTCACCACGCCGAGGAAGCGGTCGTTGAGCTTGCGGTCGTGGTAGAANNGCAGCACCTTCTCCCAGCTCTCGAGGAGGAACGAGACGTGGTGGAGCTTGTTGGGCTCGGGGTGACGCACCAGTGCGATGTCGTGGGCCTTGATGGAGGTCGACAGCCAGATGGCGAGATCGGTTTTCCCGTCTTCCAAGACGATGTGCTCCACCGTGTAGAAGCCGAGCACCTCGGTGAAGAGCTTCTGCACCTTCTCGATGTCAGGGCCGTAGAGGAGCGCGTGATCCATTCGGATCGGCGCGATGCCCCGCTCGGCCTCGGGCGTCCAGGCCTCGGGGTTCAGGTACGCCATGCCGTTGCCGACGTCTTTCTTGTCGGCGTACAGCTCGATCAGGTGCCCGCTGGGAATCTGAAAGCGCACCCGCTCGCCCGTCTCGAGCATCTCGCCCGCGGGGATGCGCTCGGTCGGCACCCCGTAGGCCCGCAGCGCTGAATCGAAGCGATCGAGCGTCGCCTTGCCGTCGACCTTGAACGCGAAGAAGTCGATGCCAGCCGTGTCGGCCTTGCGAAGGACGACGCTGTTGTGATCTCGCTCATCCCAGGTCTTGAAATACACCCGACCCGACTTGTCTCGGCCCATCTCTTTGAGGCCGAGGACGCTTCCGTAGAACTTCACGCTCTTCTCCAGATCCAACACGCGAATCTGCGCGTGGCCNNCTGGGAACGATACATTTCCAATAATCTCGATGTCAATGTGAAATCTCGAGATTAGCTTCAGGCCGCCACTTCTTTCAACACACGCTTCTTGAGCAATCCGATGATGCGCACCACGAGATCGCTGTTCGGCCTCACACGACAGGCGAGGACCCTCTTCTCCTCGAGATCGGCGGGGCATACGTGCTCCGCGCTCATGACCTCGGTCGAGAACTGGCCCGAGACGATCTCGACCTTGCAGACCCCACACCCCCCGCCTCGGCAGCCCACGGGGATCCCCCGTCGTCCCAGGCACTCCATGCCCTCGAGCACGGTCTTGGTCTCTGGGCACCGGTAGGTCACTCCGGTATCGACGATGGTGATCGAGTACGTGGCCATCACACCCTCTTGAACAGCGGGCTGCGCACCTGCTGGGCATCGGCGGCGGAGAAGAACTTCTCGGTGTAGATGTCTCGCTCGAAGAGGCGCCCTTGCATCAGCGTGGTGATGCAGGCGTCGATCATCGGCGGCGGGCCACAGAGGTAGGCTTTGTGGCCGCGAAAGTCGTTCTGGAAGTGGCTCTTGGCCACCTCGTGCACGAAGCCCCGCCGGCCCTCCCAGCTCGAACCGGTGGGCTCGTGCGACAGCACCGGCAGGTAGGTGAAGCCCGGGTGCTTCGAGGCGAGCTGGGTGAGCTCGTCTCGGTAGTACAGCTCGTCCTCGGTGCGGGCCCCGTGAACGAGGGTGATGGGGAGCTCGCAGCCCTCGCGCAGGAGGTCGAGGAGCATCGCTCGCGGGCTCGAGAGCCCCGACCCGCCAGCGAGGAGGAGCAACGGGACTTTGGCCGACTTGCGCACGAAGAAGCGTCCGTAGGGCCCTGCCAGGCGGACCTCGTCGCCCACCTTGAGCTCTCCGTGGATCCAGCTGGTGGCCTTGCCTCCCGGCACCAGGCGAACGTTGAGCTCGACCTCGCGGGAGCCGGGCGCGTTCGCCAGCGAGAACGCCCGACAGCTCTCTTCGCCGGGCACGTGCAGGTTGATGTACTGGCCCGCCTGAAACCGCATGCCCTCGGGGTGCCCGAGGGCGATGGTTACGCCCTTGATGGTGGGGGTGAGGGGCTCGAGCTGGGTGACCGTCCCGGTGAAGTCGCGCACCGGGTGGAAGACCACACCGTCTTCCTCCTCGACGTCGGCCTCGATGGTCACGTCGGTCTTCGGGCGCGCGGTGCAGATCAACGCCTTGCCTTCGGCGCGTTCGGAGTCCAGCAGGGCGAACGCCGACGCCTCCCCGAGGTCGACGTCGCCGTCGAGGACCTCGACCTTGCACGTGGCGCATGTCCCGTGGGTGCAGGCGTGCGGCAGGTTCACGCCCTGGCGCAGACACGCCTCGAGGATCGACTGGTCCTCGCGGCAGGACACCTCGACGCCGAGCGGTTCGACGGTGATCGTGTGAGTGTGGGTCACCTCACGATCGTGCGGCCCCAGCGGCCTGGGTCATAGCAGCGTTCCGCTATACGGACCGGGCCACCGACGCACTACGCCAGTGCGGCCGCGCCCGCCTCGGCGACGGCGCGGTCCTGCTCGGCGCTGCCGCCGCTGGCGCCGACCGCGCCCGCGAGAACGCCGGCCGAACGAACCGGCGCGCCGCCGGCGAACACGGTCAGCCGCTCGGTCTTGACGATGCCGTGCAGCAGCG
>PMBV01000148.1 GCA_003153055.1 Myxococcales bacterium
TCTGAGGGGGATTTCTTCTTTCCCTCACCGATCGTGCTCAGGATCGCCGCGATCTCCATCGCGCAGCGAGAGCACTCTCACGTGGTCCGTCCGTGCGACGTCTAAACCCAGCGGGAGTTCAAGGCTACGCTGCCTACTTTGGCTCCTTGTAGTCAGGATCCATCCATCGAATCGGGTCCATCGCCCTCAGGGCGTCCAACCATGTCGGTGCCCGGCCGGCGTCCACGTCCGCCTGGGCATCTACGAGCATATTCAACATCTCGTCCATTGTTTGCGCATGGATCCACCATGTGGCGCGACCTGGCTCGGGCCTCACAGATGTCTCGTAGCCCGAGTCGAAGTTGAGCCCGAGACGATATTCATAGCGCCGAGTGGCGTCAGCCCACGTTCCTCGGAGGCCCCAGTCGGTTCGTTCAACATCGATCCCGCGTTCCCGCAACCAATTCTCTCCCTCGAGAAGCGTGCGCATCTCTCGCTACTCCTTGTCCTTGATCGGCACTATTCTTGGATTGCTCGCGTCAAAGACGCAGGCCGCCGCATTAGTACAGACTGCAATCTGATGACCTCGCCCCCTGACCGGGGCACTGGACATGGGTTTCGCGGCATCGCGCGGATTGATAGCGAAAGGCCCTTCAACGTAATCGAAGGGATGATGCTCCGGCCCGCCTGTTTCACTACGGCTCGCGCGTACGAAATCCTGCCAAGTAGTGTCAGTATTGGTGAAAGTTTTGCCTTCAAGCGACTGAAGGGCTGCGTCGTCCACCTCGTAGCGAACAAGTGCCGGTTGAGTGCCGGGACGTTCTCGGGCTCGCTCGACCGCGAGACGGCTTGCCTGCTCTTCATTCTTGGTCAGATAGAACGAGGGCTGACCGGTGGCATCAAAGTCCTGGCCTCCTCGACCTCGACTGAGATCAATCTTCCGCGCAACACTCGGCGCCACGTCATCTGTCGTCGCGTGGAAATAGACGGTCTTAGTGCCCGCTTCGCTTGCCTCAACGACAACTTGCTCGCTTGCACCCGAGCCCGCCGACGACATGTGCACCGCGACCGAGGGGCTCTCCACCGTCGTTGCGATCGCGCGGTCTGTCGCACGTGCGACTTCTCGCTCGGCTTGGCGAAGCAGTGGTCCGGACACGGGTGCGAGTGTGTTTCCCTCATCAGAGAGAGTGATGATGTTGTCGGTGAAGCGCGCCAGCGCGCCACTCGCTGCATAGAGCGCTGCTCGCAGCCCAGAACGAGCCAGTAGAGTGCGACCAATAGTGGTCGTGGCCTCGACGAGCGGCCCAGCAGTCCCCTCCCAGGCTGCGGCCACGGCCCCAGATTCAACAGCGAGAACGGCGGTTGCCGCGGCGAATGGCGCCGCGAGTGCGGCGAGAATTGCATGCCCCGCGCGCTGGGAACTGCAGGCGGCTTGGTCGCCGGATGAGCAGGCATTCTGCTCCGCCGCATTGGCAGCAGCCAACGCCGCGTATTGCTCTTCCCGCGTCGCTTCGCTCGGGTCGTGGCCGTCGAAGTCGATGTACCGCAGCGGGTTGGTGTGGGCGTAGGCGAAGCGGTGCAGACTGGGCGCGTCGTTGAGTGTGCCTTCGACGGAGTCTCTGGAGAGGAAAATTCCTGAGCCCACCGCACTCCCCCACCCCTCGCCCGCGTAAGGACTCGTCCCCCTTCCGTTTTCTCCTCTCAAAACGGCACGCGCGTTCAGCCCCGAAAAATTTCCCGATGGGGCCCACTGCGCTTTTCGCCCCTCGCCCTCGCGCGTGAGGAAGCCGTCGCTGCGCACCTCGAGGCCGTCGTCGGCGAGTCGGCTGGCCGTCGTCGTCGCGCTCGCCGCGGTGGCGAGCATCATCAGCGTGAGGGCCAGCGTCCGCTTCACGTCGCGGACTCTATGCGAGGTCGCCACCATCATCGAGGTGGAGCTCGAGCTCGTTGTCACCGCGATGGTGAAGCTGGGAAGGGGGCGCGGGGGAAGGGCTTCCGCTGCGCCCTGGACCGAGGGCTTGCACCAGGGCCAGGAAGTCGTGGAGGAGCAAGCCCTCGGCCAGTGCTTCGCTCTTCACGGCCGCCGCTGGAGCGCGGCTCTTCCCATTCGACTCGGCCGGGCCTTGAGCCGGCCCTCGTCGCTTCGCGCTTCGTCTCAAGGCGGCGCGTCCTTCGACCCGCGCCGTCGAAGGGCGCGCCGCAGGTGGTGACGGCCGGCTGCTTGCGCGCCGCCTCGTCCCCCGCCCGCCCCGAAGTACACATAGACGGCCGGCCACGAAGTCGCGCAGGGACGTGCCGCTCGCCCCCCGCCTGGGTGCCCCCTCTGGACTCCCCCTCCTAGGCGCCCCCCACTCCAAGGAATCCCCAAAGGGGGGCACCATCCCCCCACGCCTCTCAAGCGCCTCCCGGCGCGCGGCGTGGGGCCCCTGGAGGGTTTCGCGTGGGCCAAGGGCCCTGGCCCAGCCTTCGGCGCACGCCCTGTGCTTTGGTAGTCCTTGCGGAGTGACTCACTGGCCGGCCTCCAGGAACACGTCAAGCGGGTTGTTGATTCGCCAAACGGATTCGTTAATAGTCGCACTGCGCATGTGTCCGCAAGAAGGATTCTCGGAGTCGCGAGTAGAAGGGAGGCGATTCACAAGATGGAGGCGATGGCTCTCATGCAAGACGACAAGCTTCGCGCGGCCTTCGGGGCGCGACTGAAGGAACTGCGAAAGCAGCGCGAGTGGACCCAGAAGGAGTTGGCCTCCAAGCTCGGGGTGCGTTTCTCCCACCTCAACAAGTACGAGGGCGGATGGCACATTCCCCCCGCGGACAAGCTGGTCCAGATGGCCGAAACGCTCGACGTCACCATCGACTACCTGCTGACCGGGGATGGGGCCGAGGAGAAGCCGCTGCACAACACCCGGCTCCTCGAGCGCTTCAGGGCCCTCGAGGCTGCCTCTCAGGAAGACAGGGAGACGGTCATCAAGCTCATCGATGCGCTCATCGTCCGCCACCGCGTTGAGTCCGCCGGTCGCCCCGTCGGCCGCAGAAAGGCCGGAGCATGAGCACGAGCGAACTGTGGGACGCCGTCACCTGCGAGCGCTCGTGGTTTTGGCCTCGCTGGCCGCGCCAGCACGGACAGGGCACGAAGAAGTCTGGGCGGCTGAGCCCTCAGGCCTCGCAAGCCGGAGCATCACTCTTCAACGTTCATCCCGGTGACCAATGACTTCTGCAAACCTCGTCTCTCTCCGTGAGGGCTCCCTGCAGGGCGGTCCTCTGTTTGAGTTTCCTCGAGATGCACTGAAGCAGTACTTCACGGACCTTTTCGCCAAGGCGCCGCACATACGCGAGCGGGCAGCCGAGAAGAAGTCCCTCTCGTTGCTCGAAGCGGAGCCTCCGCTCTCAGAGATCCTCTGGAAGGACGCTTGGCCTCTAAAATTTGCGGTAGCCGCCCTCATCGAGCATGCCGAGGGTCGGGTGTACTGCCCAGCATGCGCACAATGGTTCGCCACGAGCGCGCTGGCTTGTAAGATCGAGACCAGCGCCAACACGGGCGCACTCACGGGCGGTCATGGACGAGGCTTCTATTGCCCCAGTGGCCATCTCGTTCACATGGTGTGGGACCTGCGCGCCTGAGCCAACCGGCGTCTATTAAGGCGGTTCAAATCCTTCTGGAGGCACCCAATTCCCGAATTGGGAGGGATCTCCATACCCGGTTGTCAGGTAGCGCATCAATGGATTGGGCCGAATCGGCACTGGGAACGGCCTTGCTTCTTGTGCGCGCGACATGGCGTCGAGAATGAGATCACGTCTTTCGACAGCGCTGAGATTCGGTGCCTTCGTCGCCGCTACGTAGCTCGCGCGGAACTCGTCATTCCAAGCCCCAGGCTCAAGCGGGGTACCTGAAAAGCGCCGGTGCCCAAACTCGTGGGCCATTACAGCGCGCGATGACATGCTGGATCGGGGGTGGTTCTCCCCTTCCAGTGGAAGAACATCTCCTCTGACATTGATGACATCTCTGCTGTCGATATACCCAGTGTTCCTTCCCTCATTGAATCGAAGAACGGACGGATCGCCTCCAACCTCGGCCGTCTCAGTCTTAATCCGCTCAATATCTGCAACACCCAGTTCGGTCTGCGGCGGAGTCCGCTCCCCAATCGGCCGCGGTGTCAGCGTCGTAGCCAGCACCTCAGTTGCAGACGTCGCGGGCGCTCTGGGACCCGGGATCACTCTCGCGCCTGCACCGACGCCCACGACTCCGAGTACGGTGTTCGTCGTACCGAGCGCCACCTCCCACGGGTTCCCGCGTTCAAGGCCCTCAGAAACCTGGCTCCCTCCCTGCCCCATCGCCGCGGCACCACCTGCGACGCCTAGGAGCCCGATGGCCGTCTTCGCCGCGCTCGGCAATGCGGCAAATGTCTTCCCGGTGGGGAGCGCCGCACCCGTGCCTGCGGAGAAGACCATCTCTTTCACGGAATACTCGGACTGCAGGCCCGCCTTCTTCGCCAACGCCTGCTGCGTAACGTTGAGACCCAAGCCCACCGTCGCGCCGACAACTGCCGCCTTCGCCGCAAACGCCGTACCTCCCACAGCAGCGGACGCGCCAAACGTCAAGCCGGCCAGCGCACCCACGGCGGCACCCTTCAACCCGGTGACTGCAGCGTCGCCAACGGTGTCACCGTCAAGGAGAGCTGCACCGAAGCCGACCAGGAAGCCAATCCCGGCCCCGACTGCCGCCGCGACACAGTTCGGGCAGCGCCCGCTCGTGTCCGTGTACCGCAGCGGGTTGACATGTGCGTAGGCGAAGCGGTGGAGACTTGGGGCGTCGCTAAGGCTGCCCTCGACAGAGTCTCTGGAGAGGAAGACCCCATTGACCGAGTCGTAGTAGCGGGCCCGGGCGTACGTGAGTCCGGACTCCACGTCGTACTGGTGGCCGGTGTAGCCAAGGCGAGCCTCGGCACCGGCCGGAGCCGTCCCGCTGCGGTAGTTGCCCCAAGCGTCGTATTTGCGGTGCGTGGTGGCGGCGATGGCGGCGGGCGTGCTGCCTCCACCTGAAGCGAGGCTCACCTCCACGGAGACGCTGCCCTGGGCGTCATCGAGGAGCCACCTGGGGCCGGCGGC
>PMBV01000437.1:0-3291 GCA_003153055.1 Myxococcales bacterium
GCCTTCTTCACCACCTCGGTCCAGGCGAGGATGGCGTTGTAGGCCGCGTCGTTCATCCACTTGCCGGGCTTCTCACGCTTCTCGACCCGCTGGATGTCTTGGTTCAAGACCCGGGTGTATTCCTCGGCGGCCTTGTCGTACTTGTTGAGGTTGTCGTTGAGCAGCTCAGCCCAGAAGAAGCGCAGATCGTACGCCTTGGTGCTCTGGGGGAAGAGGGTCATGTAGTCAGCGTAGACGGCGTTGGCGAATTCGAAGGTCTGCTCATCGCGGGTCTTCTTGCCCTCGTTGTGCCAGTCGACGGCCAGCTTGGAGATCGTCCGCTCCGACAGCTCGCGGGCCTCGTCGAGGGCCTTCTTGTCTTTGTCCTCGAGCTTGGGGTTGCCCTTGACGACGTCGTCCATCACCTTCACCAACCGGCGCACCTGCTGCACGGTGATCTGCTTGTTGTTGGCCCGCATCACGCAGTCGACGATGCGCGACTGGAAGCCTGGGGCCTCGGGCGACAGCGGCCGCTCGGCGATCAGCATGTTGTAGGCCACTGCGGCCTCTCGGTCCTTGCCGTCTTCGTAGAAGAGCGCGGCGAGCTGCTTCATCATGGTGCGGAGATCGTCGGCGTTCTTGGTGAGCTTGCCGAAGCGATCCTTGGCCTCGGTCGGCCCTCCACCGCCCCGCGAATAGGCCCGCACGTAATCGTTGCGGGCCTCTTTGGCGAGACCGGTGCGGTTCGACTTCGAGCCCTTCTTGCCCTCGACCTCCTCGGCGCCGGCGAACTCGGCGAACAGCACGACGGACTTGAACTGATCCATCGCCCGCTCGAAGTCCGACATGTTGAAGTGGCACCAGCCCATCTTGTAGATGGCATAGCCATACACGGCGTTCTCGGTGAACTTGGCGGCGTTCTTGTAGTGCTCCAGGGCCTTCTCGAGCTGGTCGTGGCGGCCCTTCGAGCCGTTGAAGTAGTACTCGCCCACCGCCAGGTAGGCGTCGGGCAGGTACCTGGACTTCTGGTACTTGTCGATCAGCCGGCGGTAGGCCACCAGGCCGCGGCGCTCGTCGCCCATGTCCATCAGGTTGAGGCCGAGGAAATACAGCACCTCGTCGGTGCGCTCGTAGTCTTTGAATTCCTGGACGATGCGCGAGTACTGCTCGATGGCCTTCTGGGCGTACTGCTTCGACTTGGCCGTCAGCACGGCCTTCTCGGCCTCGGCGCGCTCCATGCCCGCCTTGTCATCGGCGTTCATCGCCCTCAGCTTGTCGTCGTCTTTCCGGTTGCCCTCGAAGAAATAGCCCTTCGACTCTTCCCAGTAGAGCTCGCCGAGGCGAAACAGGAGGTTCGGCTTCTCTTTCTGGTCGTTCGACAGCTCGATGATCTTGGTGAGATCGGCGATCTGCTCGCGACGCTTGGCCGCCACCTGCAGTTCGACGCCCGTGCGAAATTGATCGTATTTGAGCGCCGGAGCCTCCTCCCGCTTCTCCTTCTTGCGGGTCACGTCACCGGCGAGGGACTTGTCGGGGGCGAGGTTCGCGCTCTTCTTCTTGAGCTCCGTGTCCTTCGCGGCCTTCCGCTCTGCCGATTGGGCCCAGACGCCCACCGACACCACCACACTGAGTACACTGACGAGTCGAAACATGGTTTTTTGGCCTTCAATCGAGTCCGCTCATGCCTCACGGCAAATAGGCGGGACTCCTTGAAAATTTTCCCCTAAGGGCCCGAATCATCGGCCCCCAGGAGGCACCTCGTCAAGCGACGAGACGATGAGGTCGAGTACGTGGTCGAACATCGATGTAGTCAACCTGCCGGTCTGTGTGTTCTGCCGACTCACGTGGTAGCAGCCGACCAGCGCCACGCCCGAAGGGCCCTTGGCCAGGCCGCCGTGGGAGAACGCGGGGTGCGGCCGAGGCCAAGCGAGGTGCTCGAGCACTGCCCGATGAGCCAGGTGGCCGAGGGCGAGGAAGACCCGGGGGCGCAACAGCCCAAGTTCCTGGGCCAAGAAGGGGCGGCACTGAGCGATCTCCTTTGGAGTCGGTCGGTTGTCCGGTGGCACGCAACGCACGGGGCAGGTGATCCACGCGTCCTTCAGGCTGAGGCCATCGTCTCGGTGCGTGCTGGTCGGCTGGTTGGCGAGGCCCGCCCGGTGGAGCCCCGCGAAGAGGAAATCACCCGAGGCGTCGCCGGTGAAGATCCGCCCGGTGCGATTGGCGCCGTGGGCCCCTGGCGCGAGACCGACGATCACCAACCTCGCACGCGGGTCACCAAAGCCGGTGATCGGCCGACCCCAGTAGGTCTCCTCCCGGTAGGCGCGGCGCTTGACGATTGCGACCTCCTCGCGCCAGGCCACCAGCCGTGGGCAGGCCCGGCAGGCCACGATGTGCCGGTGGAGCGAGGCCAGGGTCGTCATCGCGGCGCTCCCAGGCCGAGCGCATCGAGGAGCCGGGCGGCCCGCGACGCCAGCGCCGCGTCAGCCCCGATGGACACCACCAGCTCGGCCGATGGGTCACGCACGAGCAGCGACTGGAGCAACCACTCGGCGGTCTCAGGGCCGACGCGAATGCGCGCGCCCAGCCCGCACGGGAAGACCTCGCTGTTCATCGCCAAGAGCTGGGCGAGGTGCACCTCGAGCGCGGGCTCGGTCGGTACCCGCCTCTCGCATCGCACCGGCCGGAGCAACTCGGGCGTCACGACCAGCACCTTCCGACCTCCCAACGCCCGAAACAACCCCCAGCTCAGCAAGTCGATGGGCCCCGGAGGTGTCCAGCGGATCACCGCCGGCCGAAGGCGCGCCAGCCGCTCGAACACGGCATCGTCGAGCGGCACTTGAAGGTTCACCGCCAGTCGCCGGCTCCCGGGCAGCCGCTGCCGAGCCACCTCCATCGCCTCGAGGGAGCCCCAGGCCCCGGCCCGTGGGAGTCGGCCAAATTCGGCGGCTTCGTCGACCGAGAGAGGCGCCTTGAGCTCGACCCAGGCGACGTCGAAGCGCTGGAGGTTCTCGACCGTCGACTCGGCGAGGGTGTTGCTGGTCGTCCGCATCCAGGCCGTCACGTGAGGCCGCGCGAGGCTCCGGAGGCGATCGGGATCCAGGGTCTCCCACACCTCGATGCTCACGGTGGCGGGAGGGATCTGCGCTTCGGGCGCACCCCGGGGTAGGGGCCGCTGTTCTTGGGCCAGCGCGAGGGTGCCCATCGCCGCGGAGAGGTGCACCCAGGCGCGAAGGAAGGTCAGGAGGCCTCGCGTGGTGGGCCGTGCGGAACTACCGGGGCCGGGGTCGGGAGCGGGAGCGCGAACGGGCCCGG
>PMBV01000437.1:3314-7517 GCA_003153055.1 Myxococcales bacterium
CACGGAGCACGGAGCACGGAGCACGGGGCACGGAGCACGGAGCACGGGGCACGCGGCACGCGGCGCGGCGCGCGGGTGGGCCATACACATCCCATTCGACCGGTTGGGCATTCATCGTCCAGGACCGCGCCCGTGTTGCGTGACCCGCCACCCGTCCGCGTCACCGTTCCCGAGGCCGAGGCCGCACCCCGGTACCGGCTTTTCGGCCCTCGCACCGGCCCTCGCACCGGCTCTGGCTCCCGTCGGCGCCCCACGGCTCACTTACGGGTTCTTCTCGAGCCACGCGCCGAACGCATCACGCTGGGCGGCCTCGTCGAGCTGGGCCTGCTCGAACAGATCATCTCCCACGGCGATCTGCGTGCCCTTCTGGAGCTCCACGAAGCGGGTCTCCCACTCGTCCTGAGAGATCTCCGTCGGCCCAGCCACAGCGACCCGCGCGCCCTTCTTGGGCCGAGCCCGAGTCAGCGTCTTGGCGATCTGCTTGGTGGGCTTCACCGCGACCACCCCTTCCACCACCCGAACGATCGACGCCTTGCGGCCCTTGCCCTTGGCTGCCTTCACGAAGGTGTCGGCGTCGATGCGAAAGATGGTGCCCCGCACTCCCGCGACGGCCCGGTCGGTGGTGACCTCGAACTTCCCGCCGCCCAGAGCCTTCTTCACCTTGGTCCACAGCGATCCGCTCTTGAGGAAGCCCGAGAACGCCTTGCGCTCCTGCCCCTCGAACTCGGCCTCGGTGATCTCGAGCACGCTCTTCTCGGACAGGGCGATGACGCTGCCGTCGGTCAGCTCGAGCTTCAGCGCCCCAGCCTTGACCTCGACCGTGTCGCCCAGCTCGATGGTCGAGCCCTCCTTCAAGGCCTCGACGGAGCCACCCTTGGGCGCGCGGCTCGCCGACCCATCGAGCTTCACCACCTTACCCACCTCGCCCATCGCGAGCGCGGAGACCGTCAGCGCCGCCAGCGCCACCAACCGATTCATGGAGTGCTCCCTTCCGTCGGAATCAAAGTCACGTTCACGATCATGCGCGTTCCATCGGCCACCACCTCGGCCTCCCAGGGAAGGAAGCCGCGCTTGCTCACCGCCACCCGACGAGCCCCAGGCCTCAACGACAAGGCGCGCTGACGCCCATCGAAGTCACCGCAGCCCCCCTGGGGCACCCCGTCGAGCATCACCTCGCCGTCCTCCGGCTGGCAACGGAGCACCAGCTCGCTCTTGGTCGCCCTCGCCTCGGGCAAGCTGAACCGCGCCCCCAGCACCCCGCTCTCGGTCGCGCACCCGGCGAGGAGGAGCACCCACGCCGCGCGGGTCATTTCGCGACCTGAACCTCCACCGTGTTGCTCGACACCGAGAGCACGTTGAGCTTGCGGCGCTTGAAGGTCGAGCCCTCGAGCTGCTCGGCCAGCTCTTGCGCGTTGCCCAGGTAGGTCACCCGATAGCTCGCTTTGCCGTTGGCGAAGCCGTCTTGGGTCGTCTCCTTGATGCCCTTNNCGCCATCGAGGTGTACTCGTACGAGATGAGCGCGTTCTGGGTCACCTGCTCGGGCTTGTTGAACCGCAACTGCTCGCTCACCTTGGTGATGAGGGTGCCGTCGTCGGTGCTGAAGAGCGAGAGATCATATTCACCCGTCACCGGGAAGATGGGGGCCTTGTCCAGCATGCCCGTTCGCTGGGGGTCGACGTCCATCGTCTGATGCCGGAACGACGCGGTGCCGTAGAGAATGAACTGGGCCTTGCTGAGGTCGCCGATCTCCTTCGCCTCCGCCGGGCCGATGGCCGCGCCGATGCGCACCTTGCCGGCCGCGAAAGCGGGGTCCTTGAGATCATACCCGTCTGTCTTGAAGGTTTCGCTGAGCACCGTCGCCACCGTGTTGGAGTTGAGGGTCGTCTTCCCATCGACGGGAATGGTCTGCTCCTGCACCAGGATGATGACCTTGGGCCGGCCAGCTCGCTTCACCAGATCTCTGGCCGCCTGAATGTCGCGTTCGAGGTTGTCGGTGATGATCTCGGCCTTCACCCTCACCGTCACGACCCCCTTGTCGACCTTCTTGTCGAGGAGCTCGAACTTCTTCACGTAGCCTGAGCTGTTGGCGAAGACCTGGTCGCGGACCAGCTGGTTGTTGACCGCCACCGTGTCGGCGTCGATGCGCACGCCAGCGGCCTGCTCGATGGCGTCACGCAGCGCTCGCTTCTTGGCGTCTTCGAAGGCCGCGACCTCGTCCTTGTTGACGATGGCGGCCTCGCCCTGCCCTTCCTTCACGGAGACGGTGGCCTGGGCGAGCGCGGCGGGTGCGGCGAGGAGCAAGAGCAAGCAGCTTCGAGAGAGGGGCATGGCGATGTCTGTCTTTGGAGGAGGGCTAGTTGAGGACGATGACGACGCGGCCATCAGCCAGGAAGCTGGTGTTGAGCGACGCGAGCTTCTTGGCGTCCTCCGGACCGAGCTGAATATCGGCTCCGGCCGCCTTCGACGCCTTCATCACCAGCGGCTTCTCGCCAGCCTTCATGGACTTCTTCGCGTCATCGAGCGACTGCACGTACGACGCGACCCCTGAGGTCTTGCGGGCATCGGCCGAAAGGGAGTCGATGCTGTAGAGGGGCTTACCAGCCTCGTCGAGCAGCCGCGGGAGCAGCGCCGGCGTGGCCTTGAGCCCGCGCGCGTCGATGACCAACCCGGTCGCCGCCTTCTCGGCCTCCGGGCGACCAATGGCCAGCACCTGCGTCGGGTCGGGGTCGACCACGTCGGTCAGCATGGCCAGCGGCACCTCGACTTCGACCTCCACGCCGTTGTCCGAGAAGTATCGCTTGTTGACGACGCGGTAGCCCTTCACCACCCCCTCGACCTTGGCCCGCACCTCGTCTTTGTCCATCAGCTCGCCGACCTTGTGGGTGCCATCGACGGCCACGCCCTTCACCTGCCCCAAGAGATTGCGGAAGGCGTCGAGCAGCGCCGCCCGCTCGGCACCCAAGCGAGCCTGAGCCGGAGTCTGGGCCTTCACGTCGGGCGCGCCGGCTCCGGTCGCCCGCACCACCTGGCCCTGCCAGTTGACACCCGGTTGGGCCTTCGCGTCAGCCTTGCTAGCCGCCTGACCCAGCACCACTCCTGAAGAGAGCACCAGCACACCCACGAGCAGCGCACGCACGATGACGCCTCCTGGAAGAGAGCCCGGGCGACTCTACTCCAGTTGGCCCCCCGGCGCCGCCGGTTCGGGCGCTTACTGCCCCGGAGCGGCTCGCGACACGAACTGGTCGATCAGCCGCCGGTGCCGCTCGGTCAGGAGGGTGAAGCGCACCCCGGAGCCCTCGTCGCGCGCGCCCAACTCGGCCCACTCGCGGACGATCTCACCCTCGGCGTAGATGACCTCCTCCGAGCCGGGGAGCTGAAACTGGAGCCCCACTCGGTGGCCCGCCACTTCGGGCTCGATGAGGTGAGCCAGGCCCACTCCCTCCCGAGAGATGTCGGAGGCGCGGGCCATGTACGGCACCCCAGCCATGTACTTGTTCAAATAGATGTCCAACGCCACGCGCTGCTGCTTCCGCTTCTCGCTCATGGGTTTGGCTCCGTCTGGGCCTCGAAGAGTAGCGCCCGTTGTGGCTGCGACAGGCCGGGGGGCCCTTGCAGCGGGATGTAGCGCGGAGCGTAGAGGGCCCACGGGGCTCGTCAAAAAAACCGCCGCTCCCCGGTCACGAAGCGTTCACCATCCGCACTGTTGGCCCTGATTTCGATCCTTGAGCCAGCCACGCAAGGGCGCGAAGTACTCCAGCAGCGCCGACGCATCCATGGTGCGTTGACCCGTGACGGTCTCCAGCGCATCGGGCCAAGGCTTCGACGCGCCCAGCTTCAGCATCGCCTTGAGCTTCGCACCGGCGGCTGAGCTGCCATAGATGCTGCACTCGTAGAGCGGCCCTTTGAAGCCCGCCGCCTCGCACAGGGCCCGATGGAACTGGAACTGGAGGATCGCGGCGAGGAAGTAGCGGAGGTAGGGCACGTTCGCGGCGATGTGGTACTTGGCGCCGGGGTCGANNGAAGACGTCCCATCGCCACTGATCGACCAGCCGGGCGAAGGGGAGGAACACCACGCCCTTGAGGGCCTGCTTCATCTGTACGTTGATGAGCCCCTTGTCGTCCTTGGGGAGCGCGTCGACGAGCGTGAGCTGCTTCAAGTACGCCGGCGTGATGGAGTGCGTGAGCGCGTCGCCGATGGCCTCG
>PMBV01000506.1 GCA_003153055.1 Myxococcales bacterium
GGCCGATTAACACCAGTCACCTAGGAGCGGGGCTGTTCCTCGGTTGGCTTGGGGGGCACCTTCTCGGCACCCTTGGCGGCCTCGTACTCGGCGAGCTTCTGCTCGAGTTGATCGAGCCGCTGAACCAGGGTCGAGAGGTCGCGCCCCAGCGCAGGGAGGTTGCCGAGCATGGTCTCGACCGCGGCCTTCACGCGCTCGTCGATCTTCGCCTGCCAGCTCTCCATCGCCTTCTGCGACTGTTGGATCAACGTCGTGGCGGCGCTCTCACCTTCGGCGCCGTCGCGGCCCAAGAGCTTGTCGATGCGCTGGCCGGCTTCCTGGCGGAGGGCATCGACCCGCGGGCTGACCCGCGTCGAAATGAAGTCGGTGATGCTGTCACCCGGGCGGCGGATGATCTCGCGAAGCACCGAGAGCGGCATCTGATTCTTCTTCTTCTCTTCCTCGAAGACGATCTGCGCCAACGTCACCGAGGTGAGGTCCTCCTTGGTGCGGTTGTCGATGATCTTCACCTCGACGCCCTGCTTCACCATCTCGGCGATCTCGTCGAGCGTGACGTATCGGCTCTCCACCGTGTCGTAGAGCTTGCGGTTGGTGTACCGCTTGATCACTTTTGGCTCGCGGCTCGCTGCTTCGGTTTCAGTCATCTGGACCCCAAGTGTTGACGGTACGACGCAGCGCATTAGCACCCACCGTACATTGTGGGCAACATAACTGGACGTGTCGAGTAGAGATACGACTACCGTCAGTCGGCTGACATTCAAGCGTTATAGTGGCGGGGCGGGCCATGATCGTCACGTGTGGGCAGTGCAAGACCCGGTTCAAGATTCCGGACGAGAAGGTAAGCCCCGAAAAGGGTGTGAAGGTTCGTTGCACCAAGTGCGGCCACACCTTTCGAGTCTTTCGAGACCCGTCAGGGGCCCCGGCCGACCCCTTCGAGCGGTTTGGCTCGGCCACTGCCGTTGCTCCCCATGCGACAACCCCGCCAGTGGCATCGGCGCTGGGAATGCACGGCAGCAGCGGCGAGCCAACGCCCAAACCGCGCAAGGCCGAGCCCCGGGCGCCGGCTCCGTTCGACTTCTCGGCGATCGCTCCACCCACCAACCAGCCGACTCCCGCTCCGGGAGCGTTCGACTTCTCGGCGTTGACGATGCCTCCGCCGCCGAAGACGGCGAGCGCTTCGTTGCCGGTGGCGTCGACACCGCAGTTCGACTTCTCGTCACTGGGCTCGCCCCAGGGCCGCCAGTCGGTGGCGCCGGTTGAGCTCGACGAGCACACATTGCCGCCCTCCTCCGCGCTCGACGTCTTGCCTCCCCCGTCGACGGACAAAATGGGGATCGCCGCGCGCTTTTCGGAAGGCGAGCCGGCGAGCGCGACCATGGCTCCACTCGCTGAGGCGTTTCCCCCGGACGAAGCGACGGCCGATGGTTTCTTCGGAGCGCCTCTGGAGGTTGAGAGCCGCCGGCCGCTCCTCGATCTGCCCGACGACGTGAGCCCCGAGGCCGCCCGGGGTGCGCTCTTCGAGCTCCCTCCACCCACCCTTCCGCAGGAGGGCCCCTCGCCCGTCGAGCTCGCACCCTCGGTCGAAGGGCCCGGTGCCTCGGCGCTGCCGGCCCTGCCCAAGGCCGACAGCTTCGAGCGACCACTCCAAGCCCCGAGACGCCGCACCGCCCTGGGCGTCGTGGTGAACGTCTTCATCGCTTTCGTCCTCGTGGCGGGGGTGATGGTGGTGGGTTCGGCCTTGCTCAACGAGGGCACGCTGAACCGCGAGACCCTCTCGCTCCAGGGCCTGACCGGGCTCTTCGGGTCGACCACTCAATTCCCCACCGCCGACATCTCCAACGGGCTGTACGAGACCAGCGCGGGGCGGGCCGTCTTCTTCGTTCGCGGGCAGCTCACCAACCGGAGCGCGACCAAGACCCGGGTGGTGGTTCAGGCCGACATCGTCGAGTCAGCGACCGTGGTGCGCAGCGCGCGGAGCTTGGCCGGCGCGGTGCCCAGCCCCGAGGAGCTCTACCAGCTGGATCTCTCCGAGGGTGACGACCTGGCCAGGCTGGCGGCTCGCCTGGCGCCGCGGGCCGAGCTGATGGCGCCGGGTGCCACCGCGGGGTTCCTCGTCGCCTTCTCCGAGTACCCCCCGGATCTCAAGGCGTTCAGGGTGCGGGTCTCGGCTCAGGCCGAGGCCAGCGAGGCGACCGCGGAGCGCCACTAAAAGGGTGAGCGTGTGACCCCCGAGACGGCCCGACAGCACCTGAGACGGCTGAGTCACTTGGGCGGCGGAGCGCTGGTCGTTCGCCGGGCCTGCGCGCGGCTCTTGGGGGCGCTGCCCGAGCCCGCGGCGATCGAGCTCCTCTCCGCCGCCATTGGCCTCTCGCGGGAGGCTTGGCTCCCGGCGATGCGGGTTCTCCCGGCGCTCCTCTTGGCCCTGGAGGAGGATCGCGACCTCGTGCCCAACGTCGACGCCCTTCGCCGAGTCGCCTCTCTCTACGAGCTCCCTGACGCCGAGGCAGTGTTCGCCTGTGGGCAGCCGACCAAGGAGCTTGACCTCAGAGCCGCCGCCCGGGCCGACCTGCGCCTGGTGTCGCTCCCTCTCGGGGTGCTCAGATCTCGCGCCCGGCTGACCCGCAACCCCGACGAGCTGTCCCGGCTGGCGGTGGTGTCGAACCCGGTGGTGCTCCGGGAAGTGTTGAAAAACCCCCGCCTCACCGAGCCTCTGGTGGTCAGGGTCGCGGCCCGGCGACCGGCTCGCCCCGAGCCACTCATCGAGATCTGGCGCGCAACACGCTGGTCGGTGCTGCCCAGGGTGCGCCGGGCCCTGGCGTTCAACCCCTACCTGCCACCCTCGGTCGGCTCGAAGATCGTCCCGCTCCTCAGCCGTGTCGACCTGGCCGAGCTGGTGACCGACAGCGCGGTGCACCCTTCGCTCAAGGAGCAGGCAGTGCGGCTGCTGGCGTCGCGGCCTCCGTAGCCGCTCTACGAGTGCTTCTCTACGAGTGCTTCTCGTCGCTCGCCTTGTGCCGGGGCTCCTCGAGCCGCCGAGGGGTGACGTCGATGAGGTCGCTCCCCCGCGAGGCCTTCTTGAACGAGTAAACGAACTTGCCGATCGCGTTCCCCAAGGTCCCCATGCGCGAGGCGCTGAAGACGATGAGGACGATGACCACCAGCATGATGACTTCGCCGAGGCCCATGTGCATGGAGCTACCCTGCCTGAGGTGGCGACCGTGTGCAACTTGACGACGAGCGCCGATCGCGCATGGTGGGCCCCATGTCCATGCGAATCCTCGGGCATCGCGGCGCGAGCGCGGAGTTTCCCGAGAACACCATCGAGGCCTTCGTCGGAGCGGCCGAGCAGGGCGCCGACGGGGTCGAGCTCGACGTCATGCGCTGCGCCACTGGCGAGCTGGTGGTGTGCCACGACGAGCACCTCGACCGTCTCGCCGGGCTCGACATCGAGATCGCCCACGCCAGCTGGCGTCGCCTGAAGACGGTCGACGTCGGCTCTCGGCTCGGCTTCCGGCCGGCCCGCATACCGCTGCTGCACGAGGTGATCGACGCGCTGCCGACGGGGTTGATGGTCAACATCGAGCTCAAGAACGACGCGGTCGATGACCGGGGTCTCTCCGAGGCGGTCGGGGCGCTGGTGAGCGACCGACGACTCCTCGACCGCGCCATCGTGTCGAGCTTCAACCCCCTGTGCCTGGTGCGGCTGGCGCGGGCCTTTCCCGAGGTGCGGAGGGGCCTGCTCCTCGACCCTGGCAAGCCCTGGGTTCCGCAGGCGTGGCTCTGGCTCCCGGTGACGGCGCCGACCTCGGTGCACCCGGCCTTCAGCCAGTGCTCTCCGGAGCGCGCCGCGCGCTGGCACGCGGCTCACCTGGAGCTTGCCGTGTGGACCGTGGACGACGTCGACGAAGCCCGCCAGCTCAGAGCCATGGGCGTCGAGTGGCTCATCACCAACCGGCCCGGCGCGCTGCGCTCCGAGCTGAGCCGGGCGTCGTGGGTCGCCCGGCCGTGAGGGCCCTCGCGACCGTGGTCAGAACTGCAGCCCCAGCGTGCCGTTGTAGGCCACGACGCCTTGGTCGGCCTGCTGCTCCGAGACCTTGCCCAACAGCGAATAGGACAGCTCCCCACCCAACTGGAACACGCCCGCGACGAGCCGGAAGCCGCCATAGAAGCGATTGTGCGCGTTGTCCTTGGCCGCCAGCGGGTTGAAGACGTAGAGGTTGGCGAAGGGGTCTTTGGCCCCGTCTGAGTTGGCCAACGTGGCTTGAGGGTCGAAGTCCACGTTGGTGGTGGACGCGCCCACGAAGACGAGGTTCCAGCCGAGGTAGGGCGTCAAGGTCCACGACCCTGCGATGGCGAAGCGCTTGCCGATTGAGAGGTCCACGCCTCCAGCGACGAGGTCAAGGTTGGGGGCGTTCAACAGCTTGCTGATGTGCGCGCGCACCCCGATGTCAGGGAGGAAGGTGTAGCCCTCGTTCAGGGCCCATTTGACTTCGAAGGTGGCCACGCCCATGCGGCTGTTCTGCACCCACGCGGCCCGCGCGCCGAGCTCGAAGGACCACGGGAGCCCCTTGCGAATGTGCAGCGACGGCATCAACAGCGGGCCGTTGAAGGCGCCGGCCGTGGGCAACGTCGCTCCGCGGAAGTCGACCACCGAAACCTCGGCGTTCACCGCGAAGCCCGTGTGTCCGAGCGTCTCGGGAGGAGCGAGGTTGGCCGACGTCATCGCGGCGCCGAAGGTTCGTGCGAAGGCTCGAAAGTCGGAGTTCGCCGACGTGGAGGCGTCGACGGCACCCGGCCTGGGGTTGGGGTTGTGGAGCTTCTCGAGCCGGAAGTCGTACGACTGGGCGCCCGCGGCCGTGGTGAGGAGGAAAACGATTCCTCCGAGTGCTCGCAGGGTATGCGAACGCCCGGAGGAGGACGTGCAGCTGGCCATGTTGGGCAGCTTGCCCGAGGCGATGAACAGTCGCAATTTCCGCGTTTCTAGGGTTTCGCTTCGGTCTTCTCTCCGCTGGCCTTCTGGGCGACCGCCGGCGGGGGAGGTCGGCGGCGGACGACGACGGTCTTCCGGCTGGCGAAGTCCTGTGACTCCCGCGCCACCACGGTCAGCAGGTTGTTGCCTTCCTTGAGGCTCACCTCGGTCGAGAACTTGAGCCGGTCGCCCTCGTCTGGGGTGCGCCCGCGGAAGAAGACCTTCTGGTCGTTCACCAGCACGAAGACGTCGAGGAGGCTTCGGTCCGTCACCACGCCCGACAGGGTGAACTTCTCGGTGTCCACCACCGTGCCGCCCTGAGAGGGGTCGATGTTGAGGCTGATCTGCGCCGGCGTTCGCGTGGAGATCCAGTCGACCTCCTTGGGGGCGATGGCCTTCTGGCCTTTGGCGTCTTTGACGTCGGTGAGCTTGGCGAAGGCAAAGCGACCCTCGCCCAACTCAACCCGCGCGACGTTGGAGCCACGGGCCACCTCGTTGAACAGGCCTCCCTTGGGGAGCCGGAGGAGCGGGCGCTTGCTATCGGCGGCGGCGAACAGCTCGGAGCGGTCGGCGAGGCGCACCACCACCGGTTTCCTGGGCTCCATGGCCATCGTGGTGTCTTGGGCGACCGGGACGATGAGCTTGTCGGCGGTGAACTCCTCGAGGGGTTCGTCGATGATCGCCACTCGCAGGCCGAAGTCGTCACCCTTGTACCCCTTCTTCACTTCGAGCTGGAATTTGGCCGATTTGGTCTCTCCCACGGCCAGCTCACCCAGCTTGAAGCGGCCCTTCTCGATGAAGATGTTGGCGTCGGAGGCGTTGCGGATGCTGGCGAAGGTGTCCAGCGCCTTGCCCGCGCCCACGTTGGTGACATCGAGCACCAGCGTCAGATCTTCTCCCCGCTGGGCCAGGCCGTCGCCGTTGCAGCCTTCGCAGCTGTCGGTGACCGACCAGCTGTAGGCGAACTGGGGCCGGGGCAGCTCGACGAAGTTCAACTCGCCGGCGACCGACTCCTGGAGCAGACCGCTGTCGTCCTGCAGCTTGACCGTCACGCCGTCTCGCCGCGAGGCCAGGTCCTTCGAGGTCTTCACCGTGACGGCCCACGACTTCTTCTCGCCCGGCTTCAAGAGACCGAAGAGAAACTCCCGGCGGTCCAGGAACCCGTTCTCTGATTCGACCCACGCTCGGAGCCGCGGCACCGCCTCGGTGCCCTTGTTTTCGACGGTGAGCTCGAGCTGGGCCGACTCGCCGGCCACGAGCTTCTTGTCGCTCCCCGGCTTGAGCACGCTTGAGAGCTGCACGTGCCGTGGGGTGGGGCCAGCTGCCCAATCGACCCCCAGCCCGCTGATCGCGTCGGCGATGCGCTTCTCTTCGACCTGACGCTTCTCGACCACGAAGGTCCTCCCCAGCTTCAGCATCTCGTCGCGACGCACCGCCGGCGCCGCCACGATGAAGTCGCGGGCGAACGACACCTCGAAGTCCTCCTTCACCTCGTCCTGCGACTCGGCGTCGAGCTGATCGTCGAGCTCTTCCTCCGGGGCGCCGTCGGAGTCGGTCAAGGCGCTCTTGGGCCCGTGGGCCTTCTCCTTGGCCGCGTCCTTCGCGTCGGCCTTGGCCACTCGCTCCTCCTTCAAGTACTTCAGCGAGTCGGCCGGCTTCTCGCGCACCACCACGTCGTCTCGCTTGTGGGCCGCCTGGGCGTTGGCCGGGTTCGAGAAGTGATGCTCGAGGTCGGCCTCGCCCATCGACTTCCGGGGGGCGAAGACGTCGACGCGATCCTTCGAGACTCGAGTCGGAATGAGCTGAATGTCGGGGGTGATGCCCACTTCTTGAATGCTGATGTCGCCGGGCGTGAGGTACTTGGCGATGGTGAGCTTCAAGGCGCTCTCGTCGGGGAAGTCATAGAGCACCTGCACCGAGCCCTTGCCGAACGTCTGGCGGCCGATGATCACCGCCCGGTTCTGGTTCTTCAGGGCGCCAGCGACGATCTCCGAGGCCGAGGCGCTCCCCGCGTTCACCAGCACCGCGATGGGGTAGGCGTCATCGTCGTCGTCGGGGTGGGCCCGCTTCTCTTCTCTCAGCTTGTCCGACAAGCCCACGGTCGCCACGATGGTGCCCGAGGAGAGGAACAGATCAGACACCTGGATCGCCTGATCGAGGAGACCGCCCGGGTTCCCTCTCAGGTCGAGCACCAGGCCCTTGAGCCCGGCCGGGCTGCCGGTGCGCTTGGCCTGTTCGCCCAGCTCGCCCAGCGCCGTCTCGAGATCGCGCGTCGTGTTCCCCTGGAAGTTCTTGAGGCGCACGTAGCCCACGTTCCGGGACAGCAGCTTCGACTGCACCGATTCGATGGTGATGAGCGCCCGGGTGACGGTGAAGCTCTGGGGCCGCTCCCAGCTCTTGCGGTTGACCGTGATGGTGACCCGCGAATCGACTGGGCCTCGGAGCTTGCTCACCGCTTCGTTGAGCTCCATGTTGACCGTCGACTCTTCGCCGATGCGCAGGATCTGGTCGTCCTTCTTGATGCCCGCCCGGAAGGCCGGTGTCTTGGGGAGCACCTTCACCACCGTCAGCACACCCTCGCGCATCTGGATGACGAAGCCCAGGCCGCCGAACTCGCCCTTGGTGGTGAGCTTCATCTCTCGGTACATCTCGGGGCGCAGGAGCACCGAGTGAGGGTCGAGGGTCTGCAGCATGCCATTGACCGCCGCGTACTCGATCTCTCGGGTGTCCTCGACTGGGCGCATGTTGCGCGAGATGAAGTCGAAGATGTCCTTCATGGTGAACGACATCTTCCACAGCGAATCGACGTGGCTGATGTCGAAGTCCTTCAACTTGCCGTTGACGTTGACCCGCACCTTGCCCGACTCGGCCGAGCCCTCCACCATCACGTCGGGCACGCTCTTCTCGACCGCCTCCAGCGCCGCCACCATCATCTCCTTGGGGCGCACGCGATGCGGGTCGACGTAGTTCTCCTTCACGTAGTGCACGACCTTGGTCATCACCTTCAAGGCGGCCAGCTCGTGCGAGCTCTTGCCGTTGGTCTCGTCCCTCGGGGCGGCGATCGCGTCGGAGGAGGTGAGCGTCAGCGGGGCCCGGTCGTTTCCCGAGAGCGCCCACGCCAAGAGGAGCGCTCCGATGACGACGGCCCGTCGAACGATGTGCATGAGTCAGTCCTTCTTTCCTGCGATCAAAGAGAGGCGAACTACGCTTGAACCTAACGAGTCGGATTGGTTCACGAAAGCCCAACCTCGGCGCTCGTGCGGTCGTGTCCCGCCTCGAGGCCACAGTACATCAGAGTGCCGGCGACCACGGCCACCGGCATGAGAAAGAAATTCACCACAGGGACCCACAGGATGACGGACAACACGCCGCCGAAACCCATCGCGAGCCCTGGGCGATTCGCGAGCGTCGCGACGACCTCCCCGAATGGGCGGAGATGGCGGGCCATCGGGTTGGAGAGCTGCTCGGCCGCGAGCCAGAAGGCGGACCAGAGCGTCGACAGGACGAGCCAGAGGGCGCTCCCGATGCCGGGCACCAGGTGCAGTGGGAGGAGGATGGCGAGGCCCGCGGCCATGAGCGCGAGCCGCGAGAGCGTGTGCGCTACCGACACCACGGTCGCGCGGACCAGGCCTCCCGAAGCCGACGGGGGCCGACCGCAGAGGGCCTCGGTGGCCTCCGAGAGGGGATCCTGCAGAGGGGCGAGGACCAGGTTGGGCACCGTCAGCGCTCCCACCGCGAAGAGGACCACCCACACCAGACCGGTGAGCGTCGCGGTGGCCACTGCGCTCCAGGTGCCAGAGCCGGTGACCAGCCAGGCGGCCAGGGCCTGGCCCCCCCGCAGGGCGCCCCAAGCGACGGCCAGAAGGCTGACCGCCGTGACCAGCCCGCTCACGATCGACAGGCTCAACAGGGGAGGGCGGAGGACCAGGCCGAGGGCCTTGAACGGGAGGCTCGCCCCTCGCGCCACGTCGCTCAACAGACTCTTTCGGCGCAGGTCGGGAACGGCGATGGTGGCCATGTCGGAAGTGATGAGACGCTGGAAGGGGAACATTATATGGGCTCTTCCATTCCATGTCGCTCGATACCGACCAGTCCGCAGGCGAGGTGTTGACTCGAGTCGACCAACTGGTCTCGACGCTGCGCGCCGGCGAGCGTGGGCAGGGCCCCCTGTTGGTCGGTCTGGAGCACGAGAAGCTCCTGTTCCCCCAGGCTGGCTTCGGCCCGGTGGCTTACGAGGGGGCCTCGGGTGTGCGGGCGGTGCTCGAGGCTTTCGGGTCCCTCGGCTACAGCGAGTTCCGCGAGGGGCCGAGTCGGCCGCCCATTGCCATGGTGCGCGGGGTCGAGACCATCTCCCTCGAGCCCGGGGGCCAGCTCGAGCTGTCGGGGAGCCCCTTTCGCACTGCCCGCGAGGCCCACCTTGAGAACCTCCGGCACGTCGAGGCGCTCAAGGCCGTGGTGGGGCGCCTGGGCCTGAGAGTCGTGGGCCTCGGCTACCGGCCCTTCGTCGACCTCGACGACATGCCGTGGATGCCGAAGACTCGGTACCGGGTGATGCGCGAGACGCTGGTGAATCGGGGGCGCCTGGCCCGAGCGATGATGCTGATGACGGCCACCGGGCAAGTCAGCCTCGACTGGCGCGATGAGGCCGACTGCGTGAAGAAGGTGCTGGCGTCGGCGCGAATCTCGCCGATCCTCGTCGCCCTCTTCGCCAACAGCCCCATCGCCAACGGAGCGCTGACCGGCTACCAGTCGTGGCGCAGCCGGGTGTGGAACGAAGTCGATGTGGCGCGCTGTGGCTACCCCGAGGCCATGCTCGACGGCTCGTTCTCCTACCGAGCCTATGTGGAGTGGGCGATGGACGCGCCCATGCTGTTCCTCCGCCGCCACGGTCAGTACCTCGACCCCCGGGCCACTTTCCGCCAGCTCTTCGAGCGGGGCTGGGAGGGCGAGCGGCTCACCATGAGTGACTGGGTCGATCACCTCTCGACCATGTTCCCCGAGGTGAGGCTCAAGAAGATCATCGAGATTCGCTCGGCCGACGGGAACGACCCGGCGATGACTGGCGCGCTGACGGCGCTGATGCGCGGGCTCCTGTACGATTCCACGGCGCTCGACGAGACGAGTCGCCTCTTGCCGCCATCGAGCCCCCTCAAGCATCGCGAGCTGCACGCCGCCGCGCAGGTGTCGGGCCTGGCTGCGCGCGTGGGCGTGGGCACCCTGGCCGACTTTGCGCGTGAGCTGGTGGGCATCGCCCGTCGTGGCCTCGATCGCCTCGATGGCCCGCACGGCCTCGATGCGCCGATCCTCGAACCGCTGGAGGAGATCGCTCGCACCGGCCGCTCTCGGGCTTCCGAGGTCATCGCTCGCTTCGAGACCGAGAAAGACCCGTCGGTGTTTCTCCAGGCCTTCGAGATGTGAGCGACTACCCTCCGAAGAACCGCTTGAGGCCCCCGAAGAGCCCTTGTGGCGCTGGGCGCGTGGCTCGTGGGTCGCCGAGCGTCGCGGCGGCCAGATGCCGGGCGAGGGCCTCGGGGTCGGCGGCGGAGCTGTCGAAGTGCGCCTCGACCGGTTGCCCACCGGGTGAACGGGCCGACAGCGCCAGACGACCGTCAGCCGAGACCGAGAAGCGAACCTCCAGGTCTCCGTCGCGCTCGGCGGTGGTGGTGAGGACCCCGAGGTACTCGTTGTCGGGCGCGTGGGCCGACGTCCCTTGGTACACCGCGACGGACAGCTCGACGTGGCCTCGGGCTGGCACGGCGAGCGTCTTCTCGGCCGGCAGTCGCGTGTTCTGCTCGAGGACCTTGTGGAACCCGCCCCCGGCGACGGCGACCCCGATGGGGGCTCCGAGCACTTCGAACAGGGCGAGCCCGCGCTTCCCCTGGCTGCGTTGGACCAGTGAGTGACCGAACAGTGCCGCGCCGATGGCTGGAGCCTCGTCGGGGTCCAGCGCGGTGCTCGGGGGCCGGCCCATGAGCTGCTCCAAGCGAGCGCGCACCGCAACGGCGCCCCGGTCCGTACCGGTGACCAAGAGCTCGTCCAAGCTCCCCGGTTGAAGCCCCGCCGCCAGGAGGATGCCGCGGGTCGCCTCCACCGCGCGCTCGACGGCCTGGCGGAGCGGCTCGTCATCGAGTCCTCCCTCCGCTGTCGGCTGAGCGGTGCCTCGCTGTTCCAGGTCGCGGACACCGAGGAGGTCACCGCCCCCGGCGCACACCACCTCGACGTCCTCGCCGGTGATCTCCACCACCGCTGCTCCGAAGGCACCCGCGGCCCAGTCGAAGACCAGCACTCGCTTTCGAGCCAACCCCCGCCCGAAGCCGAAGGCCATCGCGGCGGCGGAGGGGTCGTTGAGCAGCGTCACCACCGCGAGGCCGGCGAGGCTCCCGGCTCGTAGCAGCGCCGAGCGCTGGTGCGCGGTGTACCAGAGCGGGGCGCATACCACCGCTCGCGACAGGGCCCGCCCCACCATGGCCTCGGCAGCGGTCTTGAGCACCCGCAGCAGCTCGGCGATCAGCTCGGCGATGGCGCGAGGCCCTTCACCCAATTCGATGGCCGTGTCGCCCTCCGCGTCGGCCCGCAGCCGGGAGGTCGCGACGCCCGGCAGCACCTCGGACCCCTTCGAGACCCGTCGGCCCAGGAGGCGCTCGAGGCCGACCACCGAGCGCTCGGTCGCGACCGATCGAGCGGCGGTCCCGGTGACGAGCGCGCCAGAGGCATCAATGGCGACAATGGAGGGGAGCGCCGTCGCGCCACCTTCCGACGGGAGTGGGACGAGCCGGGCCCTGCCGTCCACGAAGACGGCTGCTCGGCACTGGGCGTCACCGAGGTCGATGCCCAAGACGAGGTCGGGCTCCGGGAGCCTTCGAGGCGGCACCGGGACGCTCGCGCGCTCGACCGCCGGCTCCTGGTTCCTCACGGGCTTGAGGGTTCGAGCTGGACCTGACGGCTGTGGCGGAGCCTCGACCCAGTCGGCAGCGAGCGGTTGGATGGTCACGGCCGGCACCGGCGAGAGGCTGGCGAGGCGCGGCGAAGAGGGGTTCGAGCGCGGAGGCGATGGGGCCGGGGGCGCGGCCTGCTCGGGCGCCGTGAGCCATTGAGGGAGGACCCCGAGCTCCTCGCTCGGTGCTCCGGGAGACGCGGGCGGGGCCTGGACTGGAGCCGGCGCGCCTTGGGGCGTGGAGTCGGCGCGGAGCGAGAGGATGCGATCGATGAGCGCCTTGGTGCGGCCGTCGACTCGGGTGAGGCGAACCATCATGCCCTGGCGCCCCGGCTGGGGCTCGGCCCTCAGCTCCTGGACGACACCCTCGCCACGCATCAACCGCGAGTTGTCGCTCAGCACCAGCTCGAAGGTGAGGGCCGTGTCGACCGGCTTGGGCGATCGGGTGGCGATGAACAGGGTGCTGCGCGCCACGTGGAGGCCGTAGCGGGTGATGAACTCAGCCTCGGTCGCGAACGGGAGCCGGATCCGCAGCGGGACCTTCTTCGGCTCGTTCGAGGGCGGCGACGTCATTCCAGAGGCAGTTCTACCCTGCTCCCGGCTGGACTCAGAGCCATCTTGAGGTCCGGCCCCAGCACCCCGCCGACCCTCATGCCTCTTTCACCACCTCGAAGAGCCTCTCGAAGGCTCGCTCGACGCCGCTGGCATCGGTCCCTCCGGCCTGGGCCATCTCGGGCTTGCCTCCGCCCTTGCCGCCCACCTCGGGGGCCATGCGCCGAATGGCGTCGCTGGCCTTGAAGCCCTTCTCGACCAGATCCTTGGTGGCGGCGACGAGGATGAGCGCCTTGCCGTCGGCCGTGGCCCCGCCCAGCGCGACGACCCCGGAGCGGAGCTGATCGCGGAACCGGTCGGCCAACTGCCGCAGCACGTTGGCGTCGGCGGGGTCGATGCGTTGCGTCAGCACCTTGATGCCGTTGAGCTCGCGCACGCTCTCGGCGGCCTTGCTGTTGCCGGCCTGGGCTTTGAGCTGCGTCTCCTCGAGCGTCTTCTCGAGCTCCTTCACTCGCTTCTGGGTGGCCTCGATGCGCCGGGTGAGCTCGGTGGTCGGTGCCTTGAAGAGGTCGGCCGCCCGTTTGAGTTGGTGCTCCTGGTCTCGCAGGTGGGCCATGGCCGCGGCTCCGGTGAGGCCCACGATGCGGCGGACGCCAGAGGCCACCGATGATTCCTGGGTGATTTTGAACAGGCCGATGTCTCCCGAACGGCGCACGTGGGTGCCACCGCACAACTCGGTGGACTCGTGGTGCACCGTCACGACCCGCACCTTCTCTCCGTACTTCTCGCCGAACAGGGCGACGGCGCCCGCGGCCTTGGCCTCCGCCAGCCCCATGACTCGGGTGGAGGACTCGTCGTTCTCGCGGATCCACTGGTTGACCAGATCTTCGACCTGCTCCTGCTCCTCAGGGCTGACCGGGCTGAAGTGGGAAAAGTCGAAGCGCAGGGAGTCGGGGTACACCACCGAGCCCTTCTGGTTGACGTTGTTCCCCAGGACCACCTTCAGGGCCTTGTGCATCAAGTGGGTCGCCGAGTGGTTGGCCCGAATGCGGTCTCGACGCTCCTGGTCGACCGTCAAGGTGACCGCGTCGCCGACCGAGATCGTCCCTCCGCGCACCGTGCCCACGTGGACCCAGAGGGTGGCCACCGGCTTCTGCGTGTCGGTCACCTCGAGCTCGAGCCCGGGGCCCTTCACCCACCCGGTGTCACCCACCTGACCGCCAGATTCGCCGTAGAACGGGGTCTGGTCGACGATGAGCTCGATCTGCTCGCCCTTGCTGGCCCGCTCCACGGGAGCCCCGTCGCGGACGATGGCCAGCACCTTGGCCGAGCCGGCCACGCCTGGGCCGTCGTAGCCGAGGAACCGGGTGGCCGGGAGCGAGCCCGCCAGCTTCATGTGCAGATCGCCGATGCCCTGCGTCTGAGACAGGGGGCCGTCGGCGTTGCGGTTGCGCTCGATGTCCAGGAGCGCCTCGAAGCGGGCGTGATCGACGCTGTACCCTTCTTCCTTGGCGATGATCTCGGTGAGGTCCTTGGGGAAGCCGTAGGTCTGGTGGAGATCCCACACCACGTCGCCGCTGAGCACCTTCTCTCCCAGCGAGCTCAGCCGGCCGATCTCCACAGCGATGACCGCGCGCCCCCGGTGGAGCGTGCGTCGAAATGACTCTTCTTCGTGTCGCGCAACCTCGACGATGAAGGAGCGCTTCTCTTCCAGCTCGGGGTAGGCGTCATGCATGCCGTCGACGACGGCCTCGACGCAGCGGGGGAAGAACACCTCCTCCGAGAGGCCGAGGTGTTGATCTCCGTTGCGGATCGCCCGCCGCATGATCCGCCGGAGCACGTAGCCACGCCCTTCGTTGGACGGCTGCACTCCGTCGGCGACCAGGAACGCGGTCGCGCGCGCGTGATCGGCGATGACCCGCATGGCCGCGTCGCTCAACGACTCCCATGAGCCGCCATAGCGCTTGCCCGACAGGCTCTCGACGCGTCCGATGATCGGCGCGAAGAGGTCGATGTCGTAGTTCGACTTCTTGCCCTGCACCACGCTGGTCACCCGCTCGAGCCCCGCGCCGGTGTCGATGGAGGGTTTGGGCAGGGCAATCAGCGGGCCCCCGGCGGTCTTCCGCTCGAACTGCATGAAGACGAGGTTCCAGATCTCGAGCCAGTTGTCGGTCTCGCCCGCGTGGTCGCCGGCCTTCACGGGGTGATCCGGCAGGTAGTAGTAGATCTCCGAGCAGGGCCCGCAGGGGCCGGTCTCGCCCATGGCCCAGAAGTTGTCCTTGAGGCCGAGCCGGCGGATCCGCTCTTTGGGGACTCCAGCCTTGGCCCACAGGTCGGCCGCCTCGTCGTCGGCCGGGACGCCTTCCTCACCCTTGAACACCGTCACCGACAGCTTCTCGACGGGAATGCCGAGCACCTTGGTGACGAACTCCCAGGCCCAGGAGATGGCGTCGGCCTTGAAGTAGTCTCCGAAGCTGAAGTTCCCCAGCATCTCNNGTCGTTGTGCTTGCCGCCCGCACGGACGCACTTCTGGGTGGTGGTGGCCCGCTGATAGGCGCGGGTCTCGCGGCCGGTGAAGAGGTCCTTGAACTGCACCATCCCTGCGTTGGTGAACAAGAGGGTCGGGTCATTGGCGGGAACGAGGCTCGACGAGCTCACTCGCTGGTGCCTGCGCTCCTCGAAGAAGCGGAGAAATGCCTCCCGAACCTGTGCTGCGGTCATGTGCGATGCCATGTGCGTGGAGTTATGACACGAGAAGACTGATTTCAACGAGGGCTCCTGACGGTAGAGTCACGGCGTTTGCGCTCAGGCCCTCTCCTTTCGTTGCTCATCGTGGCCTCGGGAGCGTCAGCGGCGGAGGACGCTCGTGTCGCCATCCTCGTCGGGCAGCTGGCCACCTCGAAGGACGTCCGAGTGCGCGCCCAGACGGTGCAGCTGCTGGGGCAGACCGGCAGCGAGGCCGCCGTGGGCCCGCTGTGCTCCGTGCTGGGAAAGGACCCTGAGCCAGTGGTGCGCTCGGTGGCGGCCAATGCCCTGGGAGACCTGCGGCTCCCCACCGCCGCTGCCTGCCTCGCTGCCCGTACCGACGAGCGCGATCCGGTGGTGAAGAGCGTCCTCGAGCGAGCCCGGGCGCTGGGGCCCGTCGCCAGTGGGGCGCTCTACGTGAGCCTCGCCCCCGTCGAGGACAAGGTGGGCGGGCTGGCCGCTCCTTTGATCGAGCTCGCCGACCAGGCCCTGCGCGACAAGCTGGCCTCGATGAATGCCGTGCTGGCCCCTCCCACCGAGGACAAGCGGCAGGCCGCCGCCATCGTACGGGCGCGGAACTTGCGGGCCTATCTCCTTCGGCTTCAGCTCTCGCCGGGGGAGACCGAACGGGGGCTCAAGGTCGAGCTCCTGGTGATGAGCTACCCTGAGCAATCTCTCAAGGGCTCGTGGAACGTGAAGGCCGTCGGCGGGAAGCCCGACACGCTCATCAAGCTGATGGTTCCGCGGGTCCTGGACGACGCGGCGAACGATTTGGAATGGAACCCATGACGGGGGAAGCCATGACGCCTCAACCACCCAGCGGGACGCCTGACCGAGCGCGGCGCAGGCTGCGGAACTACCTTCTCGACGGTCGGTTTCAGCTCAAGTTCGCCGCGTACTTCGTGGCCCTGACGCTGGGCGTGGCGGCCGTGCTCGGGGTCTTCTTGGTCCTCACCACCGACTCGCTCTTCCACGAGATGAACGGGGCCGTCGACGCCCGCTCCAAGGCCGCCGAGACCAACCGTGAGCTGGGCACCTGTACGCTGAACAACGAGCTGGCCAAGAACCTCGACGACCCCGATTTCACCGCGCAGCTCGTCGCTCGCTCCAAGGCCATCGACGAAGCCTTCGAGGCCGAGAAACAGGCGGTCATGAAGCAGCGCACCGAGCTGGTCGCGCGGCAGCGGGTGACGGTCGCCATCTTGGTGGCGCTGCTCGTCAGCTTCGTCGTGCTGGTGGCCCTGGGCGCCATCGTCATCACCCACCGCATCGTCGGCCCCCTCTTTCGCATCAAGCGCATGGCTCGCGAAGTGGCGTCGGGCAGACTTAGGCCGCCCATGTACGGGCTGCGGCCGGGAGACGAGCTCCAGGACGTCTTCGAGGTGTTCTCCTCGATGATCGCCAAGCTCCGCGAGCAGTCTGAGGGCGACCTCAAGGCCCTCGAGTCGGCGGCGGCTGGCGATGCGCAGGCACTCCAGCAGCTCAAGAGCGAGGTCGAGCGGCGCCTCGCCAAAGAGTGACTACAGGTGTGGCGTCAGGGTGCGGGCCACGCGCGGCACGGCCTCTTCGACGTGCTTCTTGGCCTGCGGGCGAAGCTTGCCGTAGGCGCTCTTGAGCGTCTCGTTCTTCGCCCGCTTGGCCCGGTCGTCGGTGATCCCGAGGAGGGCGTCGGCGACCTCTCCCTTGCGGCGGGTGAGGACGTCACCGAAGGCCTTGGGGTCCCCGGCGGCGCTCCGGTGCTGGGCGTAGAACGGCTCGAGGCGCTTGACGAAGTCGTCGATGAGCGAATCCAAGGAGTCGCGGATGAGGCCGGGCTTGATGGCGCACACCACCCTGTAGGCCGCCTTGATGGCGAGGCCCGTGAGACCGCTCTTCCCTGCCACCTCGTCTTCGACCAGGCGCTCACAGTCGCTCAGCAGACGAGGGCGCTTCTGCGGATCACCGAGCAGGCGTTGGGTCAGCGTGTCTTCGTCGGTCATTGGAGTCCTCGAATCTAGGGTGTTGGGGCCCAGGGTTCTCCTCGATCATCGGGGCAGAGGGGAAGCTCTTCTTTGGGCCTACTCGACCAGCAGAACGCCGCTCACCATCATGTCCATGGCACAACCGAACTTCACCGAGCCAGCCTTCCTGGGCGTCCAGGCGACCTCGACCTGCTTCCCCAAGGGCAGAGCGACCTTGATGTCGGTGCCGTCGATGACCAGCTCGGTGGCGCAGGTCGCGTCGGTCGTCCGGGTCACCAGCAACTTCACCGGCTCATTGGCCCGGAGCTTGAGCGAGTCGGGCACGAACCCGTCTTCGGTCACCTGCATGGTGATGAGCCGTGGCCCCCGACTCGCCTCGCTCACCGCCTTGGTCGCCGTCGGCAGCACTTCGGCCGGCTTGGTGCAAGCGGCGAGGGTGAGGAAACAGGTTGCGAGGGCCCACGTACGCATGTCTTTTGGCATCCTTGAACTACTCTACCAGGGGAGACGGGAACCGCTGTAGACGGTTATGGTGAGAGGCATAGGGCGATCATCGGAGCCGGAGCGGACATGAATTGGACAGCGTGGGCCGTCGAGACGACCAAGGCCGAGCAGCTCGAGGTCTCGGTGCTGGTCAGCGGCGAGGTGGCCGACGAGGAGTTGCGCGCTCCGGTGATGGTGAACCTGGTGCTCGATCGCTCAGGTTCGATGAAGGGAGCGCCGCTCTCCGCCGCGGTCGAGGCAGCCCAGCAGCTCATCGAGCTCGCCCGCCCCGACGACTTTCTGGGCCTGGTGCTGTTCGACGGTGTCGTGGAGCAGCGGGTTCCCATCGGGGCGATGGACGCCAGGGGCAAGCGCCTCATGGTCGACGCCCTGCAGGGAGTGCAGACGGGGCGGGGTACGGCCCTCTACCAAGCCGTCGAGCTGGCCTTCAGGGGTGTGCAGCGCACCCTGGTGCCCGGGCGGCGGCCCCGGCTGTTGATTCTCACCGACGGGGAGCCCTCGGTCGGCCCTGATTCCCAGGAGGTCTTCGACACCCTCGGGCTCAAGCTGGCCCACGACGGCGTGTCGGTGCACGCGCTGGGGCTCGCCAAGCACTACGTGGCCGAGGTGCTCGACGCCCTCACGCAGCCCTCGGGCAACGCCTTCGAGCACGTCGACGGGCCCGAGGGGCTCTCGGAGGCCATGGGGGGCTTGGTGGCCCACCTGTTCGGGCAAGTCGCCAGCGAGGCGACGGTGAGGGTCCAGCCCGCCGGGTTCAGCTCGTTGACCTGCCGTCATGGCTACCCCGCGCGCCTCGAGGACGATGCCCTCGTCGTGACCTTGGGCGACGTCACCCGGGGCTTCGCTCGCCGGGTGTTGTTCACCGGCGGCGCGGTCACGCCCGGCTGGGCCGTCACCGCTCAGGGTTCGAGCACCCAGCGCGGCGATGCGCGGAGCCAGAAGATCGACCTCGAGCGGGTCGAGCCCGGGTCGCCGCGAGGCAAGGTGGTTTTGGGCATCGGGCACGAGCTCGAGCTCGTCTCAGCCGAGACCGCCGCCTGGCTCTCGCTGGCCCGCAAAGACCTCGAGCGCGCCGAGACTCAGCTGGAGTACGCCGAGCAGCACCTCAAGGCCATCGTGGCCCTCGAACCCGAGGGTATTCCCATCAGGCGCCACCTCGAGCGGTTGGGCGATCTCCGCCTCGCGGTGGAGCGGGGCGAGGGCGACATTCCTCTGCTCATTCGCAGGGCTCAATCGGCTCGCGCTGGCACCCACGTCAGCCAGGTCATTCCGATTCAGTCGTACCGCCGAAAGTGACCCGGCGGCGCTTCCTCCAGCCGTAGCTCTAGCCCACCGACCACGACATCATGGCGTGGAGCGGCACGAAGAGCTCATCGGCCTCCGTCCCCAGC
The DNA here is from genome assembly GCA_003153055.1 of Myxococcales bacterium. The sequence continues at coordinate 19,057 of PMBV01000506.1, forward strand.
AAGACATCGAAGGGCCCCACGCCCCGCAGCGTGAGGTGGGTCGATAGGCCATTCCTCAGGTTGACCGTGATGACCTTGCCCACATGCTCGAGAAATGGGCGAGGGTCATTGACGGGCCGTCGTGCCGGCTGCCGGGCGACGGGCGCGGGCTTGTGAGACAGCCTGGGGTCGCGATCGAGCGTCGGGAGCATGCGCTCCCAGATGCCGCGGGTCGCCAGGGCCACCACGTTCAGCTTCTCGACTCGGCCGGTGCGCTCCAGCTCGAAGGCGACCGGCTGCACCTCCTTCAGCACATCGAGAATGGTGCGCTCGCCCAGCACGAAGGCCGCCTCGAGGTGCTCCTCGACGAAGCGGTTGACGAAGCCGTCGACCAGCTCGGTGGCGACCGTGGCCCGGGCCTCCTTGATCGCCTCGCGCTTCTTGGCGCGGGCCCGGCGGGCGAGGAACTCGGGCACCGAGAGCCCGCTCTGCACCACGCCGAACGCGTCTGCCAGCTCGAGATCGGCGTTGGCCTCGGCCAACACCCACGCCTGGTCGAACCGGGTGGCCTCCTCGGCGTGGAGCTTCTTCCACACCCGGCACTTCATCTTCCCCTCGAGCTCGCCCTTGGCGATGCGGTTGGGCACTCGCTCACGCTTGGCCAACGCGGCGATGGCCTCAGTTGTCGGAGGGGCCCTCGGGGTCGAGGACCGCGGAGGGCCCCTGAGTGACGAAGATCGGGCGCCCAGCGGTCGGGTGGCTCGCTCCACCACGAACGGCGAAACGCTGGCGACCTGCACGACGGGAGCCGGCCGCGGGGTCACCCCCTGGGGCGAGCGGGGAACCACTGGGCTGGCGGGCGCGGGGACCACCGGTGAGACGGGGCTCACCACGGCCCTTGGAACGGGGATCGGCGCGACCCGGGGCACGACTGGCATGACCGGGACGACTGGCGTGACCGGCACGGGGCGCACGGGCGCCTGGCTGGCGGGGCGCCGAATGACCTGTACCCGCGGGGCGGGGGGCTTTCTGGACTCGTCACTCACGGCTGATTCGCTTCTCGGAAAATATCAGAAAGGTCCACGACCCAACGGCCACTCTCTCTCACCATGTGGATCCGGTGGGTCTCCCCGGCAGCATTCACCTCGAGCACTGCCACTCCTCCATCAGATTCAAGCACCTTCACACCCTCCAGCGCAGGCCCATGGGTCCCAGACTGGAACATCATCAGGGCCGGGTCGCTCTTCACTCCGCCCTTCGAGGCTTCGCTGATGGCGTTCGCCCTGGCTTCCATCAGCGACTTGGTCTTCAAAGAGACAGCACCCCACGCCGTCGGGGCATCGCTCCGGCGCACTGCTTCGGCGAAGGCCCGGTAGCCCACTTCTTCGGGCGCGCGCAACTCTCTGCGATCGCAGGCGCAGATTGCCAACAGCAGCAGGAGCCACCCAGGGCGCATCGAAGGCTTCTTAGCGGGTTTGGGCGCCAACGCGCGCAATTCTGCAGCACTCACTCAGCATCTCCCGCTTGGCACACGCGATTCCTCCCCGCCTCCTTGGCGGCAAACAGACAGTCGTCAGCCACTTTCACGAGCTCGGCCCCCGTTCTGATACCGGCGGCTGGGAAGCTCGCCACCCCGATGGACAGGGTACAACGGACCCTCGACTGGCCGGTGGCGCCCCGAGCTTCGAGTGCGAGGGCTTCCACTCCCTGACGAATGCGCTCGGCCGCGCGGAGGGCCTCGGTGGGACCCGTCTGGGGCAACAGGGCCACCAGCTCCTCGCCACCATAGCGGCCCAAGATGTCGACGTCCCGGAGCGCCCGTCGGGCCACCAGCGCGACCTCTTTGAGCACCGAGTCGCCGAACAGGTGCCCGAGGGTGTCGTTGACGCGCTTGAAGTGGTCGAGGTCCATCATGAAGCACGACAGCGGCGAGCGGTAACGCTGCGCCCGGCTGAGCTCCTCCTCCAGCCGCTCGTCAAAGTAGCGGCGGTTGATGAGGCCGGTCAACCCGTCGGTCCTCGACAGCTCGAGGAGCTCGAGGCGCCGGTCCTCGAGCTCTCGGTTCATCGTGTCGAGCTGGCGGTTCTTCTCGAGGAGCGCGTCCTGGAGGGCCTTGAGGCGGAGCATCGACTTCACCCGGGCCGAGAGCTCGAGCATGTCGAAGGGCTTGATGAGGTAGTCGTCGGCGCCCAGCTCGAGGCCCTCGACCTTTCCGTTGGTGCGCCGGGCGGTCATCAAGATGACGGGGAGAAAGCCGAAGCCATTCTCTCCCTGGTTCGCCTTGACGATGCGGCACACCTCGACGCCTCCCATGCCGGGCATCTCGACGTCCATCAGGAGCAGATCCGGTGGCTCGGTGCGGAGCGCGGTCAGCACCTGCGTGCCGTCGGAGGCCTCGACAAAGCGGTAGCCGGCGTCCTTGAGCCCGGAGCGAATGTGCGAGAGCACCGCGCGATCGTCGTCGGCTACCAGGAGCGTGCGCTCCTCGCCTGGTCGCTCGGGGCGCCAGATGCCGCTGTCGGTCTTTCTGCGAATGGCCATCGATCCCCGACGGTATTCAAGGGCTCCCGCGGGTGTCACGCCTTGATGAGGCGGGCACGGTACACGGGCTCTCCCGAGGTGAGGTACCTCCGCTCCCGGGTCGAGGGCACCTCCTCCGGGTCGGCGGGGTGAAACTGCCCGGCGCCCAGCGGGTTGTGGAACCCGGCGCCCTCGAGCACCTTGAGGCCCGCGAGGCCTCGCTCTTCGACGTCGGTGCGGAAGTCGAAGGTCCCTCCGGTCTTGAGCAGCCCGAGGAGCAGCTGGGTGAAGTCAGGCCGGAGGATGGCTCGCTTCTGGTGCACCCGCTTCCACCAGGGGTCAGGGAACTGCAGGTGAATGGCATCGAGGCTCCCAGGCGTGAAGAGCTTCGGCACCTCGATGCGGGCGTCGCCCTCGATGGTCTTCAGGTTCGTCAGGCCGTGCTTCTCGGCCCGGTGGCTCACCTCTCGGGCGTACTTCTTGCGCCACTCGAAAGCCACGTAGCGCACGGCGGGGTTGCGGCGACAGTACTCGAGGGCGAAGCCTCCGGCGCCACAGCCGATCTCCAGCTCGATGGGGCCTCCTCGCCCGAAGACGAGAGCCCAGTCGAGTGGGGCTTCGTGGCCAAGGAGCTCAGCGCCAGCGGGGGTAGGGCGAAGTGGTACGCGCGACATCGGGGGCGACCTACCCAATGGGCCTCCAGAAGGGAACCACCTTCCGCTCGCCTTCAGTCAGGCTAGAAGGGGGCTGATGAAGGTCTATTCCTCACTGGAGGAGGCGAGCGACGGCTCCCTCGCGGGGCGGGCGGTGTGCTTGGGCAACTTCGACGGGGTGCATCTGGGGCACCAAGCGCTCTGCGCCGAGGCTCGCCGTCATGGAGAAGCGGTGGCCCTCACGTTCTCGCCGCACCCGGGTAAAGTGCTCCAGCCGCAGCTCGCCCCACGGCTCATCGCCGAGCCCATGCGGAAGCTCGAGCTGCTCGAGGCACAGGGCCTGGCCGCCGTCATCGTTCAGCCCTTCACCCTCGACTTCGCCCACACCGGCGCCCAGGCCTTCGAGGAAGCGTTGTTCGACCGGGTGAGGGCGCGGTGGGTCGTGGTCGGGGCCGACTTCACGTATGGCGCCCGCCGAAGCGGCACCGTCGAGACCCTGCGCGCGGCGGCAGGGCGCCGTGGGGCCGAGGTGCTCGTCGTGCCCACCGTCTCGGTCGACGGAGTCGTGGTGTCGTCCAGCCATGTTCGGGAGTACATCTTGGAGGGGCGGGTGGAGGCGGCGGCGCGGCTGTTGGGGCGACCGTTCGATCTCGACGGAGAGGTGGTTCACGGTGAGCAGCGAGGTCGCACCATCGGGTTCCCCACGGCCAACCTGGCCACGGGCAACGAGCTGCGCCCGGCGCCTGGAGTGTACGCCGTGCAGGTGGGGCTCCTCGGCTCGGGCGAATGGTGGGGTGGCGCGGCCAACCTCGGGGTCAAGCCGACCTTCGGTGGGGCGGAGATCACCATCGAAGCGCACCTCCTCGACTTCACCGGCGACCTCTACGGCCAGCGAGTGCGGCTCCAGTTCCTCGAGCGGCTCAGGAGCGAGCAGAAGTACGGTTCGGTCGACCAGCTCATCGCGCAGATCGAACGAGATGTGCTGGCGGCCCGGGAGGCCCTCGCGCGACGGGGCGGTAAGTTGTTTTGACACCCCAGTTTTGCGCGCCCTAAGCTCAGGCGCTCTTTTCTCATGCAGTCGAACCCTCGAGGCACTTCATGTCCGGCCGTCTGGGTGAGCTCCTCGTACGAGAGAACCTCATCTCTGTTCAGCAGCTTCGCAAAGCGCAAGAAGAGCAGCAGAAGACTGGTACGCGCATCGGGACCGCGCTGATCAAGGTCGGGGCCATCGAGGAGTCGAAGCTCACCGATTTCCTTTCGAAGCAGTACGGCGTCCCGGCGATCAACTTGAAAGAGTTCGACATCGAGCCGGACATCATCAAGCTCGTCCCCAAGGACGTGGCCGAGAAGCACCTGGTGCTCCCGGTCAACCGCGCCGGAAGCTCGCTCATCGTGGCGATGTGCGACCCATCGAACATCTACGCGGTCGACGATCTCAAGTTTCTCACCGGCTACAACATCGAGGCGGTCGTCTCGAGCGAGCCGGCGATACGCGAGGCCATCGAGAAGTACTACGCCGAGAAGGGCCCCAGCCTCGAGGACATCGTCGGCGGCATGGGCGAAGACGACGTCGAGCTGGCCGACGACATCAACGACGCCGGCAACGTCGAAGAGATGGCCCGGGCAGCCGATGACGCCCCGGTGGTGAAGCTGGTGAACCTCATCCTCCGCGATGCCATCACCAAGCGTGCCTCGGACATTCACGTCGAGCCGTACGAGAAAGACTTTCGCGTTCGCTTCCGCATCGACGGCGTGCTGTACGAGGTGATGAAGCCGCCGCCCAAGCTCCGCAACGCCATCACCTCGCGGCTCAAGATCATGGCGCAGCTCGACATCTCCGAGCGGCGGCTGCCCCAAGACGGCCGCATCAAGATCAAGCTGGGCGGTGGCAAGGAGATGGACTTTCGGGTGAGCGTCTGCCCCACGCTCTTCGGCGAGAAGATCGTCTTGCGCCTGCTCGACAAGGCGAACCTCCAGCTCGACATGACGAAGCTGGGCTTCGATCCGGAGCCGCTCAAGTGGTTCAAAGAAGCCATCGATCGACCCTACGGCATGGTGCTGGTGACTGGGCCGACCGGCTCGGGCAAGACGACCACGCTCTACTCGGCGCTCTCGGCGCTCAACGACCCGACGGTCAACGTGAACACCGCCGAAGACCCGGTGGAGTTCAACTTCGCCGGCATCAACCANNATCGGCCTCAACTTCGCCGCGGCGCTCCGCAGCTTCCTCCGGCAAGACCCTGACACCATCATGATCGGCGAGGTCCGAGACTTCGAGACCGCCGAGATCGCGGTGAAGGCGGCGCTCACCGGCCACCTGGTGCTGTCCACGCTCCACACCAACGACGCCCCGGGCACCGTGAGCCGGCTCCTCAACATGGGCATCGAGCCCTTCATGGTGACCGCCTCGCTCAACCTCATTCTCGCCCAGCGGCTGGCCAGGCGGCTCTGCCCGGCGTGCAAGCGCCCGGTGGAGCACGTCGACGAGCAGGCCCTCATCGACGCCGGCATTCCCCCCGAGAAGATCGGCACCTTCACGGTCTACGAGAAGGCCGGTTGTCGAGAGTGCAACGATCGCGGCTACCGCGGCCGTGTGGCGGTCTACGAGGTGATGCCCTTCTGGGACGGCCTCAAAGAAATCGTCATCAACGGAGCCTCCACCGCCGAGCTCAAGCAGGAGTCGATTCGGCTGGGGATGCAAACCCTGCGCATGGCCGCCCTCGGCAAAGTGATGGCGGGGGTGTCGACCATCGAGGAGGCCGTCAGCAACACCGCGCCGGATCGATTCTAGAGAGGACACCGTGGCCAACCTGCATCAGCTGCTCAAGGCGATGGTCGACCGGGGCGCGTCGGATCTCCACATCACCACCGGCACGCCGCCCCAGTTGCGGGTCGACGGAGAGCTGCTCCCGCTGCCTCGCCTGAACCCCCTGTCGCCGGTCGACACCAAGCAGCTGTGCTATTCGATTCTCACCGACGCCCAGAAGCACAAGTTCGAGGAAGAGAACGAGCTCGATCTGTCGTTCGGAGTGAAGGGCCTCTCCCGGTTCCGGGCCAACATCTTCTTGCAGCGAGGGGCCGTCGCGGGGGCCTTTCGCACCATTCCCTTCAAGATCCTCACCTTCCAGGAGCTGGGCCTGCCGCCCATCGTGCAGGATCTGACCAAGCGGCCTCGAGGGCTGATTCTGGTCACCGGCCCGACTGGCTCGGGCAAGTCGACCACGCTCGCGTCGATCATCGACAAGATCAACAACGACCGTCACGAGCACATCATGACGATCGAGGACCCCATCGAGTACCTCCACCCGCACAAGAACTGCCTGGTGAACCAGC
>PMBV01000054.1 GCA_003153055.1 Myxococcales bacterium
CGCGATGGAAGCTGCTCTTCCATTTGGCCCTCACCCCTGCGAGCCACGGACCTCGCGTCGAGAGTTGTGCCGGTGTTCTCACGTGTGCTCACCAAGGTCTCGGGTCGAGGGGCTGGCCAGACGGCCTCGGTGGTTGAGCAGGAGCCCCACCCTCGACCTTCAATGCGTGCTCGCCGCTCAGCGCCCGTTGGCGGGACCCTCCTCCTCGGTGGGAAGAGGTCCCCGAGCGTGTCATCACGGTGTACGAATNNCTCCGTGATGACAGGGCTGGGGAGTGGCCCCTCCTCGAGCTCGTCGCCGAGGTTCAGAGACCCCAACTCGGGCCGCAGATGCGATGACGGCGGCCCTGAACCACTGGCCAGTGGCCGGCGACTCCTCGGTCGACCGCGTTTCGGCAACGGCCCAGCGGCGCCGCTCCGGGTCCTTAGAGCGGAGTTTGGGCCCAACCGCGCCGCTACACCGGTGAATGAATCCGAGCTAAAGAGTTCCGGTGCGCGTCAGGCCGGAGCCCCGGGTCGTACTGGCATGCGGGGCGCTCGCGCTCTTGGTGTCGGCCGCGGTCCCGTTCTGGAACGTGCACCCCGACGAGGCGACGTACCTGCAGATAGCCCTCGAGTCCCGGGGGCGTCATCAATGGCTCGACTCGAGCTACTTCGGTGAGACCAACTTCTTCAAGCCTCCGCTGTCCTACGCGGCCATTCGGCTGTGCCTCTTCGTCTTCGGAGACTCACTGTGGGCAGCCCGGCTGCCGGCGCTGGCGTGCCTGTTCCTGAGCGCGGCGGTGGTGTACCGCTGGGCGCAACGAGAGGCCGGCGGCAGCGCGGGGCTCGTGGCTGGAGCGCTGGTGCTGGCCAGCCCGATGACGCTGCGCTTCGGGCACCTGGCGATGATGGATGTGCCTTTGGGCGCCTGTTTCCTCCTCGCGGCCGTGGTGGGACGAGAAGCGAGGCGTGGCGAAGCGCCGCGCTGGGCTTGGCTGTTCATCGCGGTCGCCGGGGCGCTCCTGCTCAAGGGGCCGGCGATGGCTCCGCTCGTCATCGCCGCGTTCCTGGTGGAGGCCGGTCTCGGGGGCCTGAGGCGGCCCGGGGCAGCGCTGGCGCTCCTCGGTGGGCTGGGAGTGGGGTCGAGCTGGCTCGCCTGGAGCACGCTCACCCACGGCCAGCGCTTCGTCTCGGCGTTCTTCGGCCGCGAGAACCTCGGCAAGTTCGAGCTCCCATGGAGCCCGCTGCACGTACTGGGGCTCGTGGGCGGAGTCGTGGCCTGCGGCCTGCCGTGGCGGGCGTGGCCTTGGGGCTTTCGGGCGCCGACGGTGCCTCGGTTCGCGCGCCTGTTCCCCCTGGTGGCGCTGGCCTTCTACTCGGTGCCCAGCGTGACGTTCCCTCAGTACATGATGTGCGTGCTCCCAGCGGTGGCCCTGGGCGTGGGGGTCCTGTCGGCCAGTGTGCGATCACGATGGGTGGTGGTGCACGTCACGGTCGCGACGGGAGCGCTCCTCCTCGGGGCACTCGTGGCCCATGAGGCGACGCGTATCCCCGACGTGACGTGCTCGGTCGTCGGAGTGGCCGGTGACAAGCCGGCCTTCTTCGAGGTGTTCTTCAAGCGCGAGCCGGGTGCGCGACCGTGCAACGTGAAGGCCTCGGCCTGCGAGGGCGCTGGCGAGCCGCTGGCGATTCCGAAGGAAGAGCTCTCGCACCTCGACGTGCTAGCGGCAGTGCGGGAACGCTCCCTGCGCCCACTCACCCGCTCGATGTGCCTCACACGAGAATAATCCCCAGCTCCTGGGGGCGTTCAGCTGGCAGACCTTGATCTCTCCCGCGGTTTTCCCTAACCAGACTCCATGAGCTTCGACCGCCAACGTTTCGAGCGCGCCACCGCGCTGTTTGACGCCGCCAACTCCGAGGACCCTCGCCAGGACGTGGGGCCCGACGGCCAGTCGGTTCCGTACGAGCTCCTGTACGCCCGGCGAATGACCGAGATGATCCATCGTTTCGCCCCCGACGCCTCGGAGGCGGTGCAGCTCGCGGTTCGCGCCCAGCACATTCAGCGGTGGAAGAGCGCCCGGGAGTCGTACTCGATGGACCGCGCGGGCTACCTCCAGTGGCGAACGAATCTCTACGCATTCCACGCCGACACGGCCGGGCGCCTGCTGAAGGAGGCCGGGTACGACGAGGCCACCATCGAGCGCGTCAAGGCGGCGGTGGGCAAGAAGGGCCTCAAGGTGAACCCCGAGACCCAGCTCCTCGAGGACGTCGCCGACCTCGTCTTCATCGAGCACTACATGCTGGGGTTCGCCACCAAGAAGGCCGACTACAGCGAAGCGAAGTGGCTCGATATCATCCGCAAGACCTGGAAGAAGATGTCGGAAACCGCGCACGCCTTCGCCCTCAGCGGGAAGCTCGTGCTGCCCGCGCCGCTGGTGCCGCTCATCACCAAGGCGCTCCAGGCCTGAGGCCCGAGGAACTTGGGGCACCTGGCGGGTGAAGGCTGTTAGATCTCTGGGCATACTCGCTGTCGAAAGAGGAACCATGCCGACGACTCAAGAGAACCTCGCCACTGCCTTCGCTGGAGAGAGCCAGGCCAACCGGAAGTACCTCGCCTTCGCGAAGAAGGCCGAGCAAGACGGCCTGCCGCAGATCGCCCGTCTGTTCCGGGCCGCCGCCGATGCCGAGACGATTCACGCGCTGGGTCACCTGGCGAACATGGGCGGCGTGGGGACGACAAAAGAGAACCTCGAGGCCGCGGTGGGCGGCGAGACGTACGAGTTCACCGAGATGTACCCGCCGATGCTGGCCCAGGCCGAGGCCGAGGGTCACAAGTCGAAGGTGATGCTGGGCTTCGCCACCAAGGCCGAGCGGGTGCACGCGGGGCTGTTCAAGCAGGCCCTCGACGCGATGACGAGCGGGGCCGACCTCTCCCAGATGGACGTGTACCTGTGCCCCTTCTGCGGAGACATCGAGTTTGGCCGCCCCCCGGAGAAGTGCCCCATCTGTGGCGCGCCGGCGGCCAAGTTCCAGAAGGTGACCTAAAGCCACGGAGCCCCGCCGGCCGAGAGTCACGGTTCGGAGCCTGGGGGGGTTTTGGAAAGGGGCTCGGGAGGCTCCTCCTCGCCGTAGTGTTTAGCGAAGCACTCCGGGCACATGCCGTGGGTGAACTCGGCCTCGCTGTGGGCCGAGATGAACGCCTCGAGCCTTTCCCAGTAACCTGCGTCGTTGCGAATGCGGTGGCACCAGGCGCAGACCGGCAACAGCCCCTTGAGGGTCTTCACGTTGGCCAGGGCGTCCTGCAGGTCCTTGATGAGGCGCTCATTGGCCCGTTGGGTCGCGCGAAACGCGAAGGCCAGCACCCAACTGAAGGCGAAGGAGATGACGGCGACGTGGCTCCATGCGACCACCTCGACCATCGGCGAACCCTCGAGCAGCAGCACCACGAGCGCCCCGATGATGAGGAGCGCGGCAGTGCTGAGGCCGACCAGGAGGAGGTCGTACATCACCATCGCCGCCACCATCGCCAAAACGTACACGAAGGAGAAATGGGGAGAGTGGGAGCCCCCGGTGACGATGAGGATCGCGGTGAAGAAGATCACCGACCCGACCGACCCGCCGACCGTCATGAGCTGCAACCTCCGCCCACCGCTGCGGAGCAGGGCTCGTGCTTCGACGAGCAAGAGCGCGGCCCAGGCAACCCTCAAGCCGAGGGCTGGCCAGTTGGGCCGGCCTGCCATGACAACGTCGACGGCATGGGCGAGGACCACCAGGCCGGCGCCAGCGACCAGGAAGCGACTGCGCTGCGCATAGGTCTCACGGCGACCACTGGCCGGTGTTGGGGGGGCCACCAGCGAAGTGTACTGGGTATTCGGTCACGGACCTAAGGGAGGTAGGAGCCTGTGGCACCTTCTGGTCCGCGGTGCCCTCCGAACCTCAGAGATCCACCTGCATCCCCAGCTCGACGACTCGCCCCGGCGGGAGGCCGAAATAGCTCGTCGCCGAGAGGGCGTTCCTCGAGACGATCATGAACAACACCTTCCGCCACCGCATCATCGTGGAGCGACCTCCGGTCAGCAGTGTCTCCCGCCCGAGGAAGAAGCTGGTCGTCGAGGGCTCGGCCACCAGCCCGGCAGATCTCGCACGCAGGAGTATCTGGGGGACGTTGGGCGTCTCCATGAAGCCCGTTCGCCAGACCACCCGGTAGAAGCCCTGCCCCAGGTCCTCGACCTCGAGTTGCTCCTTGGTCGGCACCGTCGGGACGTCCGACGCGAGGATCGACAAGAGCACGACCTGTCGGTGGAGCACCTGGTTGTGCTTGAGGTGGTGGAGCAGCACCGGCGGAGTGCCGTCGGAGTTGCTCGACATGAACACCGCCGTGCCCCGCACCCGTGGAGGCGTCGTCGCGGCGAGGTCCTCGAGCAACGCCGAGACCGGCATCATCACCTCGCGGAACCGCTCGCCCAGCTCGGCGCGACCCCGCTTCCATGTCGTCATCAACGAGAACATCGCCACGCCGACCACGATGGGGAACCACCCACCGTCGAAGAACTTGAGGGCGTTGGCGAGGAAGAACGGCACGTCGAAGGACAAGAACAACAGGAGCAGCGGCAGCGCCCTCGCCAGCTTCCACCCCCACGTCTTGGTGACGACGGTGAAGTAGACGAGCGAGGTGATGCCCATGGTGCCCGTCACCGCGATGCCGTAGGCCGCCGCCAGGGCGCTCGACTCCTTGAACACCAGCACCAACCCCAGACAGGCCACCATCAGGGCCTGGTTCACCTCGGGTATGAATATCTGGCCCTCGTTGCTCGCCGAGGTATGAATGATGGTCATGCGCGGCATGTACCCCAGCTGCACCGCCTGCCTGGTGAGTGAGAAAGCGCCCGAGATGAGGGCCTGTGACGCGATGACGGTGGCGGCGGTGGCCAGCCCCACCATCGGGTATAGGAGCGGCTGGGGCACGATGGCGAAGAAGGGCTTCTCCACATAGCCGTACTCCAGCAGGTACGCCCCCTGCCCCAGGTAGTTGAGCAGCAGCGACGGCAGCACCAGCGTGTACCAGCCCAGGCGAATCGGCCGGCGCCCGAAGTGCCCCATGTCGGCGTACAAGGCCTCGCCACCGGTGATGACCAGCACGACCGCCCCCAGCACCTTGAAGGTTCGCTTGGGGTCCTCGATGAACAGCCGCACCGCCCACCAGGGGTTGATCGACTGAATGACCTCGGGCTTCTTCACGATGGCCGCCACGCCCAGCGCCGCCAGCACGAAGAACCACACCAACATGACCGGCCCGAACAATTTGCCGATGCGGTCCGTGCCCCGCTTCTGCACCAGGAAGAGCGCCAGCAGGACGACGAGCGTCAGCGGCACCACGAAGGACTCCAGGGCGTGCGTGGCGACCCCCAGCCCCTCCACAGCCGACAGCACCGAGATGGCCGGCGTGATGACCCCATCGCCGTACAGCAACGCCGCGCCGAACAGGGCCGCCAACACCACCCATACGCCGGAACGGCTCTCGCTGCGCCCAGGAACGAGGGCCAACAGCGCGAAGATGCCTCCCTCGCCCTTGTTGTCCGCTCGCATGATGAACGACAGGTACTTCACCGCCACCACCATGATGAGTGACCAGAAGAACAGCGACAAGAGACCCAGCACCGAGTCGTGCGTCACCGGCATCGCGTGGTGAGCAGCCTCCATCAGCCCAGTGACTGGGTTGCGCTCTTCTCTGACGCACTCAGCCAGCGCGTACAGCGGGCTCGTCCCAATGTCGCCAAAGACGATGCCGAGGGCACCCACGGTCAGAGGCAGCAAGGGACCCTTGCCGTGGGCTTCGTGGGCGCCAGTGATGGAGGAGGTTCTGACGGTCGCCGGGGGCTCACTCATCGAGCGGCCCTCTTACTCGAGGTCGCGCGACGTACCGCCATATCCCGGGTTTCACGTTGAATCATGGGCACTTAGAGGTCGAGCGGGAAATCGCGGAGGGTTGAAACCCGCTCCAAGGCCCTCGAGCGCACCGACGCTGGGCCGGTGCGCCCGTGGAGGCACGTCTTAGAACCAAGCCACCGCGGCGAGCTGCAGCGTGGTTTGGGAGGCGCTGGTCCCGTTGACGTAGGGCGTGGTGCTCAGCGCCTGGTCGTGGCGGAGCTCGGGGCGGAGCTCGACGTTGGCCAGACCCGAGAAGATGAAGCCCGCGCCGATGGTGGCGGTCACGTAGCTCGCAGCCGCCAGCCCGCCGTTGCTGCGGACTCCCTGCGGGTCGCCGAAGTACTCCACCCGGGCAGCCAGGCGGATGGCGTCGGTGACCATCACCTTGCCCATCAACGACACGCCGTACCAGCTGGCCGCGCCCTCCTTGCCGAAGTCGCCGTTGAGGTTCAAGGCGACCTTGTCACCGATGTTCTGGTTCACGACCACATCGAACAACAGCTTCACGTCGGGGGTGAGATCCGGCCCGCCGTAGAAGTTGAAGAACACCGAGGTCCCCGTGCTGGCGAGGTTCAGGTTCGCCGACAGGTTGAACGTCTTCCACGACTTCGAGGTGAGCACGCTGTCCCACCCGTTGAGAATGCCGCCCTGAATGGTGAGCAGGTCGCCGATCGGCATGCTCAGCCGGAGGCCCGCGTGCGCATAGGGAATGGCCTTGCCGAACAGCATGGAGCGGGAATACAGCCAGTTGTCCTTGGCCTCGATGACCTCCGCGCCCGCGCTGGTGACGAACTTGCCGATGTCGACGCTCAGGGTGTTGAACAGCTTCACCGTGCCGTAGGCCTGCTGCACGTGCTTGAGCATCTCGGAGGCGACCGGGTTGCCCGTCTTCGCATCGGTGGTGGTGTCGGTGCTCGTGAGGTCGGCGACGGGCCCAAAGCCCAGGTCGAGGCGGAACCCCGCCGGCTCGGCCGGCATCGACAGCGCCAGCTTCCCGTAGCCCAGCGAGAAGGTGTTGTTCGAGATGTCGAAGATGCGCTGCTCATTGACCTTGTCAGACGGCCCGCCCTGGAAGCGGTAGCCGTAGTAGGCGTCGAGGGTGCCCTCGAGCTTGACCTTCTCGTACCAGGGCTTGGCCGGGGGCTCGGCGGCTTTGGTCTCCTGAGGGGCTGGGGCAGCGACCGCCGGTTGTTCAACGGGGGCCGTCTGCGCTCCTGCGCTAGCTGCGACGAGAAGAGAGCTTACAAGCCAGATGTTTTTCATATTCGACAGTTCCTTTAGCGTTGAGTGAGGCCGCGATAGTGTAAACGGAATGAAGACCAGGTCCAGCGTGTTCTTGTCTGATTTCCTACAATGTCAAGCATTTCCATGCAGTTAGCCAAGCGAACTCCTTCGGAGGGGCTTGGAACGGAAGCGGTGTTGGCGGGCGGCGAATTGGACGAGCGCGTCACGTCGCTGTTCCTCGCTGTAGCACTCCAGATCCGGGTCACTCCTGAATCGCCCGTGGTAGCGTAGGCGCTCACACCTGGGAGTCATCATCGATGTCCGAGCAGGATGATCCGCTCATCGGCAAAACACTGAGCGGTCGGTTCGAAATCGTAGCCCCGCTGGGAGCGGGCGGGATGGGGCGCGTCTATCGAGCCATCCAGCACCCCCTGGATAGAATGGTAGCCCTGAAGGTGCTGAACCCTCGGTACGACGGCGCCAAGGACCCCGGCTTCGAGAAGCGCTTCTTCCTCGAAGCGTCAATGACAGCCAAGTTGAAGCACCCCAACACCATCACGGTGCATGACTACGGGCGCACCGACGACGGCATCTACTTCCTCGCCATGGAGCTGGTGGAGGGCGAGACGCTCCAGCAGGTGCTCATCAAGACCGGGCCGCTCCCGTGGCCGAGGGCCATCTTCATGGGGGCGCAGGTCGCGCGGTCGATCCGCGAGGCTCACAAGCTCGGCCTGGTGCACCGCGACTTGAAGCCGGCCAACATCATGATGCTGTCCGACGGCGCCAGCGGCGACGTGGTGAAGGTGCTCGACTTCGGCCTCGTGAAAGACATGACCCTGAACCCGTCTCGCGCGCGCGACGAGAACCGCACCGAGATCACCCAGGCCGGCATCCTGTTGGGCTCGCCGCTCTACATGGCCCCCGAGCAGGCCCGCAACGAGCTCGACCCGCGCAGTGACATCTATTCGCTGGGTGTGGTGCTCTTCCAGGCCATCGCCGGACGCACACCCTTCGTCGGCAAGGAATCGATCGACATCATCGTCAAGCACGTGCGCGAGAAGCCTCCCGACCTCAAGGAGCTCGCCGAGGTGCCGCCAGAGGTGAACGGCCTGGTGATGAAGTGCCTCGAGAAGCAGCCCAGCGCCCGCTTCCAGAACATGGACGAGCTGCTCGAGGCCATGCACCAGGCCACCAGCGGTCAGGGCATCTCGGGCATCTTCACCGACCCGCGCAGCGCCTCGGGCAGCTTCGGCTCGCAGTCGGCCCTCTCCCGCGCCGCCACCCCCCGAGGCACGCGCGTTCCCTCGCGCACCCCCACTTTGGGGTCCGAGTCGATCTCGGTGAGCTTCGACGAGCCCTCGCCCAAGGGTCTCACTCGACCATGGATCATCGGCCTCGTGGTGGCCGCTCTGGGGCTCCTCGCTGGCGGCCTGCTGGTGGGCGGGCTCTTCACGTCGCATCCGAGCCCGGCCAAGGCCCCCGTCGCCGTGCCCAAGCCCGTCGCCGTCGCCCCCCCGGTGGTGGCGCCCAAGCCAGCCCCCCCGGTTGAAGTGCTCTTCGACATCAGCTCCGAGCCCACGGGCGCCACCGTTTGGCGCGGAGGTCAGGCCTTGGGCAAGACCCCGGTGCTCGTGCCCCTGCCGCGGGTGGGCACCGACCCCTTGACCATCGAGCTGACCTTCTCGCTCGAGGGCTATCAGGACGCCCGGCTGACTGCCCTCGGCCTCGACGGTCGGGTGCCGGTGCACCAGCTCCTGGTGAAGCGACCGACCGTCACCGCGCCGCCACCCGCCACCTCCCCCAAGCCGCCCGCCCGGCCAGCACCTCAAAAGAAGTCCGATAACCCGACCGGCTACAAGGACGACCCGTACCAATGACGAAGCGATGGCTGCGACTGACCTGCCTGGGGCTCTTTTGCCTCGCGGGCACCGCCTGGGCTGACCCGCGGGTCGAGGCTCGACGGCACTTCAAGACTGGCATGGCCCTCATCGCCGAGGGCCACTACGACGAGGGCGTGGCCGAGCTGCTCGCGGCCTACGCGGTGCGCCCGCACCCCAACGTGCTGTTCAACATCGCCAAGGCCTACGAGACCGGCGGCCGGACGGCGGAGGCCATCGCCTACTTCCACCGCTACCTCGACACCAACCCGCCCGACTCGTCGGAGGTGACCGACACCCTCGAGAAGCTCGAGGCCAAGGAGGCCAAGAACCAGCCGCCGCGACCTGCCCCCGAGCCCAAGAAAGAGGCCCGCCCAGCGCCCGTCGCACCCGATGACGCGGCCCTCAAGCGCCTGGCAGAGCTGGCCGACCGCATGGAGCGTGCGCTCGAGAGGACCGAGCGCACCACCGAGACCGGGAGCACCCCCGCGCCGGCGCTGAAGCCAGCGGTGGTCGAAGAAGTCGACCGCTTCAACGTGCCCTACGAGGAGACCGTGGAGGCTGCGAGCCGCCGGGCCCAGTCGACCCTCGACGCCCCCAACTCCATCACCGTCATCACCGGCGACGAGATCCGCGCCTCGGGGCTCCAGTCACTGCCCGAGATCCTCCGGCGAGTGCCGGGCGCCGAGGTAATGAACCTCGACTACACCAGCGCCGACGTGTCCTTCCGCGGCTTCAACCAGCGCAACTCGAACAAAGTGCTGGTGTTGATCGACGGGCGCCCCGAGTACCAAGACTTCCTCGCCGTCACCCTGTGGCAGCTCATTCCCATCGGGGTCGAGGAGATCGAACGGATCGAGGTCATTCGTGGGCCGGGCAGCGCCCTCTACGGCGCCAACGCCGTGCTGGGCGTGGTCAACATCATTACCCGAAGCCCTGGCACGGGGCCCCGCGCCGACGTGACCGCGCTGGTCGGCAACGCCAGCCTCGCCTCGGGCAGCGTGGTGGCCTCTGGCGGCGACCGGGTGCTCTACCGGGCCTCGGCCGGCTACTCGCAGGGAGACAAGTACTCTCGCGACTACGCGAGCGATCGCGCCGACGTGCGCTCGCAGGCCGCCGACCCGAACCTGAGCCTGAGGGGCGCGAGAGGGAACGCCACCTTCTTCTACGCCCTCAACAAAGACATCAACGTCTCGCTCGCCGGCGGCGTCAACCGGGTCTACTCCGAGTTCTACGCCAGCGGCCTGTTGCGCAACTATGTCGTCGACGGCTTGGGTGGCTACGCCAAGCTCGACCTCACGCTCGGGCCGGTGAAGGTGCGCTCGTTCTGGAACACCGCGACCCTCGCGGCCACGCCCCAGTACGAGGCCTATGGCGTTCGCTCGCTGGCGATGAACATCGCCTCCAACGTCTTCGACGCCGAGGTCTTCTTCCAGAAGGAGTTCGAGCTGGGAGGGACCCACGTGCTGGCCGCGGGCGTCTCGGGGCGGCTCAAGCACCTCGACTGGAGCTACATGGCGTCGTCCAAGCAGGAGTTCCACGCCGCCGCCTTCCTCCAGGACGAGTGGCGCCCGCTCAAGGAGCTGGCGTTGGTGGCCAGCTACCGCATCGATCGGCACCCGCTGCTCGACAACGGCAACCCCGGCTACGCCCAGTCACCTCGCGTCTCGGTGGTGGTGACCCCGGTCGAGGGGCACGCCTTCCGGGCGGCCTTCACCACTGCCTTCCGCGCCCCCAGCTTCGCCGAGAGCTACCTCGATCTGCGCACGCCAGTGCCCGGAGTGAACGGCGCCTCGGTGCGCACCCAGGGGAACCCGACGCTCAGGCCCGAGCGACTGCTCAGCTTCGAGGTGGGCTACCGCGCAGAGCTCGCTCGCCTCGGGCTCTCGTGGGATCTGGCCTTGTACTGGAACGTGGTCACCGACCTCATCTACCTGGGGGAAGTGATGCCGGTGGGCGCCCGCGAGGCCTACGACGTGGCCACCGGCAGCTACCTCATCGGCCACAGCACCTTCAAGAACGACCTCCAGTCCTACACGGCGCGAGGCGGAGAGCTCGGCGTCACCTGGAACGCGTTGCCCGGGCTCGACCTGCGAATCTCGGGCGCGCTCCAGGCCGTCAATTCAGACAAGCCAGTCGCCGTCTGCGTGCCCTGCACCCAGGCCCCCACAGCGAAGATCAACGGTGGCTTCATCTACCGGACGCCCGTGGGGCTCGACCTCTCGGCTGACTTCTCGTACGTCTCGGCCACCACCTGGGTCGAGCGAGAGCCGGCCGCCTCCGACCCCACGCAGGTCCTCTACGTGCGAAACCCCCTGGCGCCCTACACCGTGCTCAACGCGCGGGTCGGCTACCGCCTGTTCAACGACCGCCTCACCCTGTCGCTGGTGGGCAGCCAACTGGGCCCCGATCACCAGGAGCACCCCTTGGGGAACAACGTCAGTCGCCGCCTCTTCGCCCTGCTCTCGGTGCAGCCATGAGGCCCGCGCTCCTCGCTCTCGCCCTGGCCAGCCTCGCCGCCTGTGAGGCGCCGCCGGTCTTCGCCGGAGCCGACAAGCGGCAGCACACCAGCTCGGGGCGCGTCGACGGCACCGTGGTGGTGAACACCGCCGCCCGGGGCAACGTAATCCTGTTTCTCTACGACGCCGTCCGACCGCCTCCTCCCACGGGCACCGGCCGACCCTTGACCTTTCTGGTGCTCACCAGAGACACGGTGTTCGGCAACGCGGTGCCCGGCGACGTCGGCCCCTTCACCGCGCCCTTCCGCTTCCCGCTGGTGGCCCCCGGCGAGTACCTGGTTCGCGGCTTCGTCGACGCCAACGCCGACTTCATTCCCTGGTACTCGGTCACCTCGGAGCCCAACTCGGGAGACGTCGGCGGCGTGGCGGTCGACGTGAACAGGGCCCCGCGCACCGTCACCGTCGGCCTCGACTCCGATGGCGCCCCGATGGCCGCGGTCGACGTTCGGGTGCTCTTCGCCGACACGCTCCGGGTGCCGGTCGATCGCCCCGTCTTCGAGGCCTCGGTCTCGTCGTTGACCCTCGGGAGCAGCTCCGCGACCATCGAGCTGTCGGCCAAAGGCTTCTCGGCGCCGCTGTGGCCAGAAGGGCCTGTGGCCGAGGGGGCCCCGGTCTTCCTCGCCAGCCTCGTCGACGAGAACGGTGACGGGGTGCCCGATGATGCCAACGGCGACGGGGTGGTCGATTTCTGGCCCCGCGTCGTGGTGCGCAAGGTGTCGGCCGACTCGGTGCTGCTCGACGAGAACGACCTCGACAAGAACGGCATCTTGGACTCACTGGACGGCGGTGCCTTCGACTACGAGCACGTGAACCCGACCACCGGCGCCACCATTCCACGCGACGGCTCCCCGGACCTGGTGGTGCTCGCCGCGGGCTTCGACTTCTCGGGCCTGATGAGCTCCCTGCTCGACGGGGGCAGGGTGAAGACCACCCCGACCCCGGTCTTCAAGCTCAGCCTGGTCATCAGGCCACAGGCCCTCGACATGTCGAACCCCGCGCACCCTGGCGTGCTCAAGAGCGTCCCCTCGGGGCGCTACGCCGTCACCGTCATTCAATCCACCGGACAGACGTGGCGGGTGCCCAACGAGCTAAGCCCCGAGCTCGCCGGGCCCCGGGGCTTCTACGAGGTGAGCTCGCAGAGCTTCGTCATCTCCGTGCCCTGACTCGGGCATGCTGGGGCCGATGCTCACCCTGTTCCTCTCTCGCTCCGATGTCTCGAGGCACACCCAGGCCCTGCACCTGCTCCAGGAGCTGCGAGACACGCTGGGAGCCGTGGGAGCGTGGACCTCGACGGAGCACCGCTTCGCCCCGGTCGGCGACCGGGAAAGCGTGGTGCGCTCGGGCGGGGTCCCTGGCATTCCGGCGTATGCCGTGTCGGTGCGAGCCGACCCGCCCTCGTCGGCGGGCCCCCGCGCGGTGCTGCAGCTGCACGATGGCGCCACGGGGAAGCTCCTGGCGATCATGGACTCAGGCCACCTTCAGGCCTTGCGCAGCGCTCTGTTGGGCGCGCTCGCGGCCGACGTGCTGGCCCGACCCGACGCCCGGCGGGTGGCCATTCTCGGCTCGGGGGCCGCCGCCAGCGGCGCGCTCAAGGCCCTGCGGTTGGTGCGGAGCATCGAGCAGGTTCAGCTCTTCGACCCCGAGCTCGCCCGAAGCTTCGAGCTGGCCCTCACTCTCAAAGGGTCGCTGGCCATGGCGGTCGAGAGCGCCGACTCGGCGGCGGCGGCGGTGGCCCAAGCGGACCTCGTCGTCTTGACCGGAGGCGTGACCCTGCCCGTCGACGCCGTGCAGGCGGGCACCCACGTCACCGTGCTCGGCGCCGAGGCGTTCCTCGAGTGTCCCCTGCCCAGGGAGACCGTGGCGCGGGCCCGCCGCTTCCGCGACGCGCCGTCGTCGAGCCTCACTTGGGGCGCGCCCTTCGACGCTCGTCTGGGAGAGGTGCTCCGCGGTGAAGCGAAGGGCCGCGGCGCACCCGAGGACGTCACCCTCTTCGTCAGCGTCGACCCGCCGGCCCTCGACCTGGTGGCCGCCTGGCACGTGTACCAGGGCGCGCGCCACGACGACCAGTTGCCTCTCTTGGACCTGGAGGCCTGAAGCGCGGACCGAGGGATGCTGAGGCGCCTCACGCTTCTTTACACAGCCGCGCCAGTGCGGAACGCTCGGCGGCGCTAGAGGTGAGGGCACACTTCCAGGAGCCACCATGTCACTCGTCTCGCTGTTCTCGTCCAACGGACCGTCTGGGTTCGGAGCCCGCTCCACCGCGGAGGCCGTCACCGCCCAGCTCTCACTCGAGGGGAAGACCTACCTGCTCACTGGGTGCAACTCGGGGCTGGGCCTCGAGACCCTGAGGGTATTGAGCCTGCGCGGAGCCCGGGTGCTGGCCACCGCGCGCACCGCGGAGAAGGCCCAGGCCGCCTGCGCTCAGGTGTCGGCGACCAAGGGCCAAGGGCTGGCCCTCGAGCTGGCCGACCCCACGAGCGTGCGGGCGTGCGTCGCGGCGGTGAAGCACCTTGGCACCCGCCTCGATGGCATCATCTGCAACGCCGGCATCATGGCCCTGCCCACGCTCGAGAAGGCGTTCGGTTACGAGCTCCAGTTCTTCACCAACCACGTGGGCCACTTCATGCTCGTCACCGGGCTGCTCGAGCTCTTGGCCGACGACGGGCGCGTCGTCATGCTGAGCAGCGCGGCGCACACCCAGGCCCCCAAGGACGGCATCGAGCTCGACAACCTGTCGGGTGACGTCGGCTACACCCCGTGGAGGGCCTACGGGCAGTCGAAGCTGGCGAACCTGCTGTTCGCGAAGGAGCTCTCCCGGAGGTTCGCGGGCTCGAAGAAGACGGCCAACGCGGTACACCCGGGCGTCATCGCCACCAACCTGAGCCGGCACATGAATCCGGTGATGAGGTCGGTATTCGGGGCCCTCTCTCCGCTGTTCCTCAAGACGTCCGCCGAGGGCGCCGCGACGGAGTGCTTCGTGGCCACCCACCCGTCGCTCGCGTCGGTCTCTGGCCAGTACTTCGCCGACTGCAACGTGAAGAAGCCCAGGGCCGACGCGGACGACGCGGCCCTCGCCCAGCGGCTCTGGGCCAAGACGGAGCAGATCGTCACTGGGCTCGCGTGAGCTGAAGGCCGGGCGACGACAGCTCCTCGGGGCCCGTCAGTTCCCACAATTCAAGACACCGATGCACTTGTCACACTGGGTCTTGCAGATCTCCTGCCCGGTAGCCGACCTCGGAGGGAGCGACGCCGTGAGGCCGGCCGTCGTGGCGGCCGCGATGCCCGCGACGGCCAAGCCCACGCCGACCCAGAAATACCACTTCTTGACGATGGGCTCCTGGGCGCTGACCGCGGGCTGCCGCAGCTCCATCGAGACCAGGTCGGACCCCGACGGGGTGAGGGAGGTGGCGAGGGGGCGATCGAGCGGGGCAGGCTCGAGGGTGACGGTCAAGGGGTAGTCTTTCCCCAGCGCGACCGTGAGGCTCTGGCGCTGCTCGCGGAAGCCGGGCTTGGCGACCACCACCTCGACCGTGCCGGGGGGAACCTCGACGCCTTCGAGCGGGGTCTCGCCCACCACCCGCCCGTCGACCGTCACCTCGGCGCCCGGTACATCGCTGACGATCTCGAGCACCGCGGCCACCGGGTTCAGCTTCGCCTCGAGCTCGAGCATCCCGCCCATGAAGATGTTCACCTTGCGGACGAACACCGAGTACCCGGGGCGAGCCACGGTGACGTGGTGTTCTCCGACCACCACGCTCTGGGCCCCGAGCGGCAGCCGGCCCACCTCTTTCCCATCGATCGAGAGGACCGCGCCGTTGAGACCGCCAGCGACCCGCACCGACAGCTCACCTTTGGGGGCCACGGGCACCAGCGGAGCCAGCTCGTCATCGGCCAGGCGTGGGCGAGCCTGAGCGCCGGAGCGTCGGCTGGGGGCGGCCTTGGGTGAGGCGCCGGCCTTCGGTTGAGGGGCGACCCCCTTGCGCATCGGGGTCGGGGGTGTCTTCGGCTTGGCCCTGACAGGGGTGAGCGGCGCGAGGTCGTCCTCCTCCGGGGCAGCGAGGGCAGACGTCGCCAACAGGCTCACGAAGAGAACGCCGAGGTGCTTCATCATACCGCGCGACACGCTACCATCTGGCCTCCACGGACGCACGGAACGCCGACGGGCTCGAGGGGCCGAAAACGAAATGCGCGAGGGCCCGCTCTTGCCCGCGCATACACCCCAGAGGAGCGCTACATTCAGGCTTCGAGTGCAGCCCACCAACGCCATCGAGGTGCCGAGCCGGCGCTTCGGGAAGTACGTGGTCCGCTCCCGCATCGGCACGGGGGGCATGGCCGAAGTGTTCCTCGCCGAGGCGGCCGACGAGCGCGGCGAGCAGATGCAGGTGGCGCTCAAGCTCATGAAGCCCGGCCTGTCGGAGGAGCGCTTCGCCGACGAGATCGACCTGATGGGCATGCTCTCGCACCCGAACCTGGTGACGATGATCGAGCACGGGGTCGCCTTCGGGCGCCACTTCATCGCCATGGAGTTCCTCGTCGGAGGCGATCTCCAGGCCCTCATGGAGGCCCACCGACGCCAGATGAAGGGCTTCCCAACCCCCATGGGCCTCTACGTCGTGCTCGAGGTGCTCAAGGGCCTGGCCTACTTCCACACCGCCACCAGCAAGGCGGGAAGCCCGCTGAACCTCCTGCACTCCGATGTCAACCCGGCCAACGTCTTCTTCTCGGGCAAGGGCGAGGTGAAGCTCGGCGACTTCGGCGTCGCCAGCTCGAGCCACCTGAACCTGGGTCCCGCCCTCGGAATGACGGGCGGGAAGCTGTCATACCTCTCGCCCGAACAGACCCGGGGCGAGCCGCTCACCCCTGCCTCGGATCTCTGGGCCGCAGGGGTGATGCTGTATGAGCTCGAGGTCGGCTTCCACCCCTTCCAGAAAGACGGAGCGTCGGAGGACCAGATCATGGCGCTCATCCGCGCGCCCAAGCTCACCGTTCCCGAGTACGTCGAGCGACCGCTGGCCGCCATCATCTTGAAGGCGCTGGCTCCAGACCTGAAGAACCGATTTCGGACTGCCGGGGAGTTCGCCGGGCCCCTGTTCGCCTACGCGCTCGATCGCAACCTCCTGCCGACGACTCATCAGGTCCAGGAATGGCTCGAGAGCGTCCTGGGGCTGTTGGTCTAAACCCCAGCAAAGCCGCCGGGAACCCTGACCTGGAGTGGTCAGGGTCTTGACGCTCGTGACGAGAGGCATGCGCCGTGGAGGTCCGTCATTAGCCTTGTGCGAGGGCGGAATGATCGGGACCACCATTCTCAACTATCGGGTGACGGCGCAGCTGGGCGCCGGGGGCCTGGGGACGGTCTACGCCGCGGAGCACGCCATCATCGGACGCAAGGCCGCCCTCAAGGTGCTGAACGCAGCCGTGGCCAGCGACGAGGCGATGGTGCAGCGGTTCCTCGTCGAGGCGCGGGCGGTGGCGGCGATCCGTCACCCCAACATCGTCGACGTCACCGACTACGGCAAAGCCGAGGGCCTCTACATCATCGTGATGGAGCTGCTCGAGGGCGAGACGCTCGCCCAGCGACTGGAGCGAGAGCGCTGGCTCGAGGAGCCCGCCGCGGTGAACCTCTTGACCCAACTGACGTCGGCGGTGGGCGCCGCGCACGAGCGGAACATCGTGCACCGCGACCTCAAGCCGTCGAACATCCTCCTGGA
>PMBV01000013.1 GCA_003153055.1 Myxococcales bacterium
AATCGACCCCGGCGCATCCGATCTTGCTGGGATGCGGGAATGACATGGCGACCTGGGTCAGCGGTGCCATGGCTGGCATTTGCTCGATTGTGTCAATGATGCTGGCGCTGATTGCGTCCATCTTGTCTTTGACGGTCTTGATGGTTTCCGGATTCGATTTCGGACACTTACCCTTCATCAGGCGCCGCATCTCCAGAAGCCTTATGCTAACCATCACGTGGTACGGAGCTGGGCGTTGCTCGTCGTGGTCCTCGTCATCGGAAACCACCGCTATGTGGTTGCCTCTATGCGGCTGGACGCCGAGGTGACAGGCGCCCTGAAGCGTGGACGGGATGAACACCAGATTCGGAAGAAGGTTGATGTCATACTGGAATTCTTCCAGGTTCCGGCCAAGCCGGCTCAGGGCGACCCCGGCCGCCGAGATGGCATGGTGGGCCTGCATCTTGATGTTTTTGTGTAGTGGATGGTCGCCCTCGTGCTCAACCTTCTCTTTGAGTCGAGTCAGATACATCGAATCCTTGCTGACATTGCCAAGCATTAGCGTCTCCTGAGATGCCACGCCGCTATTCGTACCGAACGGTTCCCAGTCGTCCGTGCGGCGTTGTATGGGCCGTGCTGCCGCAGTAGCGGCACTTGTGCTCTCGCTTGATGAGTTTTCGTCTGGCCTCAATCGTGCTCTTCGTTCGCCCCTCGAGCTTGAGTCCGCGTTTTCGGGCCTTCAGCAGCTTCTCGCCGAGCTGGTGAAAGCGCTTTGACACATCCAGGAAATCCTCGATGACGCGCTGGAAGTTCTCGACCGCGCGCTCGAGCTCCTGCGCCTTCGTGACGACCGATTTCACCAGCTTGACCGCCTTGGCCACCTTCGCGCTGCTCATCGCGATTCGCGCCGCCCAGCTGGCGATGCGCGCCGCCGCCGCGGCGCCGGCTGACAAGAGCGCGGTGATGATGAGCAGCACCACCTCCACAAGCACGTAGGCGCCGCACTTCCCTGGCAAGGTAGGCGTAGAAGTTCGGTGGGATGGCCTCGAAGGCGAGGCCGGCGTACGAGAGGTAGGCCAGGGCACTCTCGTGGTCGGCGAGCACCTCGAGGACGACGTAGAACTTCGGGTCCTCGCGAATTGCCTTCGCCAGCTCCGGGTCGATATCCTTCAGTACCGTGTCGACGAAGTTCTGAATCGGCTTCGGGTCGCCTTCGACCAGCAGGACAGGGAGGTTCAGGATGGCGTCACGGTGCTGGTACACCTTTTGGACCTTCTTGGCCGTCTCGGTCACCTCGGTGACGGTCTTCATCGCTTGCTCCTCGAGGTCCTTGAGCGGCTTGCTGACGGCCTCTTCGAGAACCGAGCTCCACCAAGTCCAGTTTGCGAGCGTCTCGTCCGAGTGCTCGAGGATTTCCCCCGTCTTCGCCAAGGCGGAATTGACCTGCGAGGTAATCTTCTTGTTGAGTTCGCCCGCGTAGTCGCTCGCCGTGTCGTAGGCAGAGCCGGCGGCCTTCTCGATTTTGCCCCCGAGGTCCGTCCACGTCTCCTTCTTGAAGTAGTCGGCGAAGTCGCCGCCCCACTCCTTCAGCCCTGCCTCGAGTCCGGCCAGCGTGGCGTCCTCGAGGGCCTTCTGCCAGTCGGCGTCCCACTCCTTCTGGTAGGGAGCCATCGAGTCTACCAGGCTTAGGTACGCCGCATGGAGGCGGTCGACGATGCCTTCCCTGTCATCGTTGATTTCCTTCTCCGTCACCGTGGCTTTCACCACCGAGACGACGACTTCGCCGTCTTGGGGCGCTTCGACGTGCCAACTCTCGTTTGACTCGCCCATGGCTCAGTCCGCCCCCCTCTGCTGCTTGTGGTCGATGGTCAACGCGTCGTCGATGGTCGCCCCGGCGACGTCGAGTTGGAGTTCGTCGAGCGGCCAGGGGGTGTGCCACGCGTCCTCGTAGTAGGAGCTCAGCTTCACCCAACTGGCGACGCGCTCCTTGGCGGGCTCAACCCGGAGGATGTTCATCTCGTTGGTCGGCAAGCCGTCCTTCGAGAAGGGCCTCGGAATCCGAATGATGCCCGGCCAGTCGTCACCACTGAAGACGTAGCTCCCGTCCGGCGCCTTCTGGCTGCAGCCGACCGCCGAGGCGAGGTAGCGGTTGATTTCCTCGCCGTCCCGCGTGCCCCAGTTGAAGTAGGCGAGGTCCTTCCAGCTCATCCTTGCTCGAGCGGAAACACTGGCCACGGTGTCGCCATCCTGGACTCGGTACTCCTCGAGCTTGACGAGGTAGCGAACTGGCGGGGCCTCGTCTGTGGGCGGCGGGCCATCGCCATCGATTCGAGTCGCCCCCCAGCCAACCACCACGGCTGACTGGTCCAGGCGCGCGCCTTTGATGTCCCCTCGCACCTCGCCCGTCCCGCGCACCGTGTGGGCGATGTGGATGCAGCCGCCGCCGTCAGTCCGCAGTGAGCGGAACTCGTCGGATGCGGGCTCCTTCACCCCGAGGGTCAGTTGGCCGACTGGGGAGCCATCCGCGTCGAGGACAACCTGGACGTCGAAGGTGGCCGGGGGACGCTCCTCGGCGGGCTGCTCCGCCGGTGGCTCCGCCACGCGGGAGTACTGGGGCGGGGCGGAC
>PMBV01000089.1 GCA_003153055.1 Myxococcales bacterium
GAGACGCGGTCGACCGAGGTTGCCGCGTTCTCCGAGTGGGCGGGACGGTGCGAGCATGCCTTGAGGGGCGAGGGTCGGGCCGGGGCCCACCGACCGAGGCGATCTGGCAGGCGCCTCGACCCGAGACCGCGGTGAGCACACGTGTGGGGCCACGAGCCCGGCCGGAGCGCAGCGCCGGAAGGTCCCGTCATGGGCGGAGGAGAGCAGGCGCGAGGGTGAAATGCAGCCGTTTGAGTAGGACGAGAGCAATGAGATGCATAGAAGCAACGTTTTTGGTGCTTTCCATGCGTCTCAGTTCTCCCCCGGACTCGGAGAGCCGCCGGGCCACTGGCCAGTCGTTCAGGGGCCGCCCTCATCGCATCTGCCGGTGCTCCACCCAGAGCGCCCGAGCCCCCTCCCTCGAGCCGTACCCGTACCAAGGCCCAGCACAGTCCCTGGAGTTGGTCACGCCCGGCGCTTCGACTCCATCACTCTCGCGCGTCGCCCTCAACCATGAGCCCCGGCGGGCGCTTCGCGTCGATGTGTGCGAGCTGGGGCCTCTGAACTTCGGCACCGACCTCGAGGACGGGCCACTCTCCAGCCCTGTCATCACGGAGTACTGATTNNCGCCCTGAGGTGCGAGGGCGGGGCTGCTGTCCAACCACCGAGGCCGTCTGGCCAGCCCCTCGGCCCGAGACCTCGGTGAGCATACGTGAGAAGCATCCGCCGATGCACCACTTGACCCGACCGGCCGAGGGTCTCGTGAGGGCTCGCCCAGGGCCTCCGAGCCCCTCGAGCCCCTCCCCCGACCCCTGCCTCGAGCTGTTCCCGCGGTGAGGCCCAGCCCACGACCCTCGACTCGAGGTCCGTGGCTGGCGGGGGTGAGGTCCAAATGGAAGAGCAGCTTCCGTTCGTGGCACTTAGAGCGGAGTTTGGGCGCGCCCGTGCCTTCCTGCGGTAGCTTCTGACGAGGTGGTCGCCAGCCGAAGCCCTGTGCGCGGCCGCCTCAGCGGCGCTGTTCGGGAGGCGAACCCACGGAACCTCCACGACGAGAAGTAGCGCCCTCGAGGCCTCACGCCTCGCCCAAGGGCGCGACGAAGGAGATGTCGCGCACTGAAACGCCCGCGACCCGGCCCGGGCGCACCGTGACGTTGAGGCTCGGAGGCGAGGCTCCAATCGACACCTCGCACGAGGCGCGCTCGCCGTTGAACGTCAGGTGCGCGGCCAGCATCACCTGGGCGGCCTCGCGGGCGGCGACGGCGTCGGTGTCCGGGGGAATGGCCTGCGCGATGCCGAAGACCGCGCTGACGGCCGCCGCGGTGAAGAGCTGGTCGCCCAAGGTGAGGCTCGCCGGCCGGCTGGTGCCGCTGGCGGTGCTGGGCCCGCGAAACACCACCGGCGCCACTGGGAGAATCGCTACGTCACGGTTCTGCACCGCCGCGAACATCGCCACCCCGGCCTTGGCGGCTTCTTCCGCCGAATCAGCCCGTGCCCCGGCTTCGAGGCTCAGTGCCCGCTCGGTGGCGCCGACCTTCGTCACCCGCACCGGCAAATTAGACAACACCCCATGCGTCGAGCCGCTGTGCGTGAAGGGCGCGCCGGTGCGATGGACGCTCGCGGCGACCAGGGCCGCGACCCCGTAGGCCGCGCCGAAGAAGAGGTCCTTGGGCTCGAGGACCGCGACGCCTTCCCGGGCCGTCGACTCCGAATGCCTGGGGCGCGCGAGCAACCCATTGACGGCCACGACCAGCCACCGGCTGGCGTCGTCAGCCGCTACCGTGCGAAACAGCGCGGCCCGCGGGTCGTCGCTGTGCGCCAGGCCTCGCGACGAGGTGCCCAGCGCCTCCAGGGTGTCGAAGCCCAAAAGCTCGGAGGTGCCGTTGGTCACCACCGGCGCTCGCAGCGACTCCCCACCTCGGGCCCAGTCGATGAGGCGGTCGCAGTCGCGGGCGGTGGCACCCATCACCGCGTCGACCACCACCAGGCCGACGGGCGTGCCGGTCGGAGGGAGCGCCTGGAGCAGCTCGAGGGCCTCGGTGACGGTATCGGGCGTCGCGTGAAGCACCTCGAGCACGACGGGAGCGCCTCGGGGATACGAATCGGACACGAACTTCACTCCGCGCCAGGCGGCCTCGAGGCGTCGCACCTCGGGGTGCGTCAGCACGTTCGCGACTCGCGTCTCCACCCTCGCTGGCGGCGGCCGCGGAGCCGAAGGGGTCGTGTCGTCATCGATGTCGTCGAGCAGTTGATCGAGCAGGCTCTTCGGGCCCGGAGCCGGCGTTGGCGCCGGTGCTCGAGCGGGAGCCGGTTCGACCTTCAAAGCCGGCACGTTCTTCACCAGCCACTCGGGACGAAAGGCGCCCAGCCGGGAGAAGGTGACCTCGATGGGCTTCGGATTGTTGGGGAGGTCGAGGGCCACCGATGGGCTGAAGCGCTGCATCACCTCGTCGAAGGTCTCGCGGGTGATGGGGACGGGCGTCGTCGGCGCCGTGTGCGTGAGCGCGAACTGGGGGCGTGGGAGCAGCTCGGCAATGAGCACGATTCGGAACGGGGCCGGGGCGTCGTCGGTTGGCATCGCCGACACAGGATAGACACTTTCGACCGAGGCGTCGCGGGACTTGAGCCAGGGACGACACGTCTGAGGGGCGGAGGCTGGGGCGCCCAGGTTAGACTCGGTCACTTCGGAGGACACACATGGACCTTGAGCTACGTGGCAAGACGGTGGTGGTGACGGGCTCGACGGCGGACATGATCATCGGCTGAGGTGGGCACTCCGTTCCCAGCTTCAAGTCATGAGTGGTAGATTGACGACCGTGAGTCGAGCCTTCGTCGTCGGCGGTGCCCTGACCTTGTGCGCGTGTGCCCACCGTGCTTCGTCCCGAGCCGAGGTCACCCGCACCGAGCTCACCGTCGAGAGCGAGCCGGGCGTGCACATCGCGGTGCGCGAGGTGGCTCTCGCCGAGGGGATGAGCGGAGGCGCGGTCGTCCTCGTGCATGGCGCCGGCGCCGGTGGCGTCGCGTCGTTCGACAACCCGGTGCCCGGCTACTCCCTGGCTGAGGATCTCGCTCGGGCTGGCTACGCCACCTACGTCCTCGACGTTCGGGGCTGGGGCCGCTCGAGTCGGCCGGCTGCGCTCGACGGGCCGCGCGACGCGTCGCCTGCCGCGGTCACCTCGGAGGAGGCCGTGCGCGACGTCGCTGCCGCCGTCGAGCTGGCGCGTGCTCGCGGCCACCGCACGATCGCGGTGCTCGGCTGGGCGACCGGCGGGCACTGGGCCGGCATGTTTGCCGCGACCCACCCTGACGGGCTCACTCACCTCATCATGCTCAACGCGCTGTACGGCGTCGACGCGCCCTGGTCCCTGCGCGCCGGCCTCGAGGTCGAGGGGTCGCCCGGGGTGCTGAGCCCGAGCCTCGGCGCCTACACCTTGCGCGACGAACAGAGCTTGCTCACCACCTGGAACCGCAACATTCCCATCGACGACAAGGCCGCCTGGCGCGACCCCGGTGTCGCCACGGCCTATGTCGAGCTCACGCTCGGGGCCGATCCGACGTCAAGCAGCCGCCAGCCGCGCAGCGCTCGCGTTCCAGCCGGCCCGCTCGCCGACAGCTACGCGCTGTCCAAAGGCATCAAGCTGTGGGAGGCGCGGGACGTGCGCGCACAGACGATGATCGTGCGCGGCTCGCTCGACTTCTGGTCTCGACCTCAAGACGTGGCGGCCCTCAAAGGCGAGCTGAGCGACGCCGGTCGGGTCGAGGTGCTCGAACTGCCTGACTCCACCCACTTTCTCTTCCTCGACCGGCCGGAGCATGGCCGAGCCCGCTTCGTCGAGGCGGTGCTCGCATTCCTCGGCTCGCTTCGCTGATTGCCGAACGAAGCGGGAGACATGAGCTCATGCTGATTCTCGACCGGCGGGCGGCGCTGCGCTGGTACCTCCGCGCGTGGAAGCGAGTGAAGGACCCGGTGGCCGCCTTCAACCTCGGCCTGGCGTTCGACCCGGGGCTGCCACGCGCTGAACGACACACCCTCGCAGGTCGAGCTGCTGCTCCGCGGTCATCGGCGTGGCCAGCTCAGCCGCACCTGGCCGGTGCCCAGGATTACGTCATCTCGCGTGGAGGCCAGTCTTTGCCTCGAGCAATCGTCGCGGCCCTCGGGTTCCACCTGAACTGTTTCGAGTCGCTCGGCATCTCTCTCGAGCCCCGCTCAGCCATTCATGTTGATGAGCGCGCGGATCAGATCGGGATTTGCACGGTCCACCGCCACCACGCCGACCGCGGCGTGATGCTGCTTGGCGTAGTCGGTCAACTGCCGATTGATCGGGTCCGAGAAGCTGGGAATCGCCTGCCACGTGGGGTTGCCAAACGGGGGCATGGTGTCCGTGGCGCTGGTGAAGCTCAGGTGCAACGCTCCGGGGTCGCTGTGCGTGGCCGCATGGTCCAACGCCTGTTGTACGTCGCGCCACTTCTCTTCCTGATTGGTGCCCTTGCCGTTGAAGTCGTTGTAGTGGTCCTCGACGTCCAGCAACTTGTTGGCGGTGACCCCGGTGGGGTTCTTTTCGCCATCGGGCCAGCCATTCGTGGCGTCGATGCCGAGCGGGGCCCTGGTATTGCCGTCGGGGGCTGCGTAGCGCCGCACCAGCACCATTTTGCCCTGTGCCTCGCCGAAGGTGGGGACCTTGTCCTTGGTTCCGTAGAACAGGTTGCGCTGCGGCCCCGCCGAGGCGTTGCGGTCGATGGGGTTGGCTTGGGCATGCTCGCCCTCCAGCTTAGACATCAGTCCTTCGACCGCGCTCTGGAAGCGCGCGTCGTTCGCGCCGCCCTTGTTGCCTTCGTTCTTGACCGAGACCATCACCGCCTCGCTCGGGTGGTCGCGAAGGAAGTCGGAGACGGTTCTCAGCGCCTGTTCGCCGGACAGGGGCTGTCGGGAGATGCCATGGTAGACCTGTAGGTGCTCCGGCGCGAGCTGACGGCCCAGCCGGTCGTGCGTGGCCGGTTCCAGCTTGAAGCGGAGGTCCAGGAAGCGAACGCCGCTGTTGAGTTGGTCCTTCAGCGACATGCGTTGCGCGTCAGCGCTGCCCGGAAGCCCCAGGTTCTCCGTGGCGGCCGAGTCGTGGGTGCCGGGCAAGGTGACATCGGCCAAGCTGGTTGATTTCGCGACCGACTGGCCCATCCACGTCGCTGCATTGGCCTGGCTGGCGGGGATGAGTCCTTCGGTCACTTTGGTCGGGTCGGCCGACGGTGCGGGACCCACTGGCGCGGCGTCAGAGCTCGACGGCTTCCCCGGCTCGAAGCTGTCGGTCATCAGCTTGTTCCAGGTCTGGTTGCCGACCTTGCCGTCGACCCCGATCTTCATCCGGTCCTGGTACTGCCTCACCGCCTCCTCGGTCTTCGGCCCGAAGACGCCGTCCACCTGGCCGGGGTCGATGCCGGCCGCCTTGAGCTCCCGCTGTAGCGTGGAGACCTCCTGGCCCGTGCTGCCCTTCTTGACGAGCGAGGTGTTGACTGCCTTCTGCGCGGCGCGGCGGTCCCGCGCGTCCTCGCCGACGGTGGAGGAAACCTTGGGAGTTTGCGCGGTCATCAATCGACGGTCGCGGGCTGCTTCACCACCACCAGAGGGAAGAGGGCTGACAGTCATGGGGATCTCCTGTCCTTTGCTGCCCGCGATGGGAGCCAGGCGAGGTGCGGGCGCCTGGCGAGTTGTCGCACGGGGCCCGCGCGTCGTTACCTGCGCAAATGGAAACCCTCTTTACGCTTCAAGGCCAGATTCGACCTGAGCGCCCGCGCCCTCCACGACTCCAGACTCAGCGGCGCGCCGTGTCAGCTCGGCACCGAGGGGCGCGTCAGCACCGACGCCATGCTTCCCTCCCGAACCCACTTGTCGAGCCGCTTCGAGCACGCCGGGCTGACGCTCGAGCTGTCGGGCGGTCCGCTCGCGGTCACCGGCAACGACGCCATCGTCCAGCTCGACATCGCTCGTGGGAAGCGCGTTCAGGACGAGCACTTTCGCCTGTGGCCCGGCCACGGCTCGAACCGCATCGAGGTCGAGGGCGTCGATCGCCCGCTCAACCAGTTGGTGCTGATGGTGCACGAGCCGCGTCGTCGCTTCGAGGTCGCGCTGCCCAAGGCGGCTGCTGACCGCAACCCCGGCCTGACCGTCGTCCGCGAGGACAAGCGCCGGGTCTGGGTCGAGCGGTTCACCGATGATCGCAAGCGGCACTTCCTCTGCGGCCTCGACGAGCAGCACGCCTTCATCGCCCAGCTCCCCGACGCGGTGTCCACGGTGCGGCAGGCCCACGGCAGCTTGAGGCCGGCCGGGCTCCTCGACGCCGAGGCCAGGGCCCGCGCCTCGGCCATTCGCCAGGGCGAGTTCTTCTTCGTCCCTCTGTGCGACGCGGATCTGAAGCGGGTGATGCAACTGGGGAAGAACGTGCGCGTTCGGCAGAAGACGGGCATCGCCCAGGCCGCCCAGTGGACGCGCGCGGGCCGGGAACACCTCGCCGATGAGGTGTGGTCGATCCGTGCCTCGGCCACCGAGCACTACGTCCTGGTGAGGGGTGAGGTCCGACACCCGGATCACCGCTCGCTTCGGCTCTCGCACTGGATGCGGGTGTTCCAGAACCGCGAGACCGCCGAGACGCGGCCAGCCGGAGTGCTTTGGGTCGACTGAAGCCCGCTGTGTTCGAAACCACAGAAGACGCGATGCTCGATCTTGTTCCACTTGCTCGTTCCAGGCGGGAAGTGGCTCACGCGGATCCTGATGTTCTACGGCGCCGCCAAGAAGCGCAAGGCCAGGGGTGGGCGCCGAGCCCTCACCCCACAGCGGATCGGACTGCGTTGGCCACCGCCGTCGTGACATGCGACCAAGTCCATCCGTTGAGCATCACCGGCATCGGCTCGCGGTCTGCGTCGTCGAAGTAGCTGAGGCTGGCGAAGCACGCGAGGTCCGACAACGAGGCCAACGGGCATCCAAACTCTGCCCAAAGGAGAGTGGGTCTCAGCGCCGCATACCCGTACTCGAAGAAGCTGACACGAACACCCCCGAGCTTTCCATGCACCGTGCCACCAGCGACCTCCACCAGCTCGAATGCACCGAGGACGTCGCGGAGCTTTGCCGCAAGCTGGAGCGGGTCTGCGATCGGCGCTCTTCGAAACCAGTCGAAGTCGATGGACTGGCGGTGCCCGAGCTGGATCGCCAGCGCCGTCCCCCCTGCGAGATGAAAGCCCTCCGAGACGGCAACCGGGGCGAGGCTCCGGAGCGCATCCTTCTGCTCGGGCGGGAGGACCTCGTCATGGAAGCGACTCACGCGGCCCTTCCGTCCCAGATTGCGCGACGAGGGTCCGCGATCCAGCCCGATACCACGTCGTGTGGAAGGTCGAGGAGCAGCTCCCACAGCCTGAGCTGTTTCGGCGACAAGGGCCTCCCTCTGGTGCGCAAGAGCCACTCTCGCAGCGCAGCGTCACCCACTCGCTCGCGCAGCCATCGCCAATCGGCCAGGCCCCCTCGCCCAAGCACCCGCCCGTAGATGAAATCGGCGTGCTCACCCAAGGTGAGCCCAGACGCGTCCGAGTCCCAGAAGAGGGCTCGGATCCGCTCGGGCAAAGGTGGCTCCACCATGGGTCGATCATGCTCGCCAGCGGCTTCGGTGGGAAGGGCGATAGATGTCGGTGTGCTCCTCGACCGGCCTCGCGGCCCTCGAATGGGCTTGGGCTCAAGGGGAGCGGAGCGCGTGGATCGCGCCGTCAGCGGTGGAGGACGGCCTCCGCCGTGGACCCGGGGCCGACGTCGAGCGAATCTCTACGCCGAGACCGGAGTAGCTGGAGCGCCTGGCCGCCCGACTCACGGCGAGTGGCGAACGGCTTCAACTAGTATTACATATATAATATGAGTCAACGAGCGCTTCAGAAGTCCGACAGCAAGCGGGCGATCCTCCGGTCGGCCGCGACGATTCTCCGGGAGCGGGGCGGCGCTGGGGCGAGCGTGCAGCACGTGATGGCAGGAGCAGGCCTCACAGTAGGGGCCTTCTATGCCCACTTCCCGGACAAGGAGGCGCTCGTGGCCGAGGCCTTCGTGCAGGCGCTCGACGAGGCGAAAGCCCTCGTCGACGGCGCGACCGGCGGAGCGACCGGAGCCGCGGCGCTCTCGGCGGTGGTCGATCGCTACCTCAGCGAGGAGCACCGCGATGACGTGCGCCGAGGGTGCCCGCTCCCCGCGATGCTCGGTGAAGCCGCCGCATCCCACGACGCCGACTCGAGCGAGCTCTTCGAACAGGCCGTCAAGACGATGCGAGATCGCCTGGCCGCGGTCGCCCAGAAAGACGCGCCAGCCGACGCCGTCCTGGCGCTGGTGGCGCTGATGGTGGGCGGGCAAATCCTCGCTCGGGCCACCCGGGGAACGCCGACCTCCTCGATGGTCCTCGCCTCCTGCCGGAAGGCCGGAAAAGCGCTCGCCGCCGCTCCTCGGGCACGGGTGCAGAGATGAACACCCTCGAGCGCTTCATCGGGCGGGGAGTGCAGTACGTCGGCCTGGTCCCGCGAAGGTCGGCGACGGGCCTCATCGCCGAGGTGTACGCGCAGGCCGAGCGCGAGTTCCAGCTCGCGCCGCCGCTGACGGTGCACTCGCCGGCCCCGCGACTCTTGGCTGCGGTGTGGTCGGCGACGCGCGAGACGCTGATTGTCGGCGACGGCCGGGTGATGAAGGAGGCCATCGCCGCCTCCGTGTCAGCTGCCAACGCCTGCCCGTACTGTGTCGACGTCCACTCGGTGATGCTGGAGGCCGGAAGCCGCCGCGAGGTCGCGGTGGCGATCGCGGGTGGACGGGCCGACGAGCTGGTGGATGAAGAGGCGCGCGCCACCCTGCAGTGGAGCCTCGCGACTCCCCTCTCGGCGCCCGCGGGAACCACCACCGCGCAGCTCGGAACCGCGATTGTCTTCCACTACGTCAATCGAGTGGTGAACGTGTTCATGCGAGAGGGGTCGCCGCTGGCGCTTCCCTCCGGGCTCGGGTGGCTCCGCGGCGGTCTCTCCGCGGTCGCCGCCCGCACCGTGGGCCGCACCACGCTGAACAAACCGGCCGCGCCTGGCGCCTCGCTGGGCCTGTTGGCGGACCTCGAGGTGCGCTCGGGGATTCGGTGGATCGACGAGCACCCGACGATCGGGCCGTCACTCGCTCGGCTGTTCGCAGTGGCAGGCGAGGGCGTGAGGGGGTTGATGAGCGCTGAATCGAGGGCCACCATCGAAGGGGCGCTCCTCGGCTGGCGCGGAGAGGACCCGCCCCTGGGACGAGGTTGGCTCGACCGAGCGCTCGCCGGCATTCACGCAGACGACGTGCCGGGCGCCCGGCTCGCGCTGTTGACCGCCCGATGCGCGTACCAGGTCGGTACCGAGGACGTGGCCCTGTTTCGCGCGTGCCACGCCTCCGACGAAGCGCTCGTGCAGCTCGTTGGCTTCGGGGCCGCGGCCGCGGCGCGGCGAGTGGCGACCTGGCTCGGCCCCGGGGAGGTTCGCTCATGAGCCGCCTCGTCGATGTGGGGCTCGTCGCGCTGGTCGCCGGCCTGGTGGTGGCTCTGGGCTTGGGCCTGGAGGCGGCGGCGCAGCGGGCCGCGCTGCCACCCGCGCGGCGCCGGAGCCTCAGGCTTCGGACGCTGGCGGTGGTTGGCTTGTGGCTCGGCCTGACAGCGCTGTTGGCCCAGGTCGGCGCCCTCGCGCTGGGCACGTCGGGGCCGCCCCGGGTGCTGCTCTTGCCGCTGACTGCCTTCGCCGCGCTCATGGCCGTGAATCGAACGCCCACCTTTCGCATGCTGCTCGGTGCGCTCCCGCCGAGCTGGCCGGTGGCGCTCCAGGCGTTTCGGGTCGGCGTCGAGCTGGTGCTCTGGGGGCTCTCCCTCACCCATCGAGTGCCGGTGCAGATCACCTTCGAAGGCCGCAACTTCGACGTCGGCATCGGAGCGAGCGCGCTGCTCGTCGCCGCCCTCGTCGCCAGGCACCGGTTGAGCCCTCCCTGGCTGCTCGCCTGGAACGCGGCAGGCCTCGCGATGCTCGTCAACGTCATCGGCACGGTGGCCACGTCGATTCCCGGGCCGCTGCACCTTCCCTGGCCCGGCGAGCCCCTCACGGCCATCGCGACCTGGCCGATGGTCTGGCTGCCCGCGTTTTTGGCGCCCTTCGCCGTCTTCCTTCACCTCGTCTCCATTCGCCAGACGGTCGCGAGGCTCGGAATGCCAGCAGCCGCTCAAGGGAGCCTGCGATGACTCGCCCGACGATTCTGGTGACCGGGGCAACGGGTAAGATTGGCTCGGCCGTGGTGACGCAGCTCCGGCAGCTCGGCTGGCCAGTGCGGGCGCTCGTCCACCGCATCGACCCGAGGAGCGAGCGGCTGCGTCGCGAAGGCGCCGAAGTCGTCAAGGGCGATCTGTTCGATGTAGAGCAGCTGGTCGACTCCATGCGCGGAACGTCCCGCGCCTTCTACCTTCCGCCCTGGCACCCGCACATGCTGCACAGCGGGGTCAGCTTCGCCGTCGCGGCCCAGGAGGCCAAGCTCGAGGCTATCGTCGGGCTCAGTCAATGGCTGGCCAGCCCGTCGCACCCTTCGCTCGCGACGCGGCAGAACTGGCTCGTCGACCGCGTCTTCTCCATGGTCCCCGGGGTCGCGCACGTCACGGTCAACCCAGGGTTCTTCGCTGACAACTCGCTGCGCTTGATTGGCTTCGCCGCCCACCTCGGCCTCTTCCCGATGCCGCTGGATCCCGGCCGCAATGCTCCACCGTCGAACGAAGACATCGCGCGCGTCATCGTGGCCGGCCTCACGGATCCCGCGAAGCACGCGGGCAAGACGTACCGGCCCACGGGGCCAATCTTGCTCGACGCTGGCGAGATGGCGGCCATCCTCAGCCGGGTCCTGGGTCGCCGGGTGCGACACGTGGCGCTGCCGATGTGGATGTTCCTCAAGGCGCTCCGCGCGCTCGGGCCGTCCTTCGGCATCGACGC
Source organism: Myxococcales bacterium (assembly GCA_003153055.1). The sequence continues at coordinate 10,963 of PMBV01000089.1, forward strand.
CTTTCAACAGACCGGCCTTCGCCATTACATGAAGGAGCACCAGCGCGGCACCTTCGAGCTCGGCGCGCCCACCGACGACGTCCGCGAAGTCACCGGGACGGACCCGGAGGACTTCGAGACCATCGCTCGACGGTACGCGGCGCTGCCCGAGGCTCGTCGGTCCGCCTGGAACACCCTCAAGGCCGGGTGGGACTTCCTGCGGATCGGCGTCATGCCGGCGTACGACCTCGACGCCTTCGAGCGCCGGCAGCAGCACCCCCTCGTCGATCGACCTCGCCTCGCCATCGATGCCCCCGAGTGGCGCCGAGAACACCGGGTGGCTTCGGTCAGCGACGCTCAGAGCGCGTCGGAACGAGTCTTGGCCGGGAGCGCTTGCACCATGGCGGACAGCTCGGGCCCGACCCATGGCCAGCTCCCGGGCTCCCCTGCCTCTGTGACGTGATGCGGTGGAGTGCGCGGCTTCGACCCTTCGGGATCTTGGGGATCAGCGCGCCCGAGTACATGGCGGCCCCGGTCGACAAAGACTGAAGAAGCTCGAGGCCCTCGGCGTTCCTTAGGCCCGCGCCGGGTCGAGGAAGCGCTCGAGGAACGCGACGAACTGGGCCGCGGGGTCGCGAGCGCGCACCCGGTGGCCCAGCTCCTCGGCCCGCTGGGCGAAGCGCGGCTGCCCCAAGAGCTCGGCCAGCGCCGCCCCCAGGCGGGACGAAGACAGCCGCCCTCTGGGAATCGGCGAGGGGCCGACGCCCGCGCCCTCGACCCACCGTGCCCACTGGAACTGATCGAACAGGTGAGGGACGACGAGCTGGGGGCGGCCGGAGCGCAGGGCTGCGCTGGTGGTGCCCGCGCCGCCGTGGTGAACGACGGCCGCCACCCGAGGGAAGAGCAGCGCGTGAGAGGTAGGGCCGATGGCCATCACGTCATCGGCCAAGAGCGTGGCTCCCTCGGTGACCCCTCCGAAGCCGGCCCAGCCCGCCGAGAGCAGCAGCCGGCGCCCGGCGCGTCGGACGGCCTCGATGACGAGGTGCACGGTGGCCTCGGGGCGCCCGTCAGGCATGCTGCCGAAGCCGACGTACACCGGCGGCTCGCCGCTCGAGAGGAAGGTCTCCAGCGCGGCGGGCAGCGGCCGCTCGTCGCTCAAGTGGAGCGAGCCCAAGAGCGGGTGAGCCAAGGCGAGGTCGGGCGAGACGGCGGCCAGCTCGGGATCGGCGGCCACCACCGAGCGGCGGGCGGGCATGATGTGCTCCAGGAAGTCGCGCACCGGCTCGAGGCCGAGCTCGCGCCGCTTGCGGTTGAGCGGAGGGCCGAAGCTGAGCCGAACCGCCCACTCGAAGGCCCACCACAACAGCCGGTTGGCCACCTGGGGAAGCCCGACGAAGGGCGTGGTGATGGGCGAGTGGTGGCGCGAGCGGAGGACCTGCGGCGTGTAGCCGACGTAGAGGTAGCGCGCGCCGAGCTTCTCGGCAACGGTGGGGCCGACGATCTGCGCCCCGGCCCCGATGATGAGGTCGGCCCGCTCGGCCAACGGGAGCATCTGCTCGATCGACTCGGCCACCAGCTCCCGCCCCAGCTCCATCAACTTGAGCGAGCCGCGGGCCGGGCCTCCCACGAAGCCGCCTCCCCGGACGTAGGCCTCGGTGTCGAGGCCAAGGCCCTTCGCTGGCACCCCGAAGGCGTCCGCCTCGCGGGCGAAGTTCGGCGCGGCCACCATCACCACTTCGTGGCGGGCCCGCTGGAGGGCGATCGACAACGCCAGAAGCGGCTGGAAGTCTCCCCGGGAACCGGCGGGCGCGACGATGACTCGCATGATGGCTGATCGTAACGGCCGACCGAGCCGACGAGCGGGGTGCGGCGGCCCCCTACACGTGGGCGACCTTCACGGTGACCGAGAGCTCCCAGGCCAACCGAGCGGTTCGGGTCCCCCCTCAGGCGCAGGCCATCAGGGTGGGGCCACCGGCTTCTGGAGCCAGTCGCGGACGAGCTCCGCGAAGACCGAACTGTGGGTCCAGACGAGTCCGTGTCCTGCCCCGTCGACGACTCGGCTTTCGGCTCGCGGAATGCTTCCCGTCAGCATCTCGAGGTGGTGCTTGGGCACTGCCTCGTCCTCCGCGCCAGCCACGACGAGCGTGGGAGCGGTGATCGTCGCCAACCAAGGCCGGCTGTCGAACTGGCGCATCCCTCTCACGGCGGCGACCATGGCGGCGCGGGGGCCTGAGCCGAGCACCCCTCGGAGCCACGCCGCCTGGGCGAGCGAGAGCGGGGGACCGCCGCCGATCGCCGCTCCTTCGCGTATCATCAGGCCTGTCACTCGCCTGGCGCCGAACACCGAAACGAGACCCGTCATGACCCAGCCCTCGACGTACTCGCGTGGCGTGCTCGTATTGTGAGCGTAGGTGCACGCGAGGATGAGCCGGTCGACGCGTGCGGGGCTTTCATGCGCCACGCGCTGGCACACCGGCCCTCCCTGCGAGTAACCGAGGATGGTGGCGGAGGGGACCCTGAGGTGATCGAGCAGCTCGACGACGTCGGTCGCGGAGCGTTCGGCGTCGTACGGCCCGTCCATCGCGCTGCTCGCTCCGTGGCCGCGCAGGTCGGGGATGATGAGCATGAAGTCGCGATCGAGCAGCGGGACGAGCGGTTCGAACATCGCCCCCCTCGCCATGAGCCCGTGGACGAGAACGAGTGGTGGACCGACTCCAGTAACGGTGAAAGCCAAACCACTCGGGGCGCGGCCTTGACGCGTTGAGAGCATCTGCATCGCGGTCCTCCGATCGCAGCGACTCTGTGTCAGCGCCGAGCTTCGCGCGCCACGGAATCACTCCCTCGCGGCTACCTCTCGTGGTGGGCGCCACAGCACGAAGAGAGCGAGCATGTTGATCGTCGGGACTCCAGGGGGTTGCTCGGAGCAGCCAAAGGAGTGAAGACAGCCAAGTATGCGAGTGCTTCCCCCACTTCTCGTCGGAGTACTCGCCGGTCTGGCGATCGGACCCACCGGGGCCCACGGCTCGCCCCCAAGGACGTTTCGCGTCTGGGTGTTCGCCGACGCGCACGTGGGCACCGACAAGGCGGAGGGGCGAGAGAGCCTGGCGACGGCGCTCCGGCACTCCGAGGGCTCATCAGGATTCGATTGGGACATTGCGCTGGACCTGGGCGATATGTCGGGCGCGCAGGGCACCCCCAAAGACGATGAGGGGCGGGAGATCGTCCGGCAATTCAGCGTGCTGCGCCGGCACCGTCGCGAAGAGATCTACGACCTGTCTGGCAATCACGACCGCAGCGGTTTGAATGAGCCGCCAGCCTGGTGGTGGCGCAAATGGCTCGACCCAACCGGCGAGCACGCCGACTTCTCCAGGGTGAACGCCACGCAGCGTCGGTTTCCCATCGAAGGCACCTGGGAGCACTATTCGTTCCGGGTCGGGAATCTCCTCTTCCTGATGATGAGCGACATCAACGAGCCATCGCAGAGAGTCGGCCGGGGCACGCTCGGGGGTAACCCCGGCGGGGTGGTGAGCGGCGAGACATTCCGTTGGTGGAAGTCCCGCGTGGAGAACGACCGCTCCTCCATCGTCATCAGCGCGCATCACTACGTGCTCAAGGACACCACGGTGGCGTCAGGCGAATGGGAGGGCATGCAGCGCGACGCTGACGGCGGGTGGAGGCCCAGGTATCACGGCTACTACCCTCAGGGCACGCCGCGAGGCGCGTCGTTCCTGTACTGGGTTGATGGCAAGGAGGACTCGGGCGCCTTCGAGGCGGTCCTCGCGGCGACGCCCACCGACCTCTGGCTCGGGGCGCACACGCACACGACCCCCGACGACGCCCACGGCGGGAAATCACATGTCGAGCGTCGTTGGGGCACGACGTTCATCAACGTCGCCGGCCTGACCAAGCACCATGGCCCTCCCGAGAACCAGGTCCCCAGGAGCTGGCTGCTGACCTTCACCGATGGCAGCGACAGGATGACCGCGCGCTGCTACCTCGATGGCGATGAGTATGCTCCGCAAGGTTGGTACGCCAAGAGTGAACGGACGATCCAGCTGTCGAAGCCATTCAGGATGCCGTTCGACAAGCCGCCAGCACCAACCAGGTGACGACAGGAGTGAGGAGCCTACGACGACCGACTCCCGCTCCGCCTCGGATGCGCTCTCGTCCGCTACCCGCTGTCTCCTCGTCGAAAGTCCATACGAAATAGAGAGCGTCTCCAGCGCTCCGGGTCACGGCCTCCAAGCAGGCAGCGGCGGGTGCTCACTGCACGGCAGCTGCTGATCTGCGCCTCACGATGAGACGGCACGCCTCGTGGCGGGGCGACGGGAGTGACGCATCACGGAGTCGAAGAGCCGGCGGCGACCGTCGAGCAGTTCGAGCGTATTCGCCCAGTGGAGGACCGACGCCAGCACCACGTCGGCGGCGGTGAAGGAGTTCCCCGCGGCGAACTCCCGGTCGCCGAGCCGACCGTCGAGGACATCGAGCACCTCTCCGAGCCGACGGTGCTGCTTCGAGCGGTCGGGCCGCTGTGCCTCGGGTCGCTGCGCGTCGCGGTAGAGCTCGAGCACGACGGGGTCGAGCTCGACCTCGGCGAAGAGCAGCCACTGCAGGTAGGGCCCGCGGTCGGGCGACCCAAGGGGCGGCGCCAGGCCCCTCTCGGGAAACCGGTCGGCGAGGTAGAGGCAGATCGCCGATGACTCGAATAGCGTGACCTCACCGTCGACCAGGACAGGGACCTCGCCGAAGGGGTGCAACGCGAGATGGGCTGGGGTCCGGCTCGTCTGCTCCGAGAGGTCGACCTTCACCAGCTCATAGGGCACCTCGAGCTCCTCGAGGATCCACCGAGGACGGACAGCGCGGGTGGTGAGGCGGCCATCGCGGGAGTCGGGGTGGCGCGGGTACCGACGATCCTCTGCCGAGACGCGGTGCGTGACGGGCGGCTCAGCGTCCTCTTCGGCCCGAGGCCGGCGTTGCTGCGCACCATCTCAGTCATCGACCCGAGCCGGCTGAACCTGCCCGCGAAGGTCCGCCTCTTCGTCGACGCGGTGGCAACCATGGTCGAGCCGATGCGGCCGCTGCCCATCACGAGACCTCAGCGCTCGTCTCCTCCCAGACGCGTCTGAACAGCTCGAGGAGCTCGTCTCGCCGGTAGAGACCCACGAGCTCGGCGTACGCCCCGCGGTGCACCTCACGGAGGTACCGATGCTTGAGTCGGGCGTACTCTGCGACGAGGGCGGCGGACCTCACCGCCTGGAGCCCGCCTCGGAGCAGCGCGCCCCGACCGAGGAGATCGCGTCCGAGGTGGGCGAGCCAGGCGAGTCGAGGGGGCGTCGGTATGCGCTGGGCGGCGTGCTGGATCGCCCACAGGAGCGCGTAGCGATGCTCCTTCCGCGAGCGGGCCGCGCCGTCGATCAAGAACTGGTGGTCGATGCTGACGCCGAGCCGCGGGTAGCGCCCCCGAGGAAAGGCCTCGTGGACGATTTGCTCCCGGCTCCAGGGGTTGCGGCCCGCGCGAACCAGGCGCACCCGGTGGTGCGTATAGAAGACGTAGGGCTTGGGGCCGGAGAGATCGAGGTTGCGGCACCCGACGCGGTACGCCCCGCCCGAGAGCCGCCCGCTTTGAAGCGCCCGGGAGAGGGCTCTGCCTTCGACTTCGGGCAACAGCTCGTCGCTGTCGAGGTAGAACATCCACTGAGCTCCGGCCTCCGCGAGGAGCGTCCAGGCCAGCGCTCGCGCCGCGCCGAAGCCTTGCCAAGGGAGGACCTCGACGCGATCGGCGTACCTCGAGGCAATCCGATGGGACCCATCGGTGGATCCCGAGTCGACGGTGACGAGGTAGTCGGAGACGCGCCGCAAGCCCGCCAGCGCCTCCTCGAGCGTGTCTCGATTGTTTCCATGAATGACGAACGAGCCCAGCAACGGCACGACGGACATCTCCCTGCCTACCCCGGCGGGCAGACTCTCGTGAGCTGGACGCTGCCATATACACCGGTCGTGCCAGACCGCAACCGCTGGGCTTTGCACGGGCACCGGCACACGGATCGCGACACTCTGGTCGCGAGCGACTTCGATGTCAGGCCCAAGGGCGACGGGGTGCGGTGGTGCTGACGGCGGAGGCGCTGAGGAAGCCGCTGGCCGCGTTGCTGCCCCCACCGAGGAAGCACCTTCCACGGCGCCTATGGGCCCAACTCAAAGCTCCGTCCTTTGGTGGTGCGAGCCCCGCCAATGGACGTCTCGACGCAGGAGTCGAGCACTCCTCCCCCTGCGGCGGCGCTCTTCTTTGAGCGCGATGTTTGTGCTCGAGTTTGGCAGAACCGGCCATCCGCTCGAAACGCTCGCTCCAGCTCACGGTGGCCGCCTTCCTCGCTCTCCTCGCAGGGTGGGCGATGGACGTGCGCGTCGATGACACCGACGATGAGGGCGGGGGCGGGGCGCCTTCGATTCGCTGGTCGGTGGTCGCGTCGTGCGCGGCGGTCGGCGTGGCGGCCGTCGCGCTGGCCGGGCCGGGCCTCTTTCTGATTCAGAGCTGGCGCTCGGGCGGAGACTGGTACACGGGGTACTTCGAGATGCAGCTCCTCGCCTCCATCGTTCTCATGCGGCTCGCCCCGTCGGTCGAGGAGGCGGCGGCCGAGGGCCGCACCGCGGTGCTGACGCGCGACGACGCTCCCGGGTGGGCGTGCAGCGAGGCCAAGGGGGCGTGGCGATGGTGCGTCCGATGAGCCCTCCGATGGAGGACGCGGCCGGAGACGACTCGGTGCGGCTGCCGCCCGTCACGGGGAGGCTCGCCAGGTTCGGGCCTCCGCTGGTGGCGTCGCTGGGCCTCGTCCTCCTCCTCGCCTCGACGCTCTCTGCGCGCACCGTCAACTGGCGCGAGGCTGACGTCCTCATGGTCGGGCGCAATGCCTGCCGAGGGGTCTCCACGCTGTTCTTCCCGCGCATCGATCACCAGGGTGCCGAGCCTCGCATCACCGGCATGGAGCTGCCTCTGCTCAACCAGGCCGCCGCCAGCTTCGCCTGTGGAGGCCCCGGCCAGGTGCTGGCCGCGCGGTTGTTGAACCTGGCCCTCGGGGTCCTCGGCGTCTTCGCTTGGTGGAGTTTCATTCGCCGGAGGCTGAGCCCACCCGGGGCCTGGGTGGCGCTGGTGACGCTCACGTTCTCGCCCATCTACTTCTTCTACGCCCGCACCATTCAGCCCGATGTGCCCTCGCTCGTCGCCGGGCTCGTGGCCCTGGCGCTGATGGACCTCGCGCTGCCAGATGCCCGGCCGACCCGATGGGCGGTGTACGTCGCCTCGGCTGGCGCGATGGCGGTCGGCGGCTTGGTGAAGGTGCCGGTGCTGGTGTTTGGGTTGCCGCTCCTCGTCTTGCTCGTCGAGCGGCGGTGGGCGGAGGTCCGAGAGGCGGCGGGCGCCCGGCGCTGGCTCCTGGTCTCGGGCTACGCCACCTACGCGCCGCTCGCGCTCGGAGCCCCGATGGCCTGGCTTCAACATGCCCGCCATCTCCAGGAGGCGTACGGGGTGCGTTACTTCTTCCTCGGCGATGGACTCGCCAGCCTCGCGAAGTCGTGGGTCGATCCCTCGTTTTACTGGCGCATCTACGGGCAGTCGCTCTTCGACAGCTACGCGTTCCCCCTGGTGTCGGCCCTCGCCTGCGCGTTTCTGATCGTGGCCTGGCGGAGAGCGCCCAAGGTCCTTCGCGCCCTGGCGGTCGCGACCGTGGCCTTCTTCTTCCTCGCCGGGGAGTCGGCCGCCTGGCACACCTCGTACGGCCTCATCGCCGTGCCCGCCATTGCCTGGGCGGCCGGTGCCGGCTTCGACCTGGTCCAGGCTCGGGCGCCTGCGCTGCGCGGGCCTCTCGCGGTTGGGGTGGTGGTCGCTTCGGTCGTCGGGTATGGCTTCTGGCGGACGCGCGGGTGGCGCACGCCGCGGGAGGCGATCGAGTCGCTCGACTTGGCCAAGGCGCTGCTCGACCAGCACGCGCCTGGGGCGGCGCTCTTCGTGGTGTCCGATGGAGACCCGAAGATGTTCTGGTATCTCGACCGGAGGGGGGAGATCGTCCCTCCGAGTGTCGGGCGGGAGCGGTTGGGTCCGGTGCCGCTGGCCCCCGTCGCCATCGACGTGACCAGGATGAGGGGCGCTGACCTGGAGACCGCCAGGGCGGGGCTTGCTCGATTGGCCCTCGTCCCCCTGGCGCAGCGGGTGGAGGTCGAGCTGTGGGTCCCGGGCGGAGGGTGAGCACCCTCGCGCGCCTGGGCCAGTCCCGGGAGGGCAGCCAGGCCTACCAGAAGGCGCTGAAGCTCGACCCTGCTTGCGCCTCGGCCTCGCGGCTTCGGCGCCGGCGCGCGATTATCGGTGGATCTTGATGGCGCGAAGCGGTGTGGCGCCATCGTAGCGCGTCCCCCACACATAGAAGGCGTCGTCGTCGACGACCTCGCTACTCCAGCCGTCCTGGGAGACGAACACCGGATAGTGGAGGTCGCCCATCGCCCAATCGCCCCTCGCCGCACGGAGCTCGGTGACCTCGCTCCAGTGCACGAGATCGGGTGAGGAGAGGAGCCTGACCACCCAACGGTCGTTGGCGCTGGCCTCGAGGACCCCGACGTACCCGCCCCGCTTCACGTGGGCGGCCGCGAAGCTGAAGCTCTGGCCCTCGTCGGGGAGGATGGGGCTCGCGCAGCCGCCTTGCTTGTCGAAGAAGAGTGACAGACTGGCCAGCGAGAAGCCCGCGGGCAATGAATCGACCCAACCACCGTCACAGTAGGTCTGCCAAGTGCCAGGCAGCGCGCCGCCAGAGATGGGCGCACGAGCGACGCGGATGCCCGTTCCACGATTGACGGTCGCTCCGAAGCTCTGGTCCACGTAGAAGACGTAGACATAGTCTCCGCTGGTCAGCCCATGCGGATGCCGCACGCCGTGCGATGACTTCACGTTGTTTACGCTATAGCCATTCGCGGGCCAAAGGATGGGGCCGCTCTCTTCGCGCGCGAGCTGCCCATACAAACTCGCCGCCGAGTAGTCGATCGACGAGACGCTGATGAAGGCCGAGTAGGAATCCCAGCAGTCACCGTAGGTGTTGCACGCATCGATGCCCGAGGCACAAGATGCACAGGAGACGCTTGGTGGGACCGTGCCCTGGGAGCAGGTTCCCAAGCAGCCCGCTCGGCTTCCACACGCCGCGGTCTTCCCCCCGAGGCACTCGTTCTTGTTCTCGCCGTGGATGAGCGCGATGAGGCGCTGGCTGGCCCCCACCTGGATGACGTGCTGTGTGTAGATGCCGTTGTAGCTCAGCCTCCAGTCGCCAGTCATGGCCGCGTCCTGCGTGAATGGATCAGAGATTCGCGCGCACTGATTGCTCGGCAGAGCAATGCGCGTCAGGAGCGGGTTGTCGAAGGTCCAGCATTGGTAGGTGAAGCCAGTCGATGCGGTCAGGCTCCGGGCCTCGCCGCCCAGCACGAACGGAGGGATCTCGAAGGCCGCTCCGGGCGGAGCGGCGAGCTCGATGTCGACGGGCGCGTCGGTCACATAGGGATCTGGCGCGTCGCCGGCGTCTACGAGCACGGCGGCATCAGACGTCGATGGTGGTGGGCCCGTGTCGACCGGCCCCGCGTCGAGACTGCCTGCGCTGCTGGTGGCGCACGAGACAGCCAAGAGGAAGAAGGGACTGACCAATACTCCTCGACACCGGTTCATTCCCACCTCTCGAGTGAATGGCCCCAAGGCACTCTACTCGGTACAGCTGATCAGGAGCTCGTTTACCAGGAATGCGGGACTCGGGGGGCCCACAGATGGGCGAGGCCGAGGTCCGGTGTCGTCGTCTCCGTGGGTGGCCGAGGTGCTTTGGAGAGGAAGAACAATGCGGCGAACCTGAGCAGACGCTCAACCCATACCTCTGCCCCGAGGCACACGCCATTGAGCAGCTGTCCGACGCCCAGCCGCTCGAGAGCCACGAGGTCGCGCTTCAGGAGGACGGCGGGCTGGAGTCCTTCACCGACTTCGAGCATCCGCTCTCCTTCCGATGCGTCGTCGGCGGGTCGGACGGATCCGGCGCTTCCTCCGCCTACGCCGCCCCGCCGGGGTGCCCCCCGAGTCGAGTCTGAGGCGTTCACCGTGAGGTTCTCGGGCGGCCGCGACGGGGTCTCCTTCGCCGCGTCGCCGAGTCGATGCGAGGCCGTTCTGGAGTCGAACTCGCCGAGCACGGCCAAAGCGTAAAGCGAATTAACAATACGCCCTCGGACTTCCCTGTCGTGCCACAGATAACCCGCTGGGGTCCAACCGGTCACTTTGGCCGGTGATGGGCTCAGCAATGCATGACCCACATCAACCAAAGATACGCACGACTGGGGTGCCCAAATGATACGATTTACACGCACTACGTTGTCGCCCGCGAAGATATTGCTGGCGGCGTTCGTGGCTTGCAGTAGCCCATCAACCACACCTCCTACCGACTTGGAGCCGACGGATTCATTCATCATTTCTGGCCGGGTGACGGGCGGGGCAGAGCTCAGCAAGGTCACGATGACTCTGAGCCCTGGCAACGTTACCGTTCACCCGAGCTCGAACGGCGAGTACATGTTCACCGAACTCGCCGAGGGCACCTACACGCTGACACCTTCGCTCTCTGGGTACGTCTTCAAGCCCCTATCCCTGTCGCTCACCGTCGACGGATTCGATCTCTCCGGCCAGAACTTCGCCATGAGCTCGGCGTCGACGACCGGACCCAACACCCCCGACATCCCGCTCCCCACGAGCCCCACGGACGAGCTCCCTGGAACGTCCCAGGAGTTGGTGACCGACGTAGCGCCGGTGCAGGACTTCAGCCCGTATGTCGACTCTGCGGCTTTCAAGAGCGCCTGCCCCAGCTTCACGAATGGCAACGTGGTCCTGGTCGCCGACGGGTCGGGTGTCACGCCGACGGCCTCCTACAGCTACTCCTGCCAGTGTCACGACTGCAAATGCAACTGGTTCGGCTTTGACTGCGACACGTGCTGTAACAAGTGCACCGGCACCTGCACCGGCCCTGCCCTCGCCAATCCTCCGTACCTGAGAAGGACCGTATACTGGAGGAAGGTCTTCCAGACCCTGGTCGGACCGGGAGCGAGCTACACACAGACCGTGTCAGTGACCAGCGGCTCCTCGAAGACAGAGTCGGAGACGCTCGCCAGCTCGATGAGCATCACCGCCCAGGCGGGCGTCAGCCTGTTCCGCGTCTTGAGTCTGTCCATCTCGGCGACCTTCTCGCAAAGCAGCTCCCACACCCAAAGCGTGACGATCAGCGAGTCGCAGACCGTCGCGCAGACATTCTCTTGCCCGACGAGCGCCGACAACACCTCGCGACTTTTTGTCGTATGGCAACTGCACGAGCGGTTTGACTTCTCGGATGCGGCGGGCAAAGCGACCTGGGTCGATCCCGTGTATCATCCTGCGTCTGAGGGGTCGCTGCCCGATCTGGATAACGCACTCAGTCTCTACTACGAGAGCACGACCGTGTTCTAGCTCGAACCCTGATCGCGTCTCGTCACGACGTGTTGACGACTTGGCGGAATGGGGAGAACCCACCCTTTTGATTTGTATTGCATTCTTCTTGCGGTCGCCTCATCGGCGTCGCGCTCGTTCTCGCCATGTTTGGGAGACGAATTCACCTTAGGAGAGCTCATGTATCGCACAGCGAATGACGCCCCGCAGGCGTCGACACGAAGGAGTCCACGGCCTCTGAAGCACCTGCTCGTGGCAGCCGTCGGACTGTTCATCATCGCGGCCGGCACCGGCGGGTGCGGCTCGTCGCAGCAACCGACCGGGGCGGGAGGATCGTTCTCGGCGTCGGCCCTCGTCACCAAGTCGTACGGAATCACCCAGTGGCGCACCCTCTACGGCCCCAACTGGAACGTTGTCTCGGGCCATGACGCCAGCGGGAAGGCGGTCAGGGGCATCCAGATGTCCTGGTTCGCCTCGACACCCACGACGCCGGGGTACACGCGCCTCAAGATGCTCGACGGTTCGGGGGCCACGCTCCGCCGCGTCGTGGGTGGGGGCGAGTCCGGGCACCTGTCGACCGAACAGATCGCCTTCATTCAGACGGCGCGCAGCGATCTCATGCGTCCGGGCGCCTCCCTCGGGGACCTGTCGAAGAGCCAGTCGGGGCTCGAGGCCGAGCCGACGCGCGATCACCTGCCTCGTCTGCGCGGCCTCGTCGCTGGGCCTGGCCAGATCGGCGTCTCGCGCGCGGCCCTCCTGGGCACGAACCCAGGCGAAGGACCCCTCTGCTTTGAGGCCCGGGCCGACCCGCAGACCGTCGTGGACGCCATGGGCTGCATGGGCGGACTACCCAAGCTCAAGAGGCCGCGGAATGTGGACGACGCAATGAAAGATTTCGAAATCCTCGGGTCGTGTGTTGAGTGGTACTTGGACGACAGGCAGGCCAACCAGATCTGCGAGAAGGAGAACTCGACGAGCTGCAGTGGCGAACCGCCTACCTGCAACTTCGGGCAGAATGCGACCCCTTTGCCCCCGCCCGAGCCGGCGTGCGATAGGGAGTGCATTTGCGCGAACTACGGGATCTATGACGGCAAGCCCTGTGCGCTGACTTGCGTGAGTAGCTGCCCTGCCGGGCAGACGTGCCATTGGGGCTCGTGTGGCCCGCCGAGCCCCAAGGACCCGCTGACCGAGGACGAGCTCGGGGTCCAAGGCAGGACTCTCTCATGCGACGAAGGGACGGCCTTGGCCGATCCGGAGACTGGAGCCATCAGCTGTGTCCGCTCGACCGAGAGTCAGCCGCCCGACAACGCGCCGAGCTACGACGACTTCGGTTTCAGTGGTAGCCTGACCTGCGTCGGAGTCAGCGAGTCGTGTGGCCCTTCCGACATCTGCTGCGTCGGTAACTGCACTGACGGCCTGTGCCCCAACATGGACTTCAACATCGACCTTCCTGCGTGCAAGTTCTCTGGCGACCCGTGCACCGACACCTGGGAGTGTTGCGGAGGAGGCGAGGTCTGCCTCGGCACGTGTACCTCGGGTGGAGCCGACACGTGCAGCAACGATTCGTGCGCTGTGGACGATGACTGCTGCAGCAAAGACTGCGACGAGGATAAGCTGAAGTGCGTTCTCTAGACTAGACCGAGACGCCGAGGCATAGAGCCGGATTCCTCGCCGCATCCCGACCCCCACGCGGCGCGTCGACCACGCGCCCCTATCTCCGAGGGCGCACACACTTCATGCCTTGATCCGCCCTCGAAGCGAGAGCCACCACCGCATGCACCCGTGGAAGCCGTCGACCGGCTCGCAGTACATCATCGGACTTCATGAGCCACAGCTGACCGTCGCGGAGGACCTGCTTCGCCTCCATCCGCCGGAGACAGACGTGGCACAGCGAGACGGCGTGATCGGAGTAGAGGTAGGGCCGATTCTTCGGCATCGCGAAGGGGGACCATCGCATCGACTGGTGGGCGGAACAAGGCGGGCTCATCGGCCCTCGCGCCGCGCCCCCGAGCTCCGGCTTCAGAGAAGCCGAGAGGACGACATGTCTGAAAGCATCGCGATCAGGAGATTCAACAAGTTCCTTCTCTGGTTGAACGCGGCTGTGTGGCTGTTCTTCGGGCTGGGCTACGCCATCGCTCCGGACTTCTTCGCGTCGCTGGTCGGCGCCGCAGTGACCAAGGCCGGCAGCTACCGAATCATGGCCGACATCGGCGTCATGATGCTGGGAATCGGCATCTGGTACGTCTACTGCGCGCTCGACGATTCGAGGACGTGCCACGGCCTCGTCTCGGCGTTCCTGATCTGTGCGGGCATGCTGATAGGGCGACTGCTCGGGATGGCTGCCAGCGGCTCCGCCAACAGCATCACCATCCTGTACGTGGTGCTCGAGACGCTGGACTCGGCGCTGCTCTTCTTGGCGCTGCGCATGAAGCAGGGGCTGGTGCCGGCGGAGGCGACTCGCGCGCCCTGACGGTGAGTGCTTCCCCATCACCGTCGACGCGCACCTCGAGCTCCTCCGTGAGGTGGGGTTCGAAACCGGGGGGGCTGCTCGGGTACTCGTACCTGCAGGCCGGCGGCGGTGCGATCTTACTGGGCGCGGGCCGTGATCCCATGCGGAGGTGCCTCTGACCTGCGGAGCTGGGCGCGGCGGGCCAGGCGCGCTGCCCTGGAGAAGGGCCACGGCGGCCTGCGTGAGTACCCGCGACGTCTGGAGCGACATGCCCGGCGGCCCCTTCTGAGCGGTGACTCCCTTGCCCGACTCGAACTTGAGCTCGCCGAGCCGTCGAGTCTCCTCGAGTCGCGCGTCTCCCCGACGAGCGCCTTCAGAAGCTCTCCCCCAGGTTGAAGTACACGCCCACCGGGTTGAGGACGGTGCTGGCCGGTGGCGGGGCATAGGCCACGTCGAGGCGAATGAGCACCGTCTTGCCCCACTGCACCCGCACGCCCCCACCGAAGGCCACGTGTAGGCCGAGGCCGGTCCCGTCGAGGTCCGGTCGAGGCGTCCAGTCGGCCCACACGCGTCCGGTGTCGGCGAAGGCCACCACGCCGAGGCGGAAGCTCCGGCCGAGGAAGGTGAACGGGGTGATGAAGAGCCGCGCCTCGAGGGAGCCCACGAGGCGAACCCGGCCCTGGTACCGGCCCTCGGGGATGCCGCGAGCGCCGTCGGTGCCTCCGAGCATCCACACCTCGTTGAAGCCTCCGCTGCGCGACAGCTCCTGGAGCGGCGGCCGCCCGAAGACGCCGTCGAAGAGGATCCGCCCTGCTACCACCAGGCGCTCCGCGATGAGGGAGAGGAAGCCCCGGAGGTGCACCGTCGCGCCGCCGAAGGAGAGGTCCGTCCCGGTCAACGGGCCGGGAGAGCCTCGGACCGATGCCTCGAGCCACGCGCCGCGGCTGGGGGTGAGCTCATCGTCGCGGGTGTCCCACTCGACGCCGGCGACGCCGATGATCGACCCGTGCGTGACGGCGCCGAGGAGGAGCGGCTCGGAGCCCCGCTCGAGGTCGAGCGTGCTCCCGGGGTAGGCCTGTGGCGCGGCGCGGCGGCCGAGGAGCCCCACCCGCAAGCGCAGCGACGAGAGCGCCTGGTAGGCCAGGAACCCCGAGGCGACCACCTGGGAGCGACGGTACTCGGTGGCTCGGATGCCCGAGGCTCCGCTCGCCCCGATGGGTGAGCTGGCGTTGCCCAGCCCGTAGAAGCCGGCATTGGCGGCCTGCCAGAAGGAGAGCGAGGCGGCTACCCGCCACCGCCCACCCGGGTCGCGCCAGTCGAGCCTGACGAAGTCGTCGTGCACCGGGAGCTCGGTGCCACCGCCTCCCGGGAGCCCCTTGATGGAGAGGGCGACCTGGGCCATGAGGCTCCACTCGTAGGGGCCCCGCGTGCCCAGCTTGCTCACCAGCCCGAGGGCGCCGAGCTCGAAGCCGATGTCCGAGTTCCCGCCGATGACGGGGAAGATCTTCCACTCGTAGGGGCTGGCCGCCTCGGTTGGGGCGGTGGTCACGGTCGTCGTCGCGGGGCCGGCGTCGACGTCCACGGCGACATCGAGAGCCCCCGCGTCAGCCGGGGTGGGCGTGGCCGCGAACCCCGGCAGGGCGACGAGGAGGGCGAGCCACGGGAGGATGAGTGTTTCGGGGGAGCGCAGGGAGGCCTTGTATATCGCAGCGAGAGGCTAGGGGATTTGAACCCTCGACCCCCGCCTTGGCAAGCGATGCTCTACCGCTGAGCGCGTCGACAAGGCCCGGGCGGAGCTCACCGCGAAAGTGCCTCATGCCGAGGTCATTGGCGTGGCCATTGATGCCCATCGACCTTTGTTGGTTAGACTGGGCGCGATGATCGCGACGACGCACCTGGTGACCGAGCCGCTGACGGTCGTGGAGTACCGCTGCGAAGCGGGGCCCGGGGACACCCCGTTCACCGAGGTGCACGGCGCCTTCTCGGTGTCGTACGTGCTCGGAGGGAGCTTCGGCTGCCTCTGCCGCGGGCTCCGCCACGAGCTCGTCGCCGGCTCGGTCCTCATCGGCCGCGCGGGTGACGAGTACATGTGCACCCACGAGCACCACGGTCAGGGAGACCACTGCCTGTGCTTCCGCCTCACGCCCGAGCTGGTGGACACCATCGACGATCGCCCGGAGGTGTGGGCCGCCGTGAGCCTCCCGCCCCTGGCCGAGCTGATGGTGCTGGGAGAGCTCGCCCACTCGGCCATCGCGGGCCACAGCGACGTCGGCCTCGACGAGGTCGGCCTGTGGCTCACCGCTCGCATGGTTGGCTCCGCCACCGGCCGCGCCCTCCGAGCTCCCACCCCGGGTGGAAAGGAGCGCCGTCGCGCGGTCGCCGCGGCCCTGTGGCTCGACGCGCACTCCGACCAGGACGTCGACCTGAAGGCCACTGCCCAGCAGGTCGGCCTCAGCCCGTTTCATTTCTTGCGGCTGTTCTCGAGCGTGGTGGGCGCCACGCCGCACCAGTACCTGGTCCGCGCTCGTCTTCGCCACGCCGCCCGGCTGCTCGCCGCCGAGGATCGATCGATCACCGACGTCGCCCTCGACGTGGGCTTTGGTGACGTATCGAACTTCGTGCGGACCTTTCACCGAGCGGCCGGCGTGTCGCCCCGAGGCTTCCGGAAGGCGGCGCGAGGCGACCGCAAGATTCTCCAAGATCGAATCGGCGCGCTTCCCAGATAGTCGCCTCCTCACCAAGGAGGCATCACATGTTCGATCACGTTGGTCTGCGAGTGAAAGACGTCCGCGCGAGCAGCCGCTTCTACTCCGCTGCGCTCATGCCGCTCGGTTGCACCTCCAATCAATCGGGGACGTCGTTCGGCCCACCCGGCGCGCACGGGCTGTACCTCTACGAAGCCACCGGAGCGACCACCGGGAGAGGCACGCACCTCGCCTTCCTGGCCGGTGACCGCGCGGCCGTCGATCGCTTCCATGCCGCTGGGCTGGACGCGGGCGGGCGCGACAACGGCAAGCCAGGGATCCGCGCGGACTACGCGCCAACCTACTACGCGGCCTTCCTCCTCGACCCCGACGGCAACAACGTCGAGGCCGTATGTATGAAGGAAGGCCCCGCCGCGAGGTGACCAGGTCCACAGCCATCCGCCTCGCGAACCCTCCATCACCCTGACTCCGCTCGGCTAGCTTCGGACGCCGGCTCGAAGAGGCCGGCTCTCCGTCCTTGCTCCTCCCCTCGGCAGCGACGCCGAGCTGCCCCCGGACGACGCCCGGCGCGTAGACGAGGAGGGGAGCTGCCGGTAGGCGAGCTCGCCGACCTTCTCGATGGCTCCCTCAACCTCGGGGGACCAGAAGCTGGCGTTGAGCCGGATGAAGTTGCGGAAGTTGTCCGTCGTCGAGAACAGCGCCCCCGGTGCCACCGAGATGCCCGCCGCGAGCGCCTGCTCGTGGAGCACAAGGCCGTCGACGCCCTCGGGCAGCTCGACCCACAGCACGTAGCCACCCTCGGGGCGCGTCACCTGCGTGCCGGGAGGGAAGTGGCGCCCGATCGCCTCGCGCTCCTGGGCTACCCGCTCGGCGTGGATCCGGCGAATGGTGCGGAGGTGGCGTTCATACCCGCCGGTGTCGAGGAACTCCGCCAGCGCCAGCTGGGTGGGCGAGGCGGTCGCCAGGTTGAAGAGGGACTTGAGCTGCTCGATCCGCGCCTGGAACCGCCCCGGAGCGATCCACCCCACGCGGTAGCCGGGCGCGAGCGTCTTGGAGAACGACGAACACGTCAGCACCAGCCCCTTCTCGTCGTAGGCCTTGGTCGAGACCGGCCGCCGGGGACCGAAGCCGAGGTCCCCGTACACGTCATCCTCGATGAGCGGGATGTCCTTGCTCCCCAACAGCTCCACCAGCTCCCGCTTGGCCTCGTCGGGCATCACCGCGCCCAGCGGGTTGTCGAAGTTGGAGATGACCAGACACGCGGCGACGCGGTTGTGGCGAAGCGCGTACCGGAGCACCTCGACGCTCATCCCGTGACGCGGCGAAGACGGGATCTCCAGCACGTTCAGGTTGAGCCACTGGATGGAGTTGAGGAACGTGTAGTAGCAGGGCGAGGGCACGGCCACCGTGTCGCCCGGGCGGCAGATGGCCTGGAGCGCGAGCGACACCGCCTCCACGCAGCCGGAGGTGATGACGAGCTCGTCGGGCCCCAGCCGGCAGCCCCAGTCGAGGGAGCGCTTGGCCAGCTGGACCCTCAGCCGGCGCATCCCCCGGGAGCCGGCGTAGCTCACCGCCTCGCGCGGCCTTCGGCGGGTCGCGGCCGCGAGTATCCGGACGAGCTTCTCCGCCGGCAGCAGCGATGGGTCCGGCACCCCTCGCCCGAGCGGGATGAGGGCGGGATCCGACAGCCGGCTCATCACCTCGAGCGGGCCCTGGCCGAGCGCCACCGGGCCCGCCACCAGCTCCCTCGCCACCTGCTTCACCTCGAGCACCTCGTCGGGCTCCGGCAGACGCGAGGTCACGAAGTAGCCCGACTGGGGCCGGGGCTCGACGAGCCGCCGGTTCTCGAGCTGCCCGTACGCCCCCAGGACGGTGTTGATGCTGACGCGCAGCTTCCTGGCCAGCTCGCGCACCGAGGGCAGGCGGTCGCCCGGGCGATAGGTCCCCTCGTCGATGAGCCGGCCCATCTGCCGGGCGATCTCCTCGTAGAGCGGCGCCGCGGCCTCCACTGATTCCTTCGGTCGCATCAGCTCGATTCTGGCCCACCCGCGGCCCCTGCGACAGCCCTGGCGCTTCGAGGGTACAGGTACAGCTGGCCTGTCTCAGGCTGGGTACAGCTTGCCATCGCGGCCGGCTGTGGTGGGGCGAAATCGGCGCCGCTGTGGCTCCAAGGCGGCTCGAGTTCAGGCCACTGTGCAGCCACCTCACGCCACGCTGGAGACGGCGCGGGGCTCACCAAGAAAGGACAGTTGCCCATGTACAGAGTAGCGATCGAGACCAGGGGAGATTCACGGTTCTACGCGTCGACCAAGGACGCGACGCTCGTCATTGATACCCAGGGGCAGGGGGCCAACCCCGGTGACGCGTTGCTCGCCGGCCTCTGCGGTTGCGTCGGCTTCTACGCCCGCGAGTACCTCACCAAGGAAGCGAAGGTGTCGTCGCCGAGCTTCACGATCGACGCCGAAGCCGCGCCCACGCCCGATGGCGCTCGGCTGGCGTCGGCCACCGTGTGGATCGATCTCGGCAGCCTGGCACTCGATGACGCCCAGCGCGCCGCGCTCCTCACCCACGCGCAGAAGTGCAGGCTCCTCGCCACCCTGCGCAGCGGCTGTCCGATCGAGGTGCAGCTCGGCCGCTCGAAGGTGCGCGTGACTCCCGGCCCCTCCTCCAGGGCGAGCTGAAGGCTCGCTTCGCGCTTCACGTTCGCGAGCCAGAAGTCGAAGCTGCGTATGGGGAATGTCAGCCGCTCCGGCTAAAAGGGGGCTCTGCCATGCAGCCACTCCAGCGGGCGACCCTCCAGAACCTTCGTGAGCACCACCCGGCCTGGCGGCTCCTCGCTGCGACCAATGCGCCGTTCATCATCAGCTTCCTGAACCGCGTCTTCCTCACCTCGAACACGCGAACGGCGTCCCTCCAGTCGCTCGTCCCGAGCCTCGAGGACCACCTCAACGAGGCCCGGGAGCTCGGCGCGCTCGAGGTTC
This sequence comes from Myxococcales bacterium, assembly GCA_003153055.1. The sequence continues at coordinate 30,550 of PMBV01000089.1, forward strand.
CCAAGAGCGCCGAGGCGTACCTGGACGACTGGGCCAGCGACTCGAACGGGTGGCTGCGGAAGTTCTACCCACCTGGAACCGACGAGGCCCACTACGACCTCACGCCCGCCGCCGAGCGCGCCATCGCCTGGGTCGCGCGGCTCCTGGAGCGTCGGTTCGTGGGCACCGAGTCCCGCCTCCTGACGGTGTTCCAGCTGCTCAACGAGATGATCGAAGGCACCGAGGCTGACGCCGAGGCGCGCCTGGTGGAGCTCACCCGGCGGCGCGGCGAGCTCGACGCCGAGATGGAGCGCCTCCGCGGCGGGCAGGTCGACCTGATGGACGACTCCGCGGTCCGCGAGCGCTTCCAGCTGATGGCCAGCACGGCGCGAGAGCTGTTGAGCGACTTCCGCGAGCTCGAGCAGAGCTTCCACCTGCTCGACCGCGACGTTCGAGGGCGCATCGCCGCTTGGGACGGAGGGCGAGGCGCGCTCCTCGACTCGATCCTCGGGGAGCGAGACGCGGTCGCGTCGTCTGACCAGGGCACGAGCTTCCGCGCCTTCTGGGACTTCCTCATGGCCCCCGAGCGCCAGGAGGAGTTCACCCAGAAGCTCCAGCGCGTCTTCGACCTCCCCGCCGTCCGGGAGTCCCAGCCCGACCCACGGCTTCGTCGAATCCACTACGACTGGCTCGCAGCCGGAGAGGTGACGCAGCGAACCGTCGCGCGGCTCTCGGAGCAGCTTCGGCGGTACCTCGACGATCGGGTGTTCCTCGAGAACCGGCGCATCATGGAGCTCATCCGCGGCATCGAACAGCAGGCGCTCGCGCTCCGCGATCACCAGCCTCCAGGCGTCGTCTCTGAGCTCGACGACTTCGCCCCCGAGCTCGAGCTTCCCCTCGAGCGGCCGCTCTTCTCTCCCCCGTTCGTCGCCCTGCTCCACAATCAGCTGCTCGAGGCCGGCGACGACGACGTGTCCGCCGACGGGCTGTTCGAGCAGATCGCCGTCGATCGCGCCCGGCTCCGCGCGAACGTCCGCGAGCTCCTTCAGTCCCAGCCCCGCGTGACCCTGGCCGACGTCGTCGCTGCGCACCCGCTGCAACACGGGCTCGCCGAGCTCGTCGGGTACTTCGCGGTCGCGTCGGAGGACCGGAAGAGCGTCGTCGATGAGGGCACGCGGCAGCGAGTGGACTGGAGCGATCGCGCCGGCCGCTCCCGCTCCGCGACCCTGCCACTCGTCGTCTTCTGCCGGTGACCACCATGAAGCCTCCCGATCCGACCGAGCCAGCCGATGCCCTTCCCCAGGTCGTCATCGCCCTCCTCAAGGGTGTCGTGTGGCGCGAAGACGACGAGCGCCGGTGGCAGCAGATGCTCGCCCTCCAGGCGCGGGTTCGCGACCACGTCGCGGTGATGGGCCTCCTCCTCGAGGTCGACGAGAACGAGGGGTACGCGCTCCTGCGGCAACGGCCCATCGACGAGGCCGCGGAGCTTCCGCGCCTCATCCCCCGGCGCCCGCTGAGCTACCCCGTCAGTCTCCTGCTCGTGCTCCTCCGGAAGAAGCTGGCCGAGGCCGATGGAGGCGGAGCCGACCGTCGCGTCGTCCTCCGGAGTGAGGACCTCGTCGAGCTGCTCCGCCACTTCCTCCCCGAGACGACCAACGAGGCCCGACTGGTGGATCAGATCGGCGGCCACATCAACAAGGTGAAGGACCTCGGGTTCCTTCGCCCGCTGCGGGGGCGAGAGGGCGAGTACGAGGTCGTCCGCCTGCTGAAGACCTTCGTCGACGCTCAGGCGCTCGAAGGGCTGCTGGCGACCTACCGCGCGCACGCGGCCACGGCCGGGAGGGACGTCTCATGACCGTGCGTGCTGGTGAGCAGAGCGACCTGCTCGATCTCGCCGCGCCCGCCGAGCGCGCCGGCTTCCGGCTCCATCGCCTCGAGCTGTTGAACTGGGGCACGTTCGACGAGAAGGTCTGGACCCTCGAGACGCGGGGCGAGACGTCGCTCCTCACCGGAGACATCGGCTCGGGCAAGTCGACGATCGTCGATGCCCTGAGCACGCTCCTCATCGCTCCACAGCGGGTCGCCTACAACAAGGCCGCGGGCGCCGAGGCGCGCGAACGCACCGCCCGCTCCTACGTCCTGGGGCACTACAAGGCCGAGCGCAGCGACACCGGCGCCGGGGCCAAGCCCGTGTCGCTGCGGGACGCGAACAGCTACTCGGTCCTCCTCGCCCACTTCTTCAACGAGGGCTACCAGCAGCATGTGACGCTGGCGCAGGTCTTCTGGATGAAGGATCAAGAGGGCCAACCGGCGCGCGTGTTCGTCGTCGCCGATCAGGTGCTCAGCATCAGCGAGCACTTCTCCCGAGTCAGCGACATCTCCGAGCTCCGCCGCCGGCTCAGGACCGTGGCCAAGGAGGTGCACGACTCCTACCCGCCCTACCTCGCGGCCTTCCGGAAGCGGCTCGGCATTGTCAATGACCAGGCGCTCGAGCTGTTCCATCAGACCGTGTCGATGAAGTCCGTCGGCAACCTCACGGAGTTCGTCCGCCAGCACATGCTCCAGCCCTTCCCGGTGGAGGAGCGGATCGCCAACCTCATCGCGCACGTCGACGATCTCACTCGCGCCCACGAGGCGGTCCTCAAGGCGAAGGAGCAAGTGCGCAGGTTGACGCCGCTCGTCGAGGACTGCGATCACCACGACTCCGTCTCGGCCAAGGTGGTTGACGAACGCGCGTGTCGCGACGCGCTCAAGGCGTGGTTCGCCGCTCAACGGGTCGAGCTCCTCGTCGCTGGCGTCGCCGCCTGCGCGAGTGAGGTCGCCACGCTGGACGTCGAGGTGACCCAGGCGCAGGAGACGAAACGACAGCTCAACGACCGGCGCGATGGCATCAAGCAAGACATCGCGCGCAACGGCGGCGAGCGCATGGAGCGGCTCCGGAAGGAGCTCGACGAGAAGGCCCGCGAGAAGGCGGCCCGAGAGCAGCGCGCCACGGTGTACGACCGCAACGCCGCCGAGGCCGGTCTCTCCCCGGCGGCCGACGCCCAGGCCTTCCTCCGGAACTCGCGGGAGGCCAGCGAGCGGCAGCACCGGCTGGACGAGGCGTTGGCGACCCTTCGCAAGACGGTGATCGACGACTCGGTGCGGTTCCGCGAGATGACCAGCCAGCGCCAGACGCTCGTGGCCGAGGTCGAGTCGCTTCGCCAGCGGAGGTCGAACATTCCCGCCGACGTGCTCCGGGTGAGGGCCCGCCTGTGCGAGGCGCTCGGCATCGCCGAAGAGGAGCTCCCGTTCGCGGGTGAGCTCATGATGGTCGCCGATGGCGAGCGCGCGTGGGAGGGCGCGATCGAGCGCGTCCTCCGCGGCTTCGGCACGTCGCTCTTGGTGCCCGATGAGCACTACGCCGCGGTGGCCAAGTGGGTCGACCAGACCCAGCTCGGCGCCAGGCTCGTCTACCACCGGGTGAAGGAGGGCAAGCAGCCGAGGACCCCCTCGTCGCAGCCGGCGTCGCTGGTGCGAAAGCTCGAGTTCAAGCACGACGCGCCACTGGCCGCCTGGGTCGAGGCCGAGGTGACGCGGCAGTTCAACCCCGTGTGCTGCGAGGCGCTCGACGACTTCCGCCGAGAGACCTTCGCCCTGACGCGGAACGGGCAGCAGAAGAACGGCGGCCGCCACGTCAAGGACGACCGGACGCGCGTCGATGACCGCACGCGGTACGTGCTCGGGTGGTCGAACCTCGAGAAGCTCGCGGCCGTCGAGCGAACGCTGAAGAGCCTCGAGCGCGACGCGCAAGTGCTCGGCGAGGCCATCGCCCGATCGGAGGAGCTGGAGCGTCAGCACAGGAGAGCGCTCGACGCGCTCAAGGCCATCGCCACGCACCAGAGCTTCGACGACCTCGACTGGCGGCAGAGCGTCGTCGAGCTGCAGCGCCTCTCGGACGAGCTCGCCGCCCTCGAGAGGACGTCGGATCTCCTCCACGCCCTCGAGGAGCAGCTCCGAAGCGTCGAGAGGGACCTGGAGTCCTGTGAGAAGAAGCTCAACGAGGCTCGGGAGCGCCGGGCTCGGGCCGACGAGCGGCGCAGCGGCCTCGAGCGAGGGCTCGCCCGCGGCAGAGCGCTGGTCGAGGGCACCTCGCCCGACGAGAGGGCTCGGTTCGGTCGTCTCGACGAGCTCCGAGGTGAATTCGGAAAGGGCCCGGCCCTGACCATCGACAACGGCGAGTCCGTCGAGGGCGAGCTTCGCGCCTGGCTCCAGAGCCGGATCGACGCCGATGAGCTCCGGCTCGGGCGGCTCAGGCAGAGGATCGTGGCCGTCATGCAGGACTATCGGAACTCGTACCCGCTGGAGACCCGCGAGGCAGACGCGAACGTCGAGGCCGCCGGCGAGTTCAGGAAGATGCTGGCGACCCTCGTCAACGACGATCTCCCGCGCTTCGAGCGTCGCTTCAAGGAGCTGCTCAACGAGAACACCATTCGCGAGGTCGCGAACTTCCAGTCGCAGCTCCGGCGCGAGCGCCATGAGATCTCCGAGCGCATCGACGTCATCAACCGGTCGCTCCGGGAGATTCCCTTCAACCCGGGCCGGTTCATTCGACTCGAGAGCGCGAACGCCACCGACGTCGAGGTCCGCGACTTTCAGCAGGATCTTCGGGCCTGCACCGAGGGGGCGCTCACCGGCTCGGGCGACGAGACCTACTCCGAGACGAAGTTCCTTCAAGTGAGGCGGATCATCGAGCGCTTCCGCGGACGCGAGGGGAGCACCGACATCGACCAGAAGTGGACGCGCAAGGTGACGGACGTTCGCAACTGGTTCACCTTCTCCGCCTCCGAGCGGTGGGCGGAGGACGACAAGGAGCACGAGCATTACACCGACTCCGGCGGGAAGTCCGGCGGTCAGAAGGAGAAGCTCGCGTACACGGTGCTCGCCGCGAGCCTCGCCTACCAGTTCGGGCTGGAGTGGGGTGAGAGCAAGTCGCGGTCGTTCCGGTTCGTCGTCATCGACGAGGCATTCGGGCGCGGGTCTGACGACTCGGCGACCTACGGGCTCGAGCTCTTCAAGAAGCTGAGCCTCCAGCTCCTCGTCGTCACCCCCCTGCAGAAGATCCATGTCATCGAGCCGTTCGTGGCCAACGTCGGCTTCGTGTCCAACACGGACGGGGAGAGGTCGAAGCTGAGGAACCTCTCCATCGAGGAGTACCGCGCCGAGAAGGCGCGGCGGGGCGCCTCATGACGACGGAGTGGACCACGCCCGATGACCTGGTCGGCCAGGTCTGCCGGCTGTGGGATCGAGGTGAGCTCCTGCGCGCGGCCCTCGGCGGTGAGGCGATGTTCCCCAAGCAGCTCCGGCTGCGCCGGCCAAGCCCGCGGGACTTCGGCGAGCGCTTCGAGGAGGTGCGACGGTGGATCCGTTTGCTCCAAGACGGGAGCCAAACGCACGGGTACACGGTGGAGCTCGAGGAGGTGGCGCACCGGCAGCTCGGCCGCAACGAGTTTCCCGGTCGGGTCACGGTGCAAACCGAGGCTGACGCGCTGCGGATGATCGGCAAGACGCGGGCGGCCGAGCGCTTCCGCGCGCTGCGCGAGGAGACCATCGCCGCCTTTCCCGCGCTCGACGCGTGGATCGCCGGCCACCCCATGAAGGTGCTCGAGAACGAGGACCGCTGGAGAGGGCACCTCGCGGTGCTTCGCTGGTTCACTGACCACCCGCGGTCCGGGCTCTACCGGCGCCAGCTCGAGATCGAGGGCGTCGACACCAAGTTCATCGAGGACAACCGGCAACTGCTGACGGACCTGCTGGAGCTCGTGCTGCCGGCGGACGCCATCACCGGCGAACGTGGGAGCTGGTTCGACGCCCGGTTCGGGTTGAGACAGAAGCCCTCACTGGTTCGGTTTCGGCTCCTGGACGAAGCCGATCACCTCCGTGGGGTCTCGGACCTGACGATTCCCACGACCGACCTCGCGAGGCTCGAATTTCCGGTCGACGACGTCATCGTCACCGAGAACGAGGTGAATGGTCTGGCGCTGCTCCCGCGGCCTCGGACGATCGTCGTGTTTGGCCAGGGCTACGCGCTGGAGAAGCTCGGCGAGGTCGGCTGGCTCGGCTCGAGGCGGTTGCTCTACTGGGGCGACATCGACACGCATGGGTTCGCGATGCTCGACCGATTCCGGGCCCACTTTCCCTCTGCGCAGTCGCTCTTGATGGATCGAGAGACGTTCCTCGAGCACCGGGCGATGTGGGTGGTCGAGCGCGAGCCGAGCACGGAGTCGCTGGCGCGGCTCAACGAGCCCGAGCGGGCCCTGCACCGTGAGCTCCTGCGAGGCACCCACGGAGAGCGCCTCCGACTCGAGCAGGAGCGCATCGGCTTTCGATGGGTGCGCGAGGCGCTGGCGGCCCTGCCGTGAGTCGCGAGGTCTGGGCGCGGGAGCCGGCGAGCTCGTGAGCCGTCAGGCCCGAGGCGCTGACCGCCAGAGTGGCTCTATGGAACCTGGAAGAAGTGGCCATTGTGCGAACCACCTGGCGCGTCACCGTGCGGGGCATGAACGCACTCCCGCTCGCCGTCAGCCTCTGCCTCGCCGCCGCCCCTCGCGACGGCCAGCGCGACTTCGACTTTCAGCTCGGCCACTGGAAGGTGGCCATCAAGCGGCTCAAGAACCCGCTCACCCACGAGGCGCCCCAGTGGGAGGAGCTGAGCGGCGAGTCGGCGGTGCACACGGTGTGGGGCGGCAACGCCCAGCTCGAGGAGCTCGTGGTGCGCGGCCGCTCGAGGCCGGTGGACGGCGTCGCGCTACGCCTCTACCTGCCCGACACGGGGCAGTGGAGCGTGCACTGGGCGAGTGCCCGAGCGGGCCGCCTCGACCCCGCCGCGGTGGGGGAGTTCCATGATGGGCGGGGCGAGCTCTACGCGCTGGACCACCTCGGGCCGCGCGCCGTGCTGGTGCGCCAGGTGTGGACCGCGACCCAGACGCAGGCGCCGCACTTCGAGCAGGCCTTCTCGGCCGACGGGGGCAAGACCTGGGAGGTGAACTGGGTGGCTGACCAGACGCGGCTGCCCGACGCGCCCGCCGACACCCCAGCCGCAGCCGACGCCTCACACGACTTCGACTTCGAGTGGGGCCACTGGTCGATGCGCGTACGCCGCCTGGAGCATCCACTCGATGGCTCGAAGCGCTGGTACGAGTTCCCCGCCGACTCGCACACGGTGGGGCTGCTCGGTGGCCTCGCCAACCTCGAGCAGGTGCACGGCGAGATGCCCCAGGGCCCTCTCGACGGGCTCACCCTGCGCCTGTACTCCCCAGCCACGAAGCAGTGGGCGCTCTACTGGGCCAACCGCAAGACGGGTCGCCTCGAGCAGCCGATGCTCGGCGGCTTCAAGGACGGCCGGGGCGAGTTCTACGATCAGGAAGACCTCGGAGGACGCGCCATCTACGTGCGCTACGTGTGGAGCAACACCCACGGGAACCAGCCCCACTTCGAGCAGGCCTTCTCCGACGACGGCGGGAAGACGTGGGAAGCCAACTGGGTCACTGATCAGCAACGCGCGGAGTAGCCAGCGTGCTCTCCCTTCCCTTGAGACGCGATGCGGTGGACGGCAGACTTCGACAGCCTCGGGGACGTTGATCTCCTCCTGACTGAACAGACCCCGACCGCGGCCGCATGCTCGGGCCTTCGCCATGGTCTCCACGCATCGGTGTCACGCATTGCGACGGCACGCGAGCCCCCGAGCACTTCAGCCTTATCGCGCCTTCACCACCAGCATCGCCACGAACCAAACTAGAAGCACGGCTGGCCGCAGACCATACTGGCTTCGTTCACGCAGACGCGATCCCACTCGACGCCGCAGCAGTACGGGTCGATGGAACAGACCCTGGTCGCGCACGGGCTGCAGCTGTACTGGAGCGGAGCGCCGGGCTTGCAGATCTGGTGCGAGCAGCTGCTGGCGCCACCGCTGGAGCATTGGCCGTTTTGATCGCAGCTCTGTCCGGTGGGGCACATGCCGCAGAAGCCGCCGCAACCGTCGCCCCCGCAGGTCCGACCGGAGCAGTCGGGCATGCAGAGGCCACTCGGGGTGCACTGGTTGTTCTGGTCGCAGGTCAGGCCACCTGGGCACGTGCCGCAATCACCACCGCAGCCGTCGTCACCGCAGGCCTTGCCGTTGCAATCGGGCGTGCAGGTGGTGTTCCCCGGCGAGCACTGGCCGCTGCTGTCGCAGGTCTCACCGCTGGCGCAGGCGCCGCAGCTACCGCCGCAGCCGTCGTCACCGCACACCTTGCCGGTACACTGCGGTTTGCACGCGGGCGTCCCGCCGTCTGACGTAGGCGTCGACGAGGAGCTGTAGACGGCGTAGGTGGCCTTGTCACCGAGAGCGTTCACCCCGTACTTGATGTACATGTAGCCCGACTCGCCCCAGCTCGAGCCCCACGAGTTCCGCATGAGGAAGGCGCTCTTGGCGTCGTCCCAGCCGACGACGACGACCGCGTGATTCGCCTGGTTGCAGTTGGAGCCGTTGAACACGCCGCTCGTGTACTTCTGCATCGCGCTGTCGGAGCAGACCCCGAGCCAAACGGCACCGTGGTCGTAGATGGCCTGCTTGATCTGGTCGGTGGTGGCCGGCCCGGACTGGGGGGCGAGCTCGGTCCAGCTGATGATCTTCTCGTGGTGTGGCTTGGACTTGCAGGTGGAGTCGGTACCGGTCCAGGGGTAGTCGGAGGCATAAACCACGCCGGTCTGGTTGCTCTTGTCCGTCGTGTCGTTGTACCACGGGAAGCCCTGGTACCCGCCCTGGCTGGCGGTGTAGTCCTTGGTGTTGCACGAGATGAGGTGCTGCTCGGAGAGGGCGTGGAACGCACCTGCCTTCTTCAAGAGCTGCTCAGTGACCCCGACGGTGGCGAACGACCAGCAGGCGTTCGTCGTGCCCTGATTCTTGATCGGCGAGCAGGAGGTGGCGTCGCAGTAGGTGTAAGACGCCGGCAGGTTGGTGGCGCCCAGGCCGGACCGCGACTCGGCCCGGGGCGTCACTGGCACCGTTGAGGGGTCCTTGTAGTTGCCGGTGTACGCACCAGCGACGTCGAGCTTGGCCGTGAAGGTCGGCACCATGGGGGTGGTCCCGTCGGAGCGCAGCATCGTGCTGTTCTCCCAGGGGCGACGGTACACGAGCTTGACGTCCGTCTGGCCCTTCTTGACGCCGGCGAAGCGGAAGATCTCCTTGTCCGTGCCGCCGAAGCTCGAAGCCGGAATGTGCTCCTGACCGACCAGCCGCGCGACGCTGCCGTCGACGGTCTCGACCTGCCAGCCGTAGCCTGTCGACGACTGGGCGTCGAGTGTCACCGTCAACAGTTCGTCGGCCTGTAGCGCGTAGGTGCCCCCCGTGTCCTCCCGGATGGCCGAGGGGCCCTTGGTGCCCCGCAGGGGCGAGACGATTCCGTCGGTACATGCGGCGAGCCCCAACGCGCAGGCGAGGAGCAGGTTTCTTCTTGGTGCGTTCATGTGCATTTCCTGGTGATGATGAATGGTTTCAACCGAACCCATTCCTCCGTGGCCCGGCGTTTCAAATGAGGGAGCGCGCGAGCGGGCGGAACCTTCAAAATGGATGGCACGCTCCGACCCATCCCGCGGACGGCCACGTTGGCCCCGGCGATCGTGAGCGCCAGTGGGCACGCCTGTTAACCCCAGTGGGCACTCCCGATCAGAAGGCCGCGAGGACCTGCTGATCCTGCACAGGCAGGCACCTCGATGCGGACGGAAACGGCGGGCCGGTCCTCACGCCCGCTCTGTGCGCCCGGGTTGGTCTCGAAGTCAGAGGCGCCCGGCCAGGCGGAGCCTGATGCCTCCGGTCGCGGTCACCAGGCTCTCGTACTCGGCGCGGGCCTTTGGGTTGCTCGCGCCCCGCGGGTTCGCGCGGAGCAGCGTGTTCTTCTTGGTGTGCTCCGAGCCGATGAACTCAAGGGCCGTCACCTCGTAGCCGGCCGAGCCCAGGAGCAGCGTGCGCATGGTGTCGGTCACGTGCGCGGCGGTCTCCCGGCGCAGGTGCGGGGCCCGCCACACCGGAGCGGAAGCGCCCTCCTCGTGAGCCAGCGTGGCCCAGCCTCGCGCGAGCTCACCGTGGCAGCAGGGCGCGACGGCGATGAGCTCGGCCTTGGCCGAGACTCCGAGGGCAATGGCATCACACGTTGCCGTGTCGCAGGCGTGGAGCGCAAACACGCCGTGGACCTCGCGAGCGTCGACGTGCCGACTGAGATGTCGCACTTCTTGGAGTTGGAGAACGTGACGTGGTCGAGCGTCACGCCTGCGTTCGAGTCGAGCCAGATGAACCCGTAGCTGTTGCTCCCACCGCCGTAGGCGATGTCGGCGTAGGTGAAGACGTTCTTCGCAGCCATCGACGTCGAGTAGATGTCGAACTCGTTCCAGTCCCCCGCGAAAGGCGAGCTCCTCTCGGAGGTCACCGTCAGGTGGCTTGCCGAGTTGCCATCGAGGGTGAGTCCGCCTGCCCCGGGGCGCTGGGGCCGGGGAGACCAGGCAGAGGTTACCGCGAGCGTCTGGACACCAGGAGCGCACCGAAGGCGAGGGCCAGGCAGAGGTCGATGCCCACGAAGACGAGCGTGGCCTCGCCGCGAAAGAGGTGATTGCCGAAGCGGCTGTCCGAGGTGCTCAGTTCGCGCGCGGCGAAGAGGAGGCTCGACGCGCAGAACACGCCGGCCACCAGGCGCTGCGCCCGCCGCCCCCGCGTCACCAGCCCGAAGAGCACCATCAGCAGGCCGACGAAGACCATGTACTCGTAGAAGAACGAGAAGAAATCACCCAGCACCGGCGAGGCGATCATGGCCTCGGGCACCGCGAAGTCGCGCAGCATCCCGACGCCGCGCACCAGCGCCGAGCTCGCCATCAGCGCATAGACGAGCCCGACGGTGACGAGGATGACCTTGAAGCCACGGACTTCGGATTCAGGCGGAGACATCTCGTTCGCTCCTTGCGTCCGTTCGCGTCCGACGCACGGCCAGCATCGCCGCGGCGACGACGGGCGCGCTAGAACGAACCTGCTGCGCCGC
>PMBV01000099.1 GCA_003153055.1 Myxococcales bacterium
CCTTCCCAGCCCACGAAGAGCAGCGGCAGCGAGTCGGCCAGCACCAGCGTCAGCATCGCGGCGATGAAGAGGTTCAGGTACGCGAAGAAGCGCCAGTACCCCGCGTCGTGGCTCATGTACCCGATGGAGTACACGTGGATGAGGAACCCCACGCCGGTGATGACGAGCAACATGCTGCCCGACAGGTGGTCGACCGACAGCCCGAGGTTCACCCGGAACGTGCCGGCCTGGAACCAGGTGCCGTAGTCTCCAGCAATGGCGTACTGCACCGGGCCGAACGGGGTGGGCGTCGAGATGCGGTAGTCGTTGAGGGCCCAGAAGACGAGCAGCGACAACAGGAAGCTGCCGCCCACCGCGCCCACCGCGATGAGGTGCGTATTGGCCCGCCCGATGACCTTGCCGAACACTCCGCTCAACAGCGCGCCCAACAAGGGCAGGGCGATGATGAGCCACAAGGCCTGACCCGCGGCGGTCGGGTCGACCGGGGCCGTCTGGAAGAAGATCGTGAGTCGCTCCACGTTTGGCTCTCCGCTTCAGTGCTTCATCGAGTGCACTTCTTCGATGTTGACGGTGCCCCGGGCTCGGAACAGCGAGATGATGATGGCCAGGCCCACCGAGGCCTCGGCCGCCGCCACCGCGATGATGAAGAACGCCGAGAGGTGCCCTGCCTGATCGCCCCGCTCCCGGGCGAAGGCGAGGAAGGTGAGGTTGGCGGCGTTGAGCATCAGCTCGACGCTCATGAACACCACCAGGGCGTTCCGGCGAATCATCACCCCGATCATTCCGAGGCAGAAGATCGCCGCGGCCAGTACGAGGTACCACGCAGTCGGTACGGCGTTCATGGACCCTCCTTGGGGCCTCAAAGACTTCTAGACGCGGGCCTTCGCCACGACGACGGCGCCCAAGATGGCGACCAACAGGAGCAGCGACACGGTCTCGAAGGGGAACAGCCACTGGGTGTACATCTCGGCACCCAGCGAGCGGATGGTGCCGAAGCTCGCCACCCGCTCTTGGTCGTTCATCCACTCGAGGGAGCGCGTCGGCAGTTGCCGGAAGGCGGAGACCAGCCCGCCGAACAACAGCGCCACGCCCACGATGCCACCCACGCGGGAGGGCGACAGCTTCAGCACCGGTCCCTCCGAGGTCATGTTGAGCAGCATGATGACGAAGAGGAACAGCACCATGATGGCGCCGGCGTAGACCAGCACCTGCAGCGCGGCGATGGTGTGCGCCCACAACAGCACATACACACCCGCCAAGAAGAAGAAGCACGCCACCAGCGACATGGCCGACGAGATGGCGTTGCGGAGGAAGATGACGCCCCCGGCCGCCATGAGCGTGGCGAAGGCGAACACGAAGAACAACACCTTCTCGGTCACTTGAACTCTCCGAAATGACCCCAGGGGTGGTCCCCGTGGGGGCAGCGCTTGAGCTTCACGTGCTCCTCGAACTCTGATCTGAACTTGGTGACGAAAGCCTGCACCGGGAGCGCGCCGGCGTCACCCAGGGCGCAGATGGTGGTGCCCAACCCGATGGGTGGCCAGGGCGCGATGGCCCGGGCGACCTCGAGGAGCATGTCGATGTCTTCGGGCTTGCCGCGGCCTTCTTCGATCTTTCGGATGATGCGCGCCATCCACGGCTGGCCCTCGCGACAGGGGGTGCACTGTCCGCAGGACTCCTCGGCGTAGAACCGGGCCACGCGCCACAGGCTTCGCACGATGCAGGTGCTGTCGTCGATCACCACCACGCCGCCCGAGCCGGCCATCGATTGCAAGGGCTTGAAGGCGTCGAACTCGAGCTTGACGTCGATTTCTGCCGCGGTGAGCACGGGAGCCGAGCTGCCGCCGGGAATGACGGCCTTCACCGAGCGACCGGGCGGGAGACCCTGGCCGTAGGCGTCGTCGTAGATGAGCTCCTTGAGCGAGGTGTTCATCGCCACTTCGTAGGTGCCAGGGCGGTTGACGGTGCCCGAAAGGGTGACCAGGCGAGTGCCGCCCGACTTGCTCGCTCCGAGCTCGGCGAACCACTCGGCGCCCTTCTCGAAGATGCGGGGCAGGGAGGCGATGGTCTCGACGTTGTTCACCACCGTGGGGGCGCCGAACAGGCCCACCACCGCGGGGAACGGGGGCTTGAGACGTGGCCAGCCCTTCTTGCCCTCGAGTGACTCGAGGAGCGCCGTCTCTTCACCGCAGATGTAAGCGCCAGCGCCGCGCACTTGGTAGACGTCGAGGGCGAAGTCTTTGCCCATGAGCTTTTTGCCGAAGATGCCGTCGGCGTAGGCCTCGGCGATGGCGCGATCGAGCACGCTCGATGGGTACTTGAACTCGCCGCGGGCGTAGATGTAGCAGGCGTGCGCGCCCAGCGCGTAGCAGGCGATGCCGATGCCCTCGAGCAAGAGATGCGGGTCGTTCTCGAGGATGAAGCGGTCTTTCGCGGTGCCCGGCTCGGACTCGTCGGCGTTGACCGCGAGGTACCGGGGCTTGGGGTTCTTGTCTTTGGGCGGGACGAAGCCCCACTTCATGCCGGTGGGGAACCCGGCGCCGCCTCGGCCGCGGAGGTTCGAGCGCTTCACCTCGTCGGTGATCTTCGCCGGATCGAGCGTGAGCGCCTTCTTGAGCTGCTCGTAGCCGCCGTGCTGGCGGTACACCTTGATGGTGTTCTGGCCGGGCCGGGCCCAGTCGCGGGTCATGACCTTCTCGGTGAGCACGCTCATGACAGTTTCTCCAACAGAGCGTCGATCTTCGCCCGAGTCAGGCTCTCGTGGTGATCTTCATTCACCTGGAGGCAGGGCGCGGTGCCGCAGCTCGCCAGGCATTCGGTCTCGCGGAGGAAGTACTTTTCCCCGTTGGTGCCCGCCTTGGTCTTGAGCTTCTCCTCGAGGTACTTGAGCAAGCCCTCGGCGCCTCGGAGCGCGCATGAGAGGTTCGTGCACACGTCGATGACGTACGTGCCCGGCTTGGTCGTGTGGTACATCACGTAGAAGCTGGCGACCTCGTAGGCCGACTCCACGGTGGTCTCGAGCTTCTCGGCGACCTGCTTCATGCCCTCGGGGACCAACCAGCCCTTCATGGTCTGGAGGAGCCTGAGCGCAGGCAGCATGGCGGCGCTCTTGCGATCAGAGGGGTAGTGGCTCAGCAGCTCGGCAATTCCCGCGTCGAACTTGGTTTGTTCGTCGGGAGTGAACAGGGGCTCCGACATGGCTGGCAGTTCGTAGAAGCCATACGCCGCTGCGTCAATCAAACTTTGAACCAAGGCGACGATCGAATAAACCCGCAGAAGTCCAGAATGGCCCCTCGGGTTGGGGTACGGTTGCCTGACGCAGGGAGCAAACGCGTGACCCACGAGGAGAGCCAGCGCGCCGTCGGCTCCGGGCCCGGTGCTGACCCGGTGCGGGTTCTCATCGTCGAAGACAACCCCCACATCTTCGAGATGTACAGCTACGTCTTGAAAAAGCTCGCGGCCAACGAGCTCCACGGCCAGGGCCACCTCGAGGTCGAGTTCGCCGAAGACGGTCACCGGGCCTTCCTCATGCTCCTCGAGAGTCCCTTCCACCTGGTGATGACCGATCTCTACATGCCGGTGATGGACGGCTTCGAGCTCATTCGAAGAATCCGCGCCGAGGAGCGTCTGAAGGGCATGCCGGTGGTGGCCATCTCAGCCGGCGGCCAAGACGCCAGAGAGCGGGCCCTCGGGCTCGGGGTCGACATCTTCCTCCGCAAGCCGGTTCGTTTTGCCGACGTCATGGACACCGTGAAGCAGTTGCTGCGCATCAAGTGACTGAAAGGAGTCGCCTCCGAAATGTGTTCGGCCCCGATG
>PMBV01000564.1 GCA_003153055.1 Myxococcales bacterium
CTCGACACCGGCTTTGCGATGATTACGGCTCCGCTGGCCTCGATGATGCCGGCCTTCCCCGCGGCGACGTTGATGATGCCGCACCTCGGCATGCCGCACGCGCACATGCACCCGCCGAGTTTCATTCCGCCGGCCCCGCCCGTGCCGCTGCCAAGCATTGGGGTGGTGATGGTGGCGGGCTGCGTCTCGGTGCTGGTGGGTGGCATTCCCGCTGCGCGCGCCAGTGACGTGGGGTTGGCGCCCGTCTGCTTCAGCTTCGCGCCGGCCTTCGACATCTGGACTGGCTCCAGCAACACGCACATCGGCGGCTCGAGGGCAGCGCGGATGATGGACATCACCCGTCACTGCAACCCGGCGAGCGCGATGGGCGCCATCGGGAAGGCGATGGGGGCCATCGGAGTGGTGGCTGGAGCCGTCAGTGCGGGCGCCGACGCCGCCGCCGGAGAGATGCTGAAGGCGGCGATGCAGGCCGCGCAGGCTGCCGCCGATGCCGCGGCCCTGGCCATGAGTGCGCTGCTGGGGAAGGACCCCGGCATTCCCCCCGCGATGGGCGCCATCATGATGGGCAACCCGACGGTCCTCATCGGCGGCTTCCCCATGCCCGACACCCTGGAGCTCCTGGGTGGGTTGATGAAGGGCCTGAAGATGCTGGGGAAGGCGGTGGCGAAGAGCAAGGCCTTCGGGAAGCTCCTCGGGAAGGTGGGCCTGTGCCACTCGCCGGGCGAGCCTGTCAATCCATACACGGGCGAGGTCTACAACGACTTCGAGGACTACCAGTCCTTCGAAACAAAGCTGTCTTGGGAGCGGCATTACCGAAGCGGCTGGAGTTACGAGGACGGCCCCTTCGGCTACGGCTACCGCCACATCTTCCAGCGGCCCCTGAAGCTGCTTCGCAAGCGCGCCGTCTACGAGACGCACGACGCCGAGATGGTGGCCCTCGAGAAGCGGGAGGATGGGAGCTACGTCTCCATCGCCGGTTTCGCACTGACAGTGGACGGGCCGCGGCTCGAGCTCCACACGGACCGAGGGGAGACGCTGCGGTACGTGTTGGAGCCGGGCGGCACCCCACGGCTGGAGCGGTACCAGGCGGGGCAAGTCGACGTTTCGCTGGCCTATGACGCCAACGGGCGGCTCGCCTCCTTCGTGGAGTACCCGCAGGACGGGGCCATCGACTGGTACCTCGTCTACGACGGGGACGGCCACGTCATCGAGCTCCGCCGGGCAGAGCGCGGTCGGCCTTCGGAGGCAGTGTGCCGCTACGCGTACGACGACGAGGGCTGCCTGGTGGAGGTGGTGGACGCCCTCGGTGCCTCGAAGCGTTTCCGCTACGACGGCCAACACCGCATGGTGCAGGGGACGGACCGGCGGGGCTACAGCTTCCATTGGTACTACGACGAGGCCAGTGGGCGGTGCATCAAGTCCCACGGCGATGACGGGCTGTGGGGCATCGAGGCGAAGTACCAAGGCACCTGGTCCGCCTTCACTGAGCCCGACGGCGGCACGTGGACTTTCAAGCACTACCCGGACGGGAGCATCTCTCACCTCATCGGCCCGGACGGGGGCGTGCTGCAGTACCTGAAGGACGAGAGCGGGCGAGTCGTCAAGCAAGTCATGCCTGGCGGCAACACGTACTCGTGGATGTATGACGAGAGCGGGAAGCACTACGGCCGCCTCGATGGGCTTGGGCACCTGGTGCCGCCGGAAGACGAGGAGCCGAACCCCAACCCGCTGGCACACGATGGCCCTGAGACGCCCAAGGGCTACCTGCTGGGCCGGCCACTGGGGGCCCTCGAGCCGGGCATGGTGCTCCTACCCTCAGTGGTGAGCCAGGCGCTGACCACCGCGCGGCGCCGGGCGACACCATCCGCCGTCGAGGACTCCCTGCCGACGAGAGACGCCATGGGACGCGTCCTCGAGCAGCCCGCATGGGATGGGAGTCTGCGCCAGTACCTCTATGACGCCGAGGGCAACACCATCGGCGAGCGCTGGGGCAGCACGCTGTCTGGGCCCCCGACCGAGGAGGAGCGACGCGGGTGGAAGACTCGCAAGTATTCGTCGTGGAACCTGCTGGCCGCCGAGACGAGCCCCCTCGGCCACACCACGCGGTACGAGTACACCCATCGCGAGAAGTGGCGAGCCGTCGTCGACGCCAACGGGAATCGCACCGAGTATGTGCGGGACCTCCGGCACCGGCTCCATGAAATCCACCGCTTCGGGGGCCTGTTCCGGCGGTACCTCTACAACGCCTTCGACGCCATCGTCGAGGAGCAGGACGGCGACGGCCACGCGCTGGTGAAGCACAAGACGGGCCCGCATGGGCTCCACGTCCTGAGCGAGCTCTCGAGTGGAGAGCGCTACACCTACGACTACGACGCCCAGGGCAACTTCACCGACGCGTCCTCCGTCCTCCATCAGGTGGCCCAGCGTCACCTCGAGGGCCGCATCCTCCAGGACTTCCGCGACGGCAAGGGCGTCACCCATCGCTACGACGCCTCCACTCGTCTGGCGCGCACCACCTACTTCGAGCGCTTCACCGTCCACTACCAGCACGCCGGTGGGCCTGGCGTCCGCATCACCACTCCCGACGGGGCCTCCCATGCGTTTCGGCCCAGTGAGGCCGGCGTGGTGCGGGAGAATGGCAACGGGACGTGCGAGGCCCTGGCCTTCGACGCCGAGGACAGGCTGCTCGCCCGGGCCTGTTGGTGGGCGGCCCACCCGGAGCATGAGCCCTTCTGGGCGGCCTCCTACCGCTACAACGCTGCTGGCGAGTTGCTCTTCAGCGTCGACGGCAACGGCCGTGGCCGAGTGTACCGCTACGACGAGGACAACCGCCTGGTGGCTCAGCAGGACGCCAAGGGCGAGCGCGTCTACACGTACGACGCGGCCGGCAACCTCACCCGCTCCTCGCGGCACTTCCTCATCGAGTACGGCGACGGCAACCTCGCGGCCTACGCTGACTTCCTCCGCCTCTCGAGCGACAGCCGTGGCCGACGTGCCCGCTTGGAGCAGCCCAACGGGCGGGTGACGCAGTACCTCTACGACAGCCAGGACATGCTGACGGAGGTCCGCTTCAGTGACCGACCCGAGGTGTGGCGCGCGGCCTATGACGGCCTCGGCCGTCGGCTCTGGCGCGAGTACGGCGGAGCCCGCACCGACTTCTTCTGGGATGATGACCGGCTCGCCGCGGAGCGCTTCCCCGACGGCAAGCTGCGCCTCTACGTCTACCCGAATGAGGACGCCCTCGTCCCCTTCATGTGGCTCGACTACGACAGCGAGTCGGCCACTCCAGAGTCGGGTCGAGCCTTCTACCTCTTCACCGCGCCCAACGGCATGCCCGTGCGAGTCGAGGACTCACTGGGCGACGTCGTCTGGGAGGATGCCGGTAGCGACGCCTTCGGGGAGTTCGACGATGGCGCCCCTCCGTGTCCCACCCGCCTCCGCTTCGCCGGGCACTTCTTCGACGAGGACCTCGGCCTCTTCTACAACCGCTTC
>PMBV01000477.1:0-3028 GCA_003153055.1 Myxococcales bacterium
TCGAACAACCTCGCCATCAAGGGCGTGGTGGAATTCTACAAAGACAAGGGTGATCACATCATCACCGTGTCGACCGAGCACAAGGCAGTGCTCGACACCTGTAAGCGGCTCGAGCACCAGCGCCAGGAGCGAATCGAAGAGCTCAAGGTGCAGCGGCTGATGGAGCTGACGGGGCGCGACGTGTCGGCCGACGAGGTGAGCACCCTCGAAATCAAGCACGGCCTCGACACTGACACGGTCCTCGCGCGGTGGATCGAGCGGCTGCGCGTCGGAGCCCGGGTGACGTACCTGACTCCGAAGAAGGACGGCCTCGTCGACCTGACCGAGCTGGCCAACGCCATCACCGACAAGACGGTGCTCGTCTCGGTGATGTTGGCCAACAACGAGATCGGCGTGGTTCAGCCGGTCAACGAGATCGGCAAGCTGTGTCGCGAGCGCGGTGTGCTCTTCCACACCGACGCGGTGCAGGGAGCCGGCAAGGTGCCGTTCCGGGTCGACGACGCCAAGGCGGACCTGGTGTCTCTCTCGGCCCACAAGATGTACGGCCCCAAAGGCGTCGGAGCCCTCTACGTGCGGAGGAAGCCGCGGGTTCGTCTCGCGCCCCTCATCGACGGTGGCGGTCACGAGCGAGGCATGCGGAGCGGCACCCTCAACGTTCCAGGCATCGTCGGCTTCGGAGCGGCTGCCGAGCTGGCCTCGAAGGAGCTCAACGCCGAGGGCGCCCAGCTGACAGCGCTGCGGGAGCGCCTGTGGAAGGGCCTCTCGAGCCGGCTCGACATGATCTACGTGAACGGCTCCAGCGAGCACCGGGTGCCCGGCAACCTCAACGTCTCCTTCGCCTACGTCGAGGGAGAGGCCCTGATGATGGCCATCAAAGACGTGGCCGTGTCGTCGGGGTCGGCGTGCACCTCGGCCTCCCTCGAGCCGTCGTACGTGCTTCGCGCCCTGGGCATCGAGGAAGACATGGCCCACTCGTCGATTCGCTTCGGGCTGGGGCGGTTCAATACGGAGGCTGAAGTCGATTACGTCGTCGACCTCGTCTCCCAAGCCGTCTCCAAGCTGCGGCTGATGAGCCCGCTGTACGAGATGGCAAAAGAAGGTATCGATCTGAAGTCGATTCAGTGGGCGGCCCACTAGAGAAGGAGACAAGTTCCCATGGCATACAGCGACAAAGTCATCGAGCACTTCGAGCACTCGCGGAACGTGGGCTCCCTCGACAAAGACGACCCCAACGTCGGCACCGGGCTGGTCGGCGCTCCGGCCTGCGGCGACGTGATGCGGTTGCAGCTCAAGATCGGCGACGACGGCGTCATCCAAGACGCCAAGTTCAAGACCTTCGGCTGCGGCTCAGCCATCGCCTCGTCGTCCCTGGTCACCGAATGGGTGAAGGGGAAGACGGTGGAGGACGCCAAGAAGATCACCAACAAAGAGATCGCCCAGGAGCTGTCACTCCCACCGGTGAAGATCCACTGCTCGGTGCTGGCCGAAGACGCCATCAAGGCGGCCATCAAAGACTTCCAGGAGAAGCGGGCCAAGCGCCAGACGCCTGCCCAACCTTCGGCTCCATCGACCGACACCGCCGCTCCGTAGAAGACGCCAGGCCCTTGAACCCGACGAAGGCTCCAATGTCCGCCATCTCTCCCAACGCCGACACCGTTCCTGCCGTTCCCGTGGGCAAGCCCACCAGCCGTGGCGTCTCCTTGAGCGACTCGGCCGTCGAGCGCCTGAGACGCCTCCTGGGCGAGCGCAACACCCCCAACGCGGGGCTCCGACTGGCCGTGCGCGGCGGTGGGTGCTCTGGCCTCGCCTACCACATGGAGTGGACCGAGCAGCCCAAGGAGCGCGACAAGGTGTTCGAGCGCGAGGGCGTGCGCGTCTTCGTCGACCCCAAGAGCTACCTGTACCTCATGGGGACCGAGCTGGTGTACGAGGAGACCCTCGTCGCGGCGGGCTTCAAGCTCAAGAACCCCAACGAGAAGGCCTCCTGCGGCTGCGGTGAGTCGTTCACCGTTTGACGCGACCGCGCGCGCCCCTTCGACCGACCTCATGAATCACTTTGAGCTCTTCGGCCTCACCCCCGCTGTAGACGTCGACGTCAAAGCCTTGGAGCAGCGCCACCGGGACCTGTCGCTTGAGGTGCACCCTGATCGCCTGACCCAGGCCGACGCGGCTACCCGGCGCAGAGCGGCCGAGGCGAGCGCCACGCTGAACGACGCGATCAAGACGCTCCGCGACCCGGTCCGGCGCGCCTACTACCTCCTCAAGTTGAACGGTGTCGATCTCGAGAGCGAAGGGGCAGCCGATCGGCACGCGCTCCCCATGGCGTTCTTGGAGGACATCCTCGAGCGTCGCGAGGCCCTCGAGGTCATCAAGCAGCGCCGCGACCTCGACGGCGCCACGACCTTGGGCAAGGCCGTCAAGGGAGAGCTCGATCGGGCGCTCGAGAAGGCCCAGGCCGCGCTTCGGGCACACGATGTCAAAGAGGCGGCCGCCGAGCTGGGGCGCCTCAAGTACTACTCTCGGTTCCTCGAAGAGGTCGATGCCTTCGAGGAGGAGCTCACCTCGTGAAGGGTTTTTTGCAGATCCACGACCCCATGAAGCCTGAGGGCTCGGTGGTGGGGATCGATCTCGGTACCACCAACTCCCTCGTCGCCGCCGTCATCCAGGGGAAGACGCGGTGCATTGCCATCGACGATGGAGGCACCACGCTGTTGCCCTCGGTGGTGCACTACGCCCAAGACGGGCACGTCGAGGTGGGCCGGCCCGCCGTCGAGCACCTCGCCAGCCACCCCACCGACACCATCAAGTCGGTCAAGCGCTTCATGGGCAAGTCGTTGGGTGATGTGGAGACGACCAAGCTCGGCGCCTACGCCTTCGCTGAGGGCACGGGCATCGTGCGCTTCAACGTGGCTGGTGGGCAGCCGGTCACGCCCATCGAGGTCTCGGGGGAGATCCTCCGGCACCTCAAGCGCAGAGCCGAGGCGCACTTCGCGGGAAAGGTCGAGCGCGCGGTCATCACCGTGCCGGC
>PMBV01000477.1:3053-17311 GCA_003153055.1 Myxococcales bacterium
GCACCTTCGACATCTCGGTGCTCGAGCTGGTCGACGGAGTCTTTCAGGTCAAGGCCGTGGGAGGCGACTCCGCGCTGGGCGGCGATGATTTCGATCGCGCCATCGTCGAGAAGGTGGTCGCTCAGCTCGGGCTGGAGCGGCCCAACCACTCGCAGGTGGCCACGTTGCTCTTGCTGGCCCGGGCAGCCAAGGAGGCCCTCACCACCGTCGACCGAACCGACGTCGGGTTCGAGGGCCACACGGTGGCCGTCAGCCGGGCCGACTTCGAGGCCTGGATCAGCCCCTGGCTCAAGAAGACGGGAGTGGCGGTCAAGCGGGCGCTCAAGGACGCGGGCGTGACCCCCGCCGACGTGAAGGGCGTCGTCCTGGTCGGCGGCTCGACGCGAGTTCCCGCGGTCCGCGCCTACGTCGCCGAGCTGTTCGGGCAGCAGCCCCTGGCCGATATCGACCCAGACCAAGTGGTTGCGATGGGCGCGGCGATCCAGGCCGACCTCCTCACCAATGAGGCTCGCCAAGACGAGGTGTTGCTCCTCGACGTCATTCCCCTCTCGCTGGGGCTGGAGACGATGGGCGGGGTGGCCGAGAAAGTCATTCCCCGCAACTCGAGCATTCCCACGGCCCAGGCGCAGATCTTCACCACGTTCCAAGACGGTCAGACCGGCATGGACATTCACGTGGTGCAGGGCGAGCGCGAGCTGGTGAAGGACTGCCGTTCGCTGGCCCGGTTCCGCCTCTCGGGCATTCCCCCGCTCGGCGCTGGTCTGGGCCGGGTGCAGGTGACCTTCCGGGTGGACGCCGATGGCATCTTGTCGGTGAGCGCCAAGGAGCTCTCCACCGGCGTGGAGCAAAAGATCACCGTCAAGCCGACCCACGGGCTGACCGACGAGGAGATCGAGCAGATGCTCCTCGACTCCATCGACCACGCCGAAGAAGACGTTCAGAATCGTCTCTTGGTCGAGCAGCAGGTCGAGGCGAGACGCATGCTCCTCGATGCTCGAAAACAGCTCGTACAGAACGGCGACCTGTTGAGCCCCGCCGAGCGGGCCGAGCTCGAGCGTGGTCTCGCCGACCTCGAATCGATGAAGGCATCGACCACCAATCACGAGACGCTCAAGGCCGCGATTCAAGGTGTCGATACGCTGGCCAAAGCCTTCGTCGAGCGAATCATGAACCGAGCCATTGCCGAGGCAGCCGTGGGCCACCGAATGGAGGATTTCTAAGGAATGCCCCGCGTGACGTTCAAGAGCCCCCTGGCCGAGGTGCAGGTAGAAGCCGCGCCAGACGAGACCCTGCTCGAGGCGGCCGAGCGAGGAGGCGCCCAGGTGGGCCACTCCTGCGGCGGGGCCTGTGCTTGCTCGACGTGCCATGTGTGGGTGCGGCGGGGCCTCGAGTCGCTCTCCGAGCAAGAGGACGAGGAGATGGATCGCCTCGACCAGGCCTTCGACGTTCGGCCAGTCTCGCGGCTGGCCTGCCAGGCCAAGGTAGGCGCGGAGGACCTCGAGGTGTGGATTACCGAGGAGTCGCTGCGGGCCTTCATGGACGAGAACCCTGATCTCCGCCGCTCACTCGAGGCCGCCGGTACCTGGCCTCCTGGCAGCTTCAGCTAGGTTCGGGCCGGTCAGGGAGGCGGTGAGGTTTCCGTCGTTGACAGGCAGGGCGCGCTTCCGTACAAGCGCGCTCGCTTCGCCCAGGTGGCGGAATTGGTAGACGCGCTAGATTCAGGGTCTAGTGCTGGCAACAGCGTGGAGGTTCGAGTCCTCTCCTGGGCACAAGTGGGGGAACCGGCGATGAGTCGGTTCCCCCGTTTTCTTTCCTTGAGGCCCATGCGCCAGATCTTGCCCCTGCTGCTCGCCGTCACGGCCTGCGTCGACACGGTGACCGAGCAACTCGACGGACAGCTCGTGCAAGTGGAAGTCGTCACCTCGAGCGACAGCTGTGCCCCAGCTCGAGTGTCGGGCGACGGCGGGGTTCAGTTCCTCGCCACTCGCGCCGATGGCTCGCTGGTGCTGACCGTGGCGCAGTCGGTTCAATACGGCCCCCTGCGCGACGGCGGGGCCCTCGACAGCACCCGGCTGCTCCACCTGCCCGCGCTCGACGACAACGTCCAGTTGGGGGCGGAGTCGGGGTGTGGCCTGTTCGGCAGCCTTCGGGCCTCCACCGACGGCGGCGTCTTGCTGGAGCAGCGCTTCCCCGGAATGGCCGAGTGTCCCTCCGGCCCCCTCTGGCTGCCGGCGACGGCGTGCACGGCCACCCGGGTGCTGACGTTGAGGCCACTGGGGGCGTGCCGACTGGAGTGCATTCGTCTCAGCACCTCGAGCGAGGTCAGCTGCGAGTGCTAGGTCTCGGCACAGGTTGTGTGGAGATTCCGACACGTATTCGTAGGCCAAGCGCAGCGCAGGGGCCTTGAGGGCGCCTGAGGCACCGACAAAGCACAAAGCCCATACGTTGCGCTGGGCCTACCAACACGTGTCGGAATTGCCGAACAAACTGTACCTAGACTCGTCCCTACCTGCTGACGAGCTGGCCCAGCGCGTGCCGGAGCTCAGCCTCGCCGAACGGCTTATCAAGGCGGCCGATCTGGAGGGCGACGAGCTGCGGCTGGAGCTCCTCGGGTACGTTCCCCGACATGATGATGATGGGCAGCGTCGGGTGCTTCTCGCGCAACCTGCGGGCGAGGGTCAGCCCGTCCATCCCAGGCATGGCCAGATCGCTCAGCACCACCTCGGGAAGCTGGGCCTCCAGCTGAACCAAGGCCTCGGCACCCGAGCCAACAGCCAACACCTCGAAGCCCAAGTGCTTGAGCTGCCGGGCCAGGGACTTACGAACGATGGGCTCATCTTCGACGAGCAACACTCGCCGGATCGCCAGAGGAGCTGCTGGGGAGCGCGCCGCGACCGGCTCGGGCTTCGACGCCGGCACGGTGAGCACCACCTCGGACCCACGACCGAGCTCCGATTCGAGGCGAATGGACCCCTCGTGGGCCCGCACTGCCTGGGCCACCTGCGAAAGCCCCAGCCCCGTACCTTTGCCCAGCTCCTTGGTGGTGAAGAACGGGTCGGCGGCCCGTCGGCGCACCTCCTCGGACATGCCCGCACCTGTGTCTCGGACGACGAGGTGGAACTCCGCCACGCCCCGCTCCAGGTGAATGTCGAGCCCACCACCCCCCGGCATCGCGTCGCTGCCATTGACGCCGAGATTGATGATCGCCCGTTCCCACTCGCTCCGTTCCCCCTCGATGATGCAGGGCACCTCTGGAAGCGACAGCGTGATCCGAACTTGCACTGGCAGGGCACGCTCCAGCAACCGCACCGCGTCCCGCACCACGTCTCGGAGGTCGAAGCACGCCTTCTCCACCGCCCCGTCTCGAGAGAGGCGGAGCAGGCTCTGCACCACCTCCGTGCCGTAGGTGGTCGCCCGGCTGATGTCGTCGACGGCCTCGTTGGCCGCGACGCTCCCCCCTGCGCGGATCTCCGTGCGCAGCCCGTCGAGGGTCGAGCCCATGGCGGCCAACATGTTGTTGAGATCGTGGGCCACTCCACCAGCGAGGCGGGCGACGGTGCCGAGGCGCTCAGCCTCGTGCAGCATGCCACTGACCTTGGCCCGTTCGAGCCCGTGATCCGCGGTGAGCCGGAGGTCGCGCATGGAGATCAACACCAACGTCCCTTCTCCCCCTCGCGATGCCAGGAGCTCGACGGGCACCGCTTCGGATCGCGGCGCCAAGAGCCCCAGCTGCGTCACCACGGAGCTCGACCGACTGGCCAGCTGCTCGATGACCAGGCTCGCCCGCCCTCGGTCTCCTGGCGAGAACAGCTCCTCGGCCTTGCGCTCGAGCAGCTCGGAGCGGCTGTGCCCTGTCAGCTCACACAGACCATCGGTGACCTCCACCAGCCGCCGGTTTCGATCATCGACGATCATCGCCGGCTCGGCCATCGCGCGAAAGAGCCCGGTGAAGGGCTCGGCCTGCTGGATTCGATCACCCAGCGCCCCACGCAGATCAGTGATGTCTTCGATGGCCAGCAGCAGCGACTCGTCGTCGAGCTTGAGCAGCCGGAGGCGGGCCCAGCCGCGCTCTCCACCCCAGCGCCGAATCGAGAACTCGGCGGGGAGCGATCGCTGGAGAAAGAGCGCCCATTTCGGGAGGTCGGCAGCGGGGAGGAACTGCGAGAAGGGG
Organism: Myxococcales bacterium; assembly: GCA_003153055.1. The sequence continues at coordinate 7,225 of PMBV01000477.1, forward strand.
ACGCCGAACAGGAGCCTCGCCGGTGCGCGGAGGAACTCGGCGGCCGCCACGTTGGCCTCCAAGATGAGCTGAATCGAATCGAGCACCACCAGCCCCACCGGCGCGCTCTTGAACAAGTGCTCGTACCGGTGCTTGGCTGCTTCGGTGGCCACCTGCGCCCGCTGGAGCTCCTCCGCCTGCAGCTTGAACTCGACCTCGATCACCCGCAGCTCTTCGAGCGCAGCCGTTCCTTCGGGACTTGACCCGAGCGCTTCCATCGCTCTTCGTCGCAACAGCGAGAAGCGTGTGCTGTCCATGGTTCGACCGCGACCCCTCGCAGAAGGATAAGACCCATTCGGCGAATTCACACCCAATGTATGAGTGGTGGCTCCCCTCTGGGTTCCGCTCGAAGACCAGCGGCCCACTCGATTCTTCCCGCGATGATCCCGCGAGACTGGAATGCCCCCAGAAGTCGCTCGGCAGATTCATGATCTGGAGCAACCAGCAGACAACCATCGCCTCCTCCGGCACCGCTCTGCTTGCCTGTGCACCCTTGGCCCTCTGCGATGGCGAGCAGTCTGTCGAGGGGCGCGCTGGGCGCGGGAGCGAAGTCGGCCAGCAGCCGCTGAAGCTCGACGGTGGCGCCACGCACGGCGGCGAAATCGCCCCGCACCAGCCCTTGCTCCAGGGCATCGCCGAGGGCGTCGCTGGCGCTGACGAAGGCGGCCCTCTGATGGGCCGTGCGACGAGCCTCCACCTGCCCCACGAGCTTCACGGTCGACGCGCTCTCCCCACTGAAGGCGTACAGGAGCGGGAGCTCGGGCTTGCCCAGGCGGAGCACATCGACCGCTGGAGCCTGCGCCAGGGCGGTACCCAGGGCCCCGGCGACGCTCGCCTCGATCAGCGGACCGACCTCGAAACGCCGATAGCGGACAAACCCTCCGCAAAACGAAGCCGCCACGTCTCCGCCACTGCCCTTTCCACCCTGGGCCTCGGCGTGAGCGGTCAGGGCGAGCTTGAGGCTGTCGAACGAACCCTCGGTCGCCCAGCGAACGGCCTCCGAGGCGAGCACGACAGCCCGGGCACTGCTCCCCAGACCGAGCTTGTGGCCCCCGCTGGTCGGTGACGTACCAAAGGCGACGGTGAAGCCGGTGGTCTCCCGACCGATCGCTCGAAGGGCGAGATCGATGGCGCGGGCGACGAAGTGAAAGGGAGCGTCCACCAGCCCCTCCCAGTGGACCCCCGCGGGGGTGCTCTCTCCTGCCAGCCGCCCCGACTCGAGGACGATCTCGACCCGCCGGTCACCTCGGCGGCGGCACAACGCCGCGACCCGCTGCCCCACCGCGAGCACTCGGGCCGTCCCGCCCCAGAGCACCGCGTATTCACCCGACACGAACAACTTGCCTGGAGCCGACAGAGCCCGATCCACGTCACTTCCACCCGAGGCTCAACGCGAGCTTCGCTGCGAAGGAGGCGTTGTGCTCGAGGAGGGCGAGGTTCGCCTTGAGCGCTCTCCCCTTGGTGCGACGACCGAGCTCGGAGAGGAGAAAAGGCGTCACCGCTTTGCCGGTGATTCGCTTCTTCCGAGCCACCGCGAGGGCGGCCTTGACGTGTTTCTCAACCTCCGCCCGCTTCAGCGCCGTGGCCTTGGGAGGAGGCAAGGCGAACACCACCCCTCCCTGACCGAGCTCACGCCGCGCCCGGATGATCGCCGCCCCCTGTTCCGCGGTGTCGACCCGATGCTCGAGTCGAAGGCCAGTCTCTCGAGTGTAGAAGCCAGGGAGCTCGTCGGTGCCCACGCCCACCACCGGAACCCCCAAGGTCTCGAGCAGCTCCATGGTCTTGGGGAGATCGAGCACCGACTTCGCCCCCGCGCACACCACGGCGACGGGCCAGCGGGCCAACGCGAGCAGATCCTGCGAGACATCGAAGTCCACCTCGGCGCCTCGGTGCACCCCCCCGAGCCCTCCGGTGGCGAAGACAGCGATGCCCGCGGCGCTGGCCATCTCACAGGTCGCGCTCACCGTCGTCCCTCCGGTGCGGCGGAAGGCGACCGCGATCGACAGGTCTCGGGACCCCAGCTTCATCAGGCCCTCGCCCTCCGTCAGCACCTTGAGATCGTCTTCTTCGAGCCCCGCGCGGGGCTGCCCATTGATGACCGCCATCATCACCGGCACGGCACCGACCTCACGGACCGCCGCGGCACAGCGACGGGCGGCCTCGAGGTTGTGCGGCATGGGGAGCCCCTGAGCCAAGACCGATGTCTCGAGGGCCACCATCGGCTTCAACGTTCGCCGGGCGGCTGCTACCTCCGCGGAATAGCGCAGTTTCAAGCTCGCCTCTTCTCCACTACCAGATGGAACTCTTCGATCTTCTTGTCCAAAGTCGGCCGAGAGATGCCCAACAGCGCGGCGGCGCGGATCTTCTTGCCCCGCGCCTCGCGAAGCGCCTCGCTGATCGCGTCGCGCTCGAGCCTCGCGATGCGCTGAGCCAGCGTTGGCTTCTCGAGCCCCTGGCCCTCCTGAATCTCGAGCGGCAGCTGGAGCGCCGAGACCTCGAGCCCCGCGTAGAGCAACGACAGGCGCTCGGCCACGCCTCGTACCTCGCTCACGTTTCCCGGCCACTGGTAGTCGAGCACGAGCCGCCGCGCGTCTGGAGACAGCGTAGGGCTGGCCTTCTGGGCGGCCCGTGAGCGCTCCTGGGCGAAGTGCTCGAGGAGCTGGAGCACGTCTGGCTTTCGATCGCGCACCGCGACGGCCTCGAGCTCCATGCCTGTCAGCGCCCGGGCGAGCTCTGGATCGAGGACTCCCTTGGCGATGAGCTTCGTCACCGGCGCAGACGCGGTCACCAGCACTCGCACGTCCACCTGCTCCTCGCCTCCCTGGGGCGCTGGCGCCACCTTCCGGCTGACGAAGCGGCCGAGGCGCTCGGCGAGCGACCGCGGCAAGAGCTCGAGAGAGCGAAGCAAGAGCGAGCCACGATCAGCCTGGAGCAGGGCTGACGCTCGAGGCGGCACGCCAGGAGCACTGGTCCGCCCGAAGAGCAGCTCCTCGACCTGAGCGGTTGGCAGTCGACAGTCGACCACCACGAAGGGACCCAGCGCCCGAGCCGATCGGGTGTGAATGTAGCGCGCGAAGTGCAGCCGACCCGAGCCGGTCTCACCGACCAGCACCACGCTCTCGGCGCTCGCGGCGGCCCGACGAGCGACCTCGACGCTCTTGCGGAATGGCCGAGAGCTCCCCACCAGGGTCACCAGCGGGGCGGACGCGTCGGCCCGCGCTCGCACTGACGTCACCGCTTCTCCGGCCAGCCGACCCAGCGCGGCGATGACCTTGAGCTCTTCGACACCGAAGGGCTCGGGGCGCTCCGCGTAGAGGATCCCGAAGGGGGCTCCACCCGAGGCGATCAGGGGAGCGCACAGCACCCCGCGCACCCGCCCCGCCTCCTTCCGCTCCAGCGCCCCTCGGAGGAGAAACCGGGGCACCTCCACTGATTGGGCGCCTGTCACCGCGGCGGTCCTCAGCCCGTCTGAGCCGCCCATCATGGCCGCGGCCTTCTCGGCGTTGACCGCTCGCCCCAGCTCGTCGGCCGCCCGCCGGAGCACCATGGCCTCGCTGGTCGCCGAGATCAGCGCGACGCCAGCGTTGTAGAGCCCGGCCGCCGGGCCCGCGACGTCGATCAGCTCCTCGACCGGAGCGCCATGAACCTCGCCCTCAGCCTCGCGATCGGACAGCGACGCGGCGCTCGAGGGCTCGAAGACGACCGTCGACTCACCGATCTGCAGCCGATCGCCGGGCAACAGCATCAACTCGCCGTCGAGCTTCTCGCCGTTGACCAGGGTCCCGTTGCGGGACCCCAGGTCGGTCACCCGCGCCTGGCCGTCCTCGATCGACAGGCGCACGTGGCGCCGTGACACCTTCGAGTCTTCGAGCGCGATCGTGCACGAGGGGCTGCGCCCGATGAGCACGTCACCTGCCACCTCGTGGCGGCGACCAGCTTGCGGGCCTGTGAGGAGGAGCAGAGCTGCCATCGGTAGGTTCTCCCGCTACGCCGGTCGCTCCGCCTGGAGCAAGGCCTCCATTTCCTCCGGGTCGAGCGTTCGACCCTCTCGGCTCAACCCCAGGGCGTTGACCTGGCTGTCGTCCACCTCGACGTGGGAGCCCTTGCGCCACTCCGTCGAGCTCTGACCGCCGTCGACCAGCCGGCCCAGCAAGCTCCCCTCGTCCCACTGCACCACCTCGACCCACAGCAGCTCCTCGCTCACCTCGCCCTTCTCTCCGTCGGGGTGCACTTCGAAAGGGGCGCGCACCTGGAAGGTGAGCGGCTCCATCAGGCCTCGACGCTGAAACCGGGCCTTGAACGAGGAAAGGAGGCGCTCGGCCATCTGCTGGAGCGAGCGGGCCTCCGCTTCGCTCTCCTCCTCGAAGCGATCGCGGTAGTGCACCAGGATCTCACCCATCGCGTGCTTTCCCTCGTCGGTGACGACGGTGAGGAAGGTCGACTCGTGCCCCTCGAAGGCCTCGGGGTCGCTGTTGCCGTAGAGGGTCGTCCGGCCCTCCTCGGCGGGGACCAGGGTGAAGGCGCGCCCGACGCTGGTCGAGACCACCTGACGTACCTGCGGCCCCTGCCCGAAGGAGAGATCGGTGCACAGCTCGTGGAAAAACGTCTCGGCCGCCGGGAGGTCGTCCTCGGCGATCGCGAACATCTCGACCTCTGGGCTCTTGAACTTCGACAGCCCATGGGTGTGCACCCACATCCTCCCGCCCTCGCCGAACTCCATCGCGTGAATCGTCACGTGATCTCGAATGTCGAAGTCGAGCTCGGTGATCTCCTCGATGTCCTGAGGAGAGTGGAGCTTGAAGGCCGTCACGTCGATGGCCACGCCCTCGACCAGCTCGACGAGGAGCCGCACCGTCCACAAGGCCTCGAACACCGCCACCGAGGGTTGCGGCTGGCCCGGCTCGAAGGAGACCCGGTAGAAGCCGCGCGCCTCCTTCAGCTTCTCGCGAAGCTCGGGCGTGCCGCTGAGGAGATCGGGCGTCCACCCCAGGGGCTCGAACCTCGACTCGAACTTGACGTCGACCCTCGAGCTATCGGCTCGCACCGAAAAGAGAACCCCCTCCTCGTCGAAGACCAGGGTCACGTCGTCTGACTCGAAGGCCCGGGTGACGGCCTCGCGCTCGATGGGCGCGGTCTTCTCGGTGGCGACGATGTAGGTCTCGCGCAGCGTGCTCACAGGTGCTTCTCGATCTGTCGAAGGAGGTCGACCCGGTCGACCAGGTTGGTCAAGTAATCCAGCGTATTGGTGGGCAACACCAGCACCGGGCTCATGGTGTACCGGCTGATCCAATCTTCATACAAGCCATTGAGGCGGGTGAGGTACCGAGCCCGAATGCCCTGCTCCATCTTTCGGCCCCGGAGCCTGATCCGCTCCTTCAAGATCTTCACCGGGCAGCGGAGGTAGATCATCAGATCAGGCGGTCGCAGACTCTGGGCAATCGTCTCGTACAGCTCCCAGTAGGTCTGCCAGTCACGCTTGTCGATGGTCCGCTGAAGGTGGAGGTTTTTGGCGAAGATCTCGGCGTCCTCGTAGATGGTTCGATCCTGAATCGCCGTGCCGGGCTCGCGCTCCAGTGCCCGATGGAGCCGGAGCTTGTGGGTCAGGAAGAAGAGCTGGCTCTTGAACGCCCAGGTCTTCATGTCTCGATAAAAGTCCGCCAAGTAGGGGTTTTGATCGTTCGGTTCGTAGAACGCCGACACGCCGTACCGACTGCACAGAAACGAGGTGAGCTCGGTCTTTCCTGCGCCGATGTTGCCCGCGATGGCGATGAACTTGAGGGGCACGTGATGCTCTCCTACTCCAGCGATCGCGGGAAGTGATGCAGTTTCGGCAGCGACGTGTCGCCCGGCGCCCGTCATGGTAAAGCCGCACCCCGTGGCGCGACGTGCCTTGCTCTTCTCCCTGCTGTTGGGCGCCTGCCTCGATGGCGGCGAGAGGCACGTGCGCGAAGGCAACCGAGCTGCTCAGGCTGGTCGGCTGGAGGAGGCCCGCTCGGCCTACGCGGCGGCGCTCGAGGCCCACCCTCGCGACGTCAGGGCCCGCGTGCTCCTGGCGAATGTGCTGGCCACCCTCCACGACCTGCCGGCCGCTCGTTCCGAATACACCACGGTGCTCGCCCACGACGGTGACAATGCCGGCGCCCGGGTCGGCCTGGCTCGCCTCACGCTCGGTGAGGGCGACGCCTCCGCGGCCCTCGACCTGCTGGCGCCCCTCGCCCCCCAGCCCGAGACCCGGCTGCTCCGAGCGAGAGCCCTGATCGCCCGGGGGCAGGCCGGAGACGGCGCGCAGGCACTCCTCGAGCTCAAGGACGATCGCTCCACGGAGGCGACCTACCTCAAGGGAGCCGCGCTGGTGCTCGATCGACGCTTCGCCGAAGCCCAGGCGACACTCGAGGGCCTCGAGCGTCTCTCCGCGCCCTTCGCTCGGTACGGCATGGCTCGGGTCGCGGCGGCACAGGGTCGGGCCGCCGACGTGCTGTTGCACCTGAGGGCCACCAGGGCAGCGCAGGGGCCAGCCTGGGACGCCGCGGCCGTGGCAGCCGACCCCGCCTTTGACTTCTTGCACGACTCGCCCGACCTTCAGCCCTTGCTCGCCAAGTAACCAATGCTCAGGAACCTCTTCTGTATCGTCTTCGCCGTGGTTTGGACGTCGATCTACTTTCCGGTGGTGTGCATCGCCATGCTGGTGACGCTCGACCGCTCGGCCTCGATGCGGTTCGTCAAGGGGCCCTGGGCTCGGGGGTTGCTCTGGGCCGGGGGGGCGCGCCTGGAGGTCATCGGTGCCGAGAATGTGATCTCCGATCGACCTCACATCTTCGTGTCGAACCACCAGTCGACCATCGACATCCCCACGCTCTTCGCCGCGATCCCCTCGGACTTCCGCTTCGTCGCCAAGAAGGCCCTGATGTACGTGCCGTTCATCGGCTGGTACATGTGGCTCGCCCGCTTCGTGTTCGTGGATCGCGCGAGGCACACCGAAGCGGTCGCCTCGATGGACAAGGCGGCCTCGCAGATTCGCGGAGGCATCAGCATCGCGGTGTTCCCCGAGGGGACTCGCTCGGAGACGAGACACGTGATGCCCTTCAAGAAGGGCTCGTTTGCCCTGGCGATGAAGGCCGGCGTCCCCCTGGTGCCGGTGGCCATCGAAGGCTCGGGCCTGCTGATGCCGAAGAACTCCTGGAACATCACCCCGGGGCCCATTCGCGTGCTGATCGGCAAGCCCATCGACCCCGCCCAGTTCGGTGACGATCGAGACGCGCTCCTCAAGGCGGTTCGTGACGCCGTGGTCGAGCAGAACCTGGCGCTCGGTGGCCTCGGTGCCAGCGTCAAGGCCGCCTCCCGCGCGGAGGCAACTGGGTGAGGCTCGGCTCTTCGACGGCAGTGGCCCTGAGCCTCGCTGGGTGCTTCGCCACCACCCACTCCTCGGAGCACCAGCTCTCGAAACGTGATGAAGCGCTGGTGGCGCTCCAGCGCGGCGAGGGGGCCCGGCAGGTCGCCACCCTCGAGTCCCTCTTCGCGGAGCATCCCCAGGATCTCCAGCTCGCCCGCATGGTGGCCGAGGCCCACGTTCAAGCGGGCTCTGGGTCGGCGCTGCTCGATCGGCTGAGGGCCGTCGACACCTCCACCTCTCACTACATGCAAGGGCTGGTGCGCTTCTCCCGAGCGGCCGAGGCTGGGACCCAGGCCGTCTCCGAGTTTCGTCGCGCCGCCGAGCTCGACCCCGCCGAACCTGAGCTCCACTACCGCCTCGGGCTGGCCTTGCTCGAGTCGGAGCAATACGAGCCCTCCCTCGGGCCCCTCAAGACAGCCACGACGCTGGCCCCCGAACGCGCCTCGTGGCAGCTCCCGCTGGCGAAGGCCCTGGCTCGCTCCGGCGATTCGCGGGGAGCCGTGGGTGCCATTCGTGCCGCGGTGCTGGGAATGCCCACGGTCTCCGACGTCAAGGTCGCGCGATCGCTGATGGAGCAATTGACCGATCCCTTCGCCGAGGTGCCTTCGAATGCCCGCCCACGGGTCGAGAAGGCGCTCCAGTGGCTCGAGGTCGGCGACGTGCCCCAGGAAGCCATCGTCGTGCTGGAGGAGCTCCTCCAGGACTACCCCGATCTCGCCGCCGTCCACGCACTGCTCGGGCTGGCCTACGCCCGCCTCGACGACACAGGCCGCGCAGTCGATGAGCTCAAGAGCGCCATCGAACGGGCACCTTCCGACGGCAAGAACCACCTCTACCTCGCCCAGCTCTACCTCGGGCGGCAGAAGGCCAAGGCTGCCGAGGAGCACCTCCTGGTGGCGGTGGACCTCAACCCCGTGCTCGACGAGGCGTGGGCTCGCCTGGGAGACTTGGCGCTCGATCGGCTTGATTACCTCTCGGCTCGCCAGAGGTTCCAGGTGGCCAAGAGCTTGGACCCCGAGAATCTGCCGGTGCGCGGGAAGCTCGCCCTGGTGTACCAGAAGGAACAGAACTGGCCCGCCGGCGACCAGGAGCTTCGGGCCCTGCTCGAGAAAGACCCCGAGAACGTCGTCTACATGCTTCGGATGGGCGTCCTGCACACCGAGAGATTCATGGCCTCGAAGAGCCGCGTCGACCGAGACGCCGCCGCGCAGGAGGCCTCCCGCTGGCTCAAGAAGGTCCTCGAGCTTCAGCCTGAGAATGCGCTGGCGTCTCGAGCGCTCGCACAGGTCAAAGCCCGCTGAAGGCGCTACACTGCCCAGGTGACCGACTCACCCCCACCCTCCTCGCGCGCTCAGGAGCCAGGGCGGCCGCCTAAGAGCTCGACCCCGAGCATCCAGCCGGTTCGCAACGCCGCTCGGCCCCAGGCGCAGCCCACGGGCCCCTCGAGTCGCAAGGCCCCTCAGGGAGCGCTCAAGGAGCGGGCCGCCGACGCGGTGCTCAACGCCTTCGCCATCGTGGGCGAGCTGGTCGACGACGTCCAAAACGCCGACAGGTTCTTCAAGTACAAGGCGCTGGTTCTCGTGCTCTGGCTCGCGTCGGCCGTCGGAGCATTCGGCGTCGCCTGCCCCGCCAGTGGGCCACGCAACACCATCAGGGCCCACTTGGTCGTGGCTGGCGATGCCTCCTCGCCCGTCTACATGGTGAAGAATGAGAGCGGAGAGCTGTGGCAGGACGTCGAGATTCTCGTCAACGGGCGTTACCGCAGCACGCTGGCGCAGCTCGATGCGGCGGGCAGCTTGACCATCTCCTCGGCCGTCATCTTCGACTCCTCGGGGAACAGGGCCCCGAGCTCGATGCGAGTCACGGAGATCGAGGTTCGGGTGACCGAGCCTGAGGGCGCCGCTGTGCTGCTCAAGGGCGGTGAGGTTCAGCGGGAGTGAGGGTCCTGTCGGCCCTCCTTCGCACCAAACTCGACGGCCACCCATCTGCCCATGATTCAGGGGAGAGAGGTGGCCGAAGACACAGCGTGCTGTTTGCTCTCCGGCCCCACTCGCGCGACTACTTCGTCTCGGGAGCGGGGGTAGCGGGAGCCGCCTCGGCAACGGGCCGATCGACCAGTTCGAGGATCGCGATCTCGGCGGCGTCGCCTCGGCGATACCCGCCGCGCATCAGCCGCGTGTACCCACCTGGGCGCGAAGCGTAACGGTCCTTCAGCTCACCGAAGAGCTTCTGCAGAAGGACGCGATCTTTGACGATGCGCTGCGCAAGGCGAACGTTGTGGACGCCACCCTTCTTACCGAGGGTGATCACCTTCTCGGCGAGCTTGCGGGCTTCTTTGGCCTTCGGCACGGTCGTCGTAATGCGCTCGTGCTCGATGAGCGAGGTCACCATGTTCTTCAACATGGCCAACCGGTGTGCCGTCGTGCGCTGCAGCTTGCGGTGTCCGACCTTGTGTTCCATTGCGTGCTCCTGAAACCAGCCGGCCGTGCGAGGTACCGGATGGACATAACCGCCAACATCGGCAGTTTTGCTCCGCCGTAGGCACCACGCCCACGGCGGTACGACCCTGTTGGTTCTCGGTTCTTAGACTCGGGGTGCGCCCACTGGAGCCGGAGGCGGAGCCACCGGAGCCTTGGGCGGCCAGTTCTCGAGCTTCAT
>PMBV01000314.1 GCA_003153055.1 Myxococcales bacterium
TACCTCGACGAGGCCGAGTACTGCGCCCGGGTGGGGCTGATGGTCGACGGTCGGCTGGTGGCGCTGGACACTCCGGCTGAGCTCAAGCGGCAGAACGTGCCTGATCGACTCTTCGTGGTGCGCGGGCCCGAGCTCACCCGAGCGGCCGAGCAGCTCCGGTCGAGGCCTGGAGTGCGCGCGGTGGAGCCCTTCGGCGCCGGGCTGCACGTCCGCACCGAGCCCGGCGTGTGGGACGCCGTTCGCCTCGAGGAGGTGCTGCGCCACGGCGGCGCGCCTCTGGCCCAGGTGGAGAACTCCGAGCCCTCACTGGAAGACGTCTTCCTCGCGGTGGTGCGACGCGAGAGCCGCGGACAGGAGATCTCCACATGAGGCGCTTCTTCATTCGAGTCGGGGCCCTCGCCGGAAAGGAGGCGCTGCACATTCGCCGCGACCCCCGCACGCTCTACCTGGCGCTGGTGATGCCCGTGGTGATGCTGCTGTTGTTCGGCTACGGCGTCAGCTTCGACATCGACCACATTCCCGTGGCGCTGGTGGACAACGACGACACGGCGCTCTCCCGGCAGATCGCCCGCGACTTCTATTCGTCGAACGAGCTGGAACGGGTCCGGGCCGACAACACCGAGGCCGCCGCGACCGAGCTCATCTTGCGCGGCAAGGCCTTGGGCATCCTCACCATTCCCCGGGGCACCGAGCGTGACCTGCTCCGAGGCGAGCGGGTCGCCTTGGCGCTGGCCGTGGATGGCCGAGATGGGCCCACCGCCAACCAACTCCTGGCCAAGGCAGAGGCCGTCGTTCGGAGCACGGGTGCCCGCCTGGCCGCGAGCCCCGGAGCCCCGCCGCTGTCGGTGAAGGTGTCGACGCGCTTCAACCCCGAGGGCCGCTCGGCGCTGTTCCTGGTGCCGGGGCTGGCGGCCTACCTGATGGCCATCGCCGCGGTGATGCTCACCGCCCTGGCCATCGCCACCGAGTGGGAGCGGGGGTCGATGGAGCAGCTCTTCGCCTCGCCCGTGGGCCGCCTGGAGATCATCTTGGGCAAGCTCATTCCCTACCTCATCATCGGGGCGTTGCAGATGTTGCTGGTGCTGTCCGTGGGCACCTGGGTCTTCGACGTGCCCATCCGCGGGAGCGTGGTGCTCTTGTTCAGCGCGGGCTTCCTGTTCTTGGTGGCGATGCTCGGCCAAGGGTTGTTCATCTCGGTCATCGCCAAGAACCAGCTTGTGGCAACCCAGGCCGGCGCGCTCAGCTCGCTGTTGCCTTCGCTCTTGCTCTCGGGCTTCGTCTTCCCCATCGAGAACATGCCGCGGGTGTTGCAGCTCTTCTCCTCCATCATTCCAGCCCGGTACATGGTGCACGCGCTGAGGGGCGTGATGATCAAAGGGGCCGGGCTCGAGGAGCTGTGGTTCGACCTGGTGGCGATGGGGCTGTTCGGCCTCTTCATCGTCGCAGCGGCGACGGCCAAGTTCCGCCGGAAGCTCGCTTGAAGGAGGACGCATGAGAACGCGACCCAACACCTGGACCCAGCTGTGGGCGGTGCTCCGCAAGGAGACGCTCCAGACGGCGCGCGACCGCCGGTTGGTCTTCATGCTCACCTTCGCGCCGGTGGTGCAGCTCTTGGTGTTCGGCTACGCCATCGACTTCAAGGTCGACCGGCTGCCGACGGTCATCGTCGACCAGGATCAAACGTCCGAGAGCCGGGAGCACCTGCGTCGCCTGTTGGCCGACGGGACCTTGATGAGGAGTTCCGACGCCACGAGCCCAGAGCAGGCACAGCACGCCCTCGAGGCGGGCGAGGCGACGGCGGCCATCGTGGTGCCGTGGGGCTTCTCCCGCTCCCTCGAACGAGGCGAGCCGGCCGAGGTGCAGGTGCTGCTCGACGGCTCGGACCCCAACCGCTCGACGGTCGCGGCCTCGGCGGTGAGCCGGTACATCGCGGAGGCGAGCGTGGGCCTCATGCGTCAGAGGCTCGCGGCGGCTGGCCGGCCCGCGCCGCAGGGAGGCCTCGAGCTGCGCCCACGCATCTGGTTCAACCCCCAGCTCGACACGCCGCCCTACATGATCCCCGGAGTGATGGCGATGTTGCTCGTCATCGTCACCACCATCGTCACCGCCATGGGCCTGGCCCGCGAGCGCGAGATGGGCACCCTCGAGCAGGTGCTGGTGACGCCCATCTCTCCCTCGGTGCTCCTGGTGGGCAAGATGCTGCCCTTCGTCGTCATCGGCGTCTTCGACATCATCTTCGCCCTCACCATCGGTGTCTGGCTGTTCGCGCTGCCAGTGCGGGGGAGCCTGGTGGTGGTGGCGGGCTCCGGCCTGCTGTACCTGATGACGACCTTGGGCGTGGGCTTGCTCATCTCGACCTTGAGCCAGACCCAGCAACAGTCGTTTCTCGGCGGGTTCCTCTTCACCTTGCCCGCGATGCTCTTATCGGGGGTGATGACGCCCATTCGAAGCATGCCCGACTGGCTCCAGCTCATCACCTACGTGAACCCGCTGCGCTACTTCGTGGAGATCATGAGAGCGAACCTGCTGACTGGCGCCGGCTTTGGGATCCTCTGGCCGAACATGGTCGCGTTGGCGGTCTTCAGCGTGAGCCTGTTGACCATCGCGGCGCAGCGTTTCCAGAAGCGCACGGCCTGAACCCGAGCGGCACGTTCAGTGTTTGAACGGCGAGAGGGGCCGAGGCGATCGATGGTGGCAGGCTCCGTCATTGGTCACCCCGAGCGCCGTTGCCAATGAGGACCTCCGCGGGTCTCAGCTCCGCGGTGCCTTCGGCAGTGCCTCGGCCTCAGCCTCGGCGGGAATCTCCGGCGCGACCGTCATCATTACCGACGCCAACGGCACCCAGACTCGTCTCACCACCAACGCCGTGGGCAACTTCTACACCGCGAAGAGCCTGGCCGCGCCCTACACCGTGGCCATCGAGCACAACGGCATGCAGCTCACGATGGCCGCTTCTCCCAGCAGTGGAGGCTGCGCTTCGTGCCACTCCAGCCCGCCGGCCAACGGCGCCCCGGGACGGCTCTACGCCCCCTGAGGTCTGGCTCCATGGGCTCCACAAGAATTCGGCCGTCTCACGCAGTGAGCGATTCGCTCCAGGGCAAGTCCAGCGCGACCTGCAATGCCTGGTTGACCTCACGCAGCTTCGATTCCGAGAGTGAGCCCACATAGTCGGTGAGTCCCGATTTGAGGAGGCTAACCAGCTCGTCGCAATGGAGGCTGCTCTCGTGCTTGAGTCCCTCAGCCGGCCCCACTGCCACTTGTGTCGCGAGGCCATCATGGCTTGAAAAGACGGGGACGCAGATGACCGTCGAGAAGCGGGAATCGACGAGGACCTGTCGGTTGACGACGGCGAAGACGCGAGACCGTTTCGGATCTCGCGAGGTTCCTCGAACGACCCGGTACAGTTCGCCCCTTCTCAAGGCTCGACCTGAAACGAGAGCACGTCCTCCGCCTCGCGGTTGAGGCGATCGGCATTCGCGTCGATGATCTTCAACTCGCGGGCGTCTCGCTCTCGCCTCGCTTCGCGCGCGATCAACTCGCGAACGGCCCGCTCGATGACCGCCGAGCGGTTTCCTGCCTTGCCAGCGAGTCCATCGACGGCCTTGACAACGTCGGGGGCGAGTGTGACCGATGTCTTCCGCTTCATACCTCGAAAGTAGTACCAGATGTACTCTGGCGCAAGGGGCCACCGCTCTTCACCAGCGACTCCCTCACCGACAGCGGCGCTCCGTCTCGGCTTGCCCTTGATGATGACTCGGACCACACTCCCGGCGCCATGTACTCCTTGCGCCTGAGCCCAGCGGGCTTCCCGATGGCCCCCTCTCAGAACGAGTGGGACGTGCTCAGCGATGCCGAGCGCGCCGAGGTCGTCGCCTCACTGCCCAACGAGGTCACCTATGAGGAGATAGCGATGCCGGAGGGCGACCGGCACTTCCGCGCGAAGACTCGAGCGCTCGGGGCGCTGCGCTCATACTTCACCCGCCAGCGGCGACGCGTCTATTTGGCCGCCGAGCTGCCTGTGTACTACCCTGGCTCCGCACGCTTCGCCCCTGACCTCCTGGCCGTGCTGGATGTGGAGGACAAGGAGCGGGACAAGTGGATCGTGAGCGCAGAAGGAAAGGGACTGGACTTCGTCCTGGAAGTCCACGTTGGCGGTGACCGCAAGAAGGACGCCGAGCGCAACGTCACCCGCTACGCACAGCATGGCATTCCCGAGTACTTCCTCTACGACCGCTCGAAGAACCAGCTGCTGGGCTACCGTCTCGAAGCCCCGCAGGCGACGAGCTACACGCGGATTCTCCCACAGGCGGGGCTCTACGAGTCTCAGGTGCTGGGTCTGGAGATCCAAGTCGAACGCGAACGGCTGAGGTTCTATGCTGGCACCGCCATGCTGCTCGAGAGCGAGGAGCTCATCGGCCGCCTGGAGGAAATGGTCGAGGAGGCACAGCGGCGAGCGGAGGAGGAGACCCATCGTCGCGAGGAAGAGACGAGACGTCGCGAGAAGGCGGAGGAAGAAGTGACTCGGCTCCGCGCCGAACTCGAGGACCAGAGGAAGAGGTAAGGGCCTGAGTGGCCCTCGTGCGAGGCATCGAGTGCCTCTCACCGAGCCACTATCAAGAGGCTCGCGCTCACGCCTTCACCCGCGCAAGGGTCGGGTTCGCGGCGATGATCCTCCTCCCTGCTCTTGTCGGGGCTGATGACGCCCATTCGAAGCATGCCCGACTGGCTGAGCCCGGGCGCCACGTTCAGCGTTTGCGCGTGGCCTTGCGCCGGTGGGAGGGCACGCCGAGCACCTTGGCGATGCGCTCCCTGGTCTTCACGGGCACGCCCGCTTCGTCGGCGAACGATGCGAAGCGATCCACCGCCGCCCGAACCTCATCGATGATTGGCTTCGGGTGCTTGAGGTCACTCCCCCTCGCCAGCGCCTCGAGGTGCGACCTGCCCGGATTCGCTCCCTCGCCAGCGACCAGCATCCAGTGCTCACCACCTGGACCATCGGAGGAGCTGAGATCGTACGCCGGGGAGACGCTCCACCGGCCGCGCTCGTTCATCAAGAAGGAGAAGTTCTTCGAGTGATCGTCCCGGTTGTGGGCGAACACGTTGAAGCAGGCGCGACGAAACAGCTCGGCGACCGCTGGCTCGGCTCTCACCAGCCGGCGGGTCGCGAGCAGCAGGTCGTCGTACGTCACCGAGGGGAACGTATGCGGCGCGTCGAGGAGCCCCGCGAGGGTCAGCTGGTGCGTCTTGCGAGTGCCGTCACGGTCGAAGCGCCGCACTGCGAAGTAGCCTCGCGCCCGACCCAGGAGCCGGGTCTCAGGCACATCCACTCCCGCGGCCCTCGCCATGAGAAAGTAGGCGTGCTCCACCGCCGCGCTGTCTGCGCCGTCGCCCTTGGCGCGGAACTTCACCAGCCAGGCGGTGCACCCAGGCAGGGCGCGCACCTCCCCGGCGTGCAGGACCCCCTTGGCGTCGATCTGCACCAGCGCCTTGGGCCGCGCACCATGGGGGGAGCCACCGATGGTGAAGAGCCGCTCGAAGTCGGCGCTCTCGGCGCCGGAGAGTACCGTGGCGATCTCCTGCTCGAGCTGCTCGAGCTTCACCACCGATGGGAGCTCCACCGCCTGTTCAGGCTCGTAGACCAGAGCGCCCATCGCCCGACCGCCGACGAGCGAGAGCCGGTCGAGGGGGCCGAGCTGGGCAGCCGAAAACCCCTGCTGCCGAGCGCGCCGGTCGATCAGCAGTCGACCCCAACCATCGGGCAAGCTGTCGTCGAACAGACCCATCAAGCCATCGAAGCGGCTCGGCTCCCCACGGAAGACACCGGAGCGCAGCGGCAACTTGAACGGCGAGAGCGGCAAGCCGCGCGCGATGAAACTCGCGTCGTACTCGAAGAGCACCTCGTGGCCCTGTCGCAGGAGTCGACCGACGATGACCCGGCGGCCCTCTTCGGGCTCATACGAGACGGTGAGTCGCGTGACGGGAATGAAGCTCACCTGGGCCTCCTCGCGCGGCGTCGGGTGACGGTGACGGACCGCGCCTCCGCCTCCGCTTCGGCGAGGCTGGTGAATGGCGGCGGCGCGAACAGCCCAGCGAAGGCGTCCTGGGCTCCCAGCGCGACCGCGACCCGCACCACGTTCTCGATGGTGCCCTTCCCCGTCGACTCGAAGCGACGGAGTGCCTTGAGTCCGACCCCCGCGTTCGTCGCGAGCTCCTGCTGCGTCAGGTTGCCCAGCAGCCGAAGGTCCCGCGCACGGGCTCCGAGCGCCTTCAGTGAGCCAGCGATGCTCAGGAAGTAATCGGCCATTTGCAGGTCATTATATCTGCATCAGCCATTTAATGTGCCCGATTCAGGCCATTATCATCTCCTCGGAGTGCCGCGCCACTAGCCCCCCGAGTCGCGCCCCCCGTCACCGCGCTCGTCGTCGTCGCCTCCGTCGTGCTCGGCATCTCCCGTGGGGCCACCGTCGAAAGGCCCCGCGTCAACCGACTGGCCGCCGTCGAGCGCCCCTCCGTCGCCCAGCCCTCCCGCGGCAATCGACGGGCCGGCATCGAGACTCCCGGCGTCAAATGGTGCGCCCGCATCGAACTCCGCGTCCGGGGCCTGGTGGGCACCAGCGTCAAATTGACGCAAGCGATCCGGCGGGTCGGTGGCCACGCCCGAGCTGCAGGAGAACGGGAGTGCACCCGCGATAGCCATGACCAAGGTGAGTCCACCTCTTCGCATGGCCCCTCATACCGCGAGAGCGGGCGCGACGCCTGCGGAGACTCACTCGTCAGGCAGCCTTCGAGCACCGGGTCTTGAGCTCCTGGTAGCGCTCCACCAGCGCCAGCCCTGGAGCGAGCAACCTGCGGGTCTGGGCTCTCCCGGCCGACGCGGGAGCGAGCCGCATCATCACGTCGCGAACCCCACGAGCGACGGCGCTCTGCCAGTGCGCGACCGACCCGAGGCGCCTCGAGTCGAGTTGCACCTGCCGCGCGCGCTGGTGCCTCAGCTCGACATAGCGCATGAGGGCCCCCGCCGCTCCGTCGGCCAGCACCAGCGCGAGACCGAGCCCATCTTCGATGGCCATCGCCGCGCCCTGGCCCTGGTTCGGCGTCATGCCATGGGCCGCGTCGCCCAGGAGCAACACCCGACCCTTGCCCCACACCGGGGCGTCCAGCTCGTTGAGGTCATGATGCAGCGGCGGCATCTCCGATAGCGCGGAGAGGAGCGCACCCGGGACCCCGGTGTACCCGGCGAAGGCTCGCCTGAAGCCCTCCGGCCACGAGGGCGCCGCCGCCCGGGCCTCGGCCGAAAGGACGAGGTAGTAATACGCCTGCCCCCCTTCCACCGGCACCACGCCGACCCGAGTGCCCACGCCCCAGGCCTCGAGGGCGCCTCCCGCCGAGCACTGCTTCACCACGCCCCGAAAGCAGGTGACGCCGCTGTACCGGAGCCGCACCGGGCCCACGGCAATGTCCCGGACCTTCGAGTGAAGCCCATCGGCACCCACCACCAGATCGAACTGGGCGACCTCGGCTCCCGAAGAGCGCACCTCGACCCCATCGGCCCGCTCGATGACGTCGACCACCTCTCGCCCGAGCTTCACCTCCACCGTCGGGGGCAGCGCAGCCGCCAGCGCCGCGTGGAGGCCCGGCCGAGTGACCCCGACCGTCTCACGAACCTCGAGGCGCTGGAGCGTCGCCCCGTCGGGGCCCGAGAGATCCATGAAGCCCAACGGCTGCCACCGCGAGAGCGCGTCGACCCCCAGCGCGCCCAGAGCCCGGGTGGCGTTGGCGGCCAACACGATGCCCGCGCCGACACCAGTGAACGCGGGGGCCTGCTCCCACAGCGTGACCTGATGACCCGTGCCATCGAGCGCCAGCGCCGCGCTCAGGCCACCGATTCCACCACCGACAATGAGGACTTTCATGACGTATGCGACCTCCTGGGAAAGACTCGTTCGAGCCCCTGCTTGAGGAGCCCGAGCTGCTGCTCACGGCCGAAGTGCCCACGGAGGCCGCCCACCAGCAGGGTGAAGTAGAGCGAAAAGAAGCAGAGGAACCCGAGCCGAGGATCCACCGGCTCGATGGAGTCGTGCTCGATGGCTCTGGTCACCTCAGCCGTCACCCAGAGCTCAAGCTGGGCCAACCGCGGCTCTGGCGGGCCCTCGGAGAACAACGTGTTGGCCAGGAACACCCGAGAGAGCGCCGGCTCGACGTCGTACGACTCGAACAATCGCCGCGCCACGTGGCACAGCCGCGCCACCAGTGTCCGCGCCTGCACGGTGGCAATGGCGTCTGGCAGCACCGCCCCCAGGTGCTCATCGAGCAACGCCGCGAAGAGGTCGGTGGTGCTCGGGAAGTGCAGAAACACCGTCCCCACCGCCACCTGGGCCCGCGCCGCCACCTGCCGGCTGGTCACCTGCGCCACGCCCTTCTCTCGCAGCACCTCCCGCGCGGCCGCGAGGATCTCGCCCCTCGTCCGCTCCTTCTCCATCGCTCGACTCGTGAACCGCAGCATGCTCACTGAGTACGCTCAGTGAGCGTGCTCAGTCAAGCCCCCGGCCCTCGAACCTATCTCACTTCGATGCTCCCATTGCATCCAGGAACCGCTTGCCCCACTTCAGCCCACGGATCGCCGCAGGCGAAACCCTCTCGAGCACCCTGAAGGAGTGCGCCCCCTTGCCGTAGGCCCCAGCTCTCGTGAGCTTGGTTGCCGCCTCGAGCGCTCGGAAGACAGCCTGCTTCTCCGTGCTCTCAAGATGGGTCGCACTCGGGAGCTTGCTCGCATCCAACTTCGGGCCGAAGACGTCCTTCAGCGCCGCGAGGTCAGCGATGAGCCACGTCTCCATGCAGACCGTCATGAAGTGGAGCTGGTCGTCGGTCGCATTGGGCGGGCGCTCCCAGCCGTCGCCCAGTCTCTTCTTCACGTGGTCCCACGGCGAGTCATGGGGCTCGAGGGCCGGGAGCGCCTCCGCGTCGACCAGGAGCGAGGCCTCGGCGTCGCCCGCCTCCTGCGCGTGGCGGAACTGATCGTACGCGTTCTTCCGGCCGCCACACACGATGACCCTGGGCTTCAGCGTGATGCCCGCCTTTTCGAAGAGCTTGCTGAAGGCCTTGCGGCATTCGCTCGCCAGGCTCGGATTCTTGTCTCCGCCGCCCTCGACGTACAGCGCTCGCCTGCCGCTCACCATCGCGTGCCTCCAATACGCCCGGAGAGCCACAGAGCGCCGAGGGACCCGAACTCCTTCCAGCGCGCGACCTCGGCTGCGTCGAGCCGGCTCGCCCGCGACGTGGCCCCGTCCTTCTCGCACACGACGATCGCGTCAGCGTGCTCGGTCATCGCGTCGACGAGCTGCGTCGAGTGCGTCGTGACGATGAGCTGAAAGCGCGTGCTCGCCTCGACAAGAAGGTCACGAAGCGCCGGGAGCACGTCGGGGTGAAGACCGAGCTCCGGCTCCTCGATGAGCACCAGCCTCACGGGACCAGGGTCGAGCAAGATCGCCAGGAGCGACAGGTAGCGCAGCGTCCCGTCCGACAGTCGCTGCGCGGGGACGTTGCGGTCCCCCTCGGTGAGGTAGAGCCGAAGCTGTCCGCCTTCAGGCACGACCTCGACATCCGTGAACCCAGGCGCCACCTCCGAGAGCAGCGCGAGCAGGCGCTTCTTGGTGGCGGGGGCCCGCTTCAATACGGCCAGGCGTGCCGGCAGATTGGAGAAGTCCTCGAGGAGCCGATCGGTCTGGACGTCGGCGCCGCAGGCCGCGCGAATGGAGCTCTGCGGACCGAAGCTCCACGCTCGATAGATGAGCAGCTCCTTCAGCCGGTCGCCCGCCCTCGCGACCTCGGGGTAGCTCTCTGGGTCGCGTCGCTGCGAAAGGATGGACTGCGTGCGGTCGACATCGGCGCGCTCGAGGGCACGCTTCGCCTCGTTTGCGTTGTTCAGCATCGGCTGGCCGTTCTCGTAGCCGAAGTAGAAAAGGGGCTTCGGCGAGCCGGTCTGATTCTCGATGCGCTCGTCGGTCACGACGAAGCTGCCCCCCTCGCTCCCGAAAGCAACCCGATACCGGACAGGATGC
This sequence comes from Myxococcales bacterium, assembly GCA_003153055.1. Next base: position 10,059 of record PMBV01000314.1, read on the forward strand.
TTGGCGATCGCGTTCCCGTTGAAGATGACCTCGATGCCCGCGGACTCAGCGCGCTTCGTCTGCTCTCCCCTCCAGATCCACTCGTCGACTCCTCCGCCTTGTCGGATTGGCAGCGGCAAGTCTTTGGGAACGGCACGCAAGACAGCGAAGGCCTCGACGAGGTTCGACTTCCCCGACCCGTTGGGCCCGATGAGCACGTTCAGCGGCCGAAGCGTCAACGTGTGGGAGCCAGGGCCGAATGAGAGGAAGTCGGTGAGGGTGATCTCTTCGATCATGGGGGCGTCTCCGCGGCTCCGTGGGCATTCGCAACCGGGGTCGTCACTTCGAATCCTCATCGCCAGCCGGGCGGCGGGTTTTCGCGTCGATCCAGGCGTCCAAGTCCGTGCGGCGGAAGCGCCACTGCCCCCCTACTTTGAACGCTGGGACCTCACCCTTCTGCGCCATCGTATAGACGGTCTTCTCAGCAACCCTCAGCAGTTGAGCGACCTCCGGCAGAGTGAAGATCTCGTCGGACATGAGGCGCGCCCTCGGCAGCGGTTGGCAGAAGTTGCCAGCGGTCGCCAGAGTACACCGCGATTGGACGACCCGACAAGGAACGACCTGCCCCAGCCCCGTGTCAGGCTTCCCCCGCCACGGGAACTTGGGCATACAGGGGCGGTGCTTCTGGCTCTGCTACCGATGGTGTGGGCGGCACCGGCGCCGATGGACCTGCCACAGCTGAAGGAACGCGGAACGCTGAAGGTGCTCGTCTTCGGCACCGATGAAGACTTCCTCCCTCGGGTCGGCAGCCCCAAGGCCCTCGATCGCGAGTTGCTCCAGGAGTTCGCCGAGCGCGAGCACCTGAAGCTCGAGCTGGTGGTCGAGCCCCACTTCGACGACCTCTTCACTCGGCTGCTCTCGGGCGAAGGCGACGTGCTGGCCCACGGCCTCACCATCACCGAGGCCCGCAAGAAGCGGGTCGCCTTCACCCGACCGGTCGCCACGGTGAGCCACGTCGTGGTTGGAAAGCGGGGCGCCAAGAACCTCCCGCGCAGACCAGCCCAACTCGAAGGCAAGACGGTCGTGGTGCACCAGGGCTCGGCCTACGAAGACTCACTCAAGGCGCTGGGGCTCGGGCACCTCACTCTGGAGGCCGCGCCAGGAGCCATCGACACCGAGGGCGTGGTGTACCGCGTCGGCCGCGGAGAGTTGCCGCTCACCGTTACCGACAGCAACGTCTTCGAGTCCATCGCGGCCTACAACCCCGACGTCCAGGCGCTCTTCGCGGTGGCCCAGGGCAAGGACCTCGCCTGGGCCGTGCGCCCCGACGCCCGCGCGCTCAACGCCGCCCTCGACGCCTTCCTGGTCGAGAAGGCCCTCACCTCGTACGCCCAGCGAACCTTCGTCGGGGACCTCGACGGCATTCGCAAGCGGGGCGCCCTGAGGCTCCTCACCTGGAACGACCCGGTCTCGTACTTCGCCTACCGCGGGCAACTGTTCGGCTTCGAGTACGAGCTGGCCAAGCTCCTCGCGGCGCGCCTGGGCGTTCGGCTCGAGGTAGTGGTGCCACCGCGCCGGGCGCTCCTGGTGCCCTGGCTCCTCGAGGGCCGGGGAGACCTCGTCGCCGCGTCGATGCACCCCACCGGCGAGCTCACCCGCGTCACCGCCGTCTCGCGCCCCTACCTCTTCGTCGATTTGCTGAGCGTCGGAGATGGCCCGTTGACGCTGGCCCAGGGGTCGACTCACGGCGTGCTGGGCACCACCTGGGACGATGCCGAGGCCGACGACACGGCGCTGGTCGAGCTCGTGCGCGACGGCCAGCTCAGGTCGACGGCGGTCGATCGACACCTCCTCGAGTCCCTCACGCCGCTCCCTCCGTCGGTGCCCGTCAGCACGCTTCTGACCGAGCAGCCCATCGTCTTCCTCACGAGGCCGACCGCCAAGAAGCTGACCCGGGCGGTCGACAACTTCGTGCTCACCACCTACCACGGCCTCGAATACAACCTGCTCAAGCGCCAGTACTTCGAGCAGAACCGCGCCATCACCGAGGCACGGGCCCAAGACGCCAGCCGCACTGGGTACCTGAGCCCCTTCGACGAGCTGTTCCGCCAGTGCGCCGCGGCCCACGGCCTCGACTGGAGACTCCTCGCCGCCCAGTGCTTCCAGGAGAGCCAATTCAACCCCCAGGCGAAGAGCTGGGCCGGGGCCGTCGGCCTCTTTCAGCTCATGCCCGCCACCGCCTCTGAGCTGGGGGTCACCCGCCGAGACGACCCCACAGCGAGCGCGCGGGCTGGAGCCGACTACCTGGCGCGGCTCTCCGCACGGCTCGACGCCCGACTCGATCTCCAGCAGCGGCTCCGCTTCGCCCTGGCCGCCTACAATGTCGGCTTTGGCCACGTGGAGGATGCGCAGCGCCTCGCCCAGGAGCGCGGCCTCGACGCCACTCGCTGGTTCGGTCACGTGGAGCAGGCCATGCTGCTCCTCGAGAAACCGGTGTTCTACCAGCGAGCGCGCCACGGCTACTGCCGAGGCTCCGAGCCGGTGCGATACGTCTCGGAGATCCAAGCGCGCTACGACGGCTACGTGAAGCTGGTGGAGTGAGGAAGGTCAGAACTCCCCGCTGGCCATCAGCCCCAGAGAAGTGGGCGCGAGCAAGGGCACCACGCGGAGTGTCGAGCCCCGAACCACGGCGTTGTGCTCGTCGATGAGCTTCCGAAGGTCCCAATGGGTGAGGACGTCAGGCCTCGCGGCCAGACCGATGGTGGCGAAGATGCCGGCCAGGGTCGCGCCGCCGACCAGCAGCGCTCCACCGACAGCCTGGTGAACCATGTTTGTGGGGAAACAGAAGGTGTTGAAATACACAAAGTCCGTATTGCACGCGCTGTTCACCAGGTCGGGCGCAGTGGCCAGCATGATCGCCCCGGCCGTCTCCATCGCCACCAGCAGCACCGCGCCGGCGATGAAGGAGGCGCGCCTTCGAAGAATGGCAGCGTCACTGAGCTCGATCAGATCGGTCCGGCCGACGGCATGGAACAGCTCGCGGCTGGTCGCCTCCCGAGTGCCGATGAAGATCCGGTTGTCCTCGGTGAGGTTCACCTCGTCGTCGTAGATGACCTCGGCGCTCGCCGTGGGTTGCGCCGTCGGCGTCCACCGCGCGCCGTCGACGTCCTCATTCTGCGCTCGCACCTCGGCGGCCACGACCACCACGATGAAAACCATTGCCGATCTCATGACCCGCAGTGCAGGCCACGCAGGAAAGAGAGTCAAGACCGGCGGTGACTTCAAAGTGGTGAATGACGTCGTTCAATGACGCCCTGTGCAGTAAATTCAGTCTTCATGTCGGAACCAGAGGGGCCGGTGCGGCTCCGCATCGAGCCGGTCGTATCCCAAGCGGCCGAGCTGGCCAATCGAGTCGCCTCCGAGCTCAAGGGCCACGAGGGTCTGCTCAACGCGGCTCGGCTGGTGTCTGCGGCGGCCGCGACAGCTGGGCGGGTCTCGAAGACCATGAAGCGCCCCTTGAGCCTGCATCGGCTCCCGGTGCTGTTCCTCGCCGCCGCGCTCGTGGGGCTGACGGCCTTCATCGTGTGGCAGTTCGCCTGGGTCTCGACGCTCAGCCTCGCCCTGCCCGACCGCGACGCTTCACTGCTCAAGCGCGGGCTCGACGGCCGGGTCAAGGTCGAGGTTCGTCGGGTGCCCGGCTCGCGGGAGGCAGCCGAGTTGCTCGCCGCGGGCCGAGTCGACCTGGGCTTCATTCAGGGAGGCGTTCCCTTTCCCCCACAGCTCGCCCGGCTCGAGCTCCCGGGCCGCGAGCTGGTGCTCCTCTTTCTCCGAGATGGCCTCGACAGCCCGGCCCAAGTGCACCGCGTGCTGACCTCGGTGAAGGGAGAAGGCAGCCACTCGGTGGCCGAGGTCTTCTTCACCGGCTGGGGCCTCAGGGGCCAGGTCGAGTACCTCCACGGGTGGACTGACCTGACCCACGACCCAGCCGCCGTGGTGCCCGCGGAGGTCGACGCGGTCTTCGTGGTGAAAGACACCGGTGACGAGCAGACGCTCGACGGCGTGCTGCGGCTGGTCAAGGCCGGCTTCCACCTCGTCTCGCCGAGGTTGGGCGCCCGGGCCGAGGGAGTCGACTACCTCGCGCCGGCCGTCATTCCCCCGGGCCACCTGAACTTGGACCCGCCCATTCCCTCGGCCCCGGTGGAGACGTACTCGGTGGCGACCTACCTGGTGGCGCGCGACGGCCTGACGCCGAGTCTCCTCACCCAGGCGGCCAACGTCGTCGCGGCCCACCCGCGCACCATCGCCGAGGGCAGCTTTCGGCTCTCCGGCGCCGACTTCGCCCAGCTGCTCCAAGGGGTCGACGCGTTCTTCTCCATCTTGCTCAACATCGCGCTGGCCTTCCTCGGGCTCTTGGGGCTCGACATGATGGCGTATCGCAAGCAGTTCCACGAGCTCAACTCGCTGGTCAGCCTCATCAGCATGCTGCAGTCGAGCAAGGACGTGCTGGGCGTGACCGAGCGGGCCACCCGGGCCGAGAACCTCCTCTACATGCGCCTGTGCTCCGACCTCCTGGGCCTCATCAGCGCCGTCGCCGGGTACTACACCCAAGAGAACTCGTCGCTCCTGTTCAACAACCTCTCGGAGATCGTCCACCAACGCTGCGACGCGCTCAAAATCAACATCCAATTGAAGCTACTCCAGGCCATGGTGAAGGAGGACTGACAGCGGCGGGGAAAGAGGCATACTCCGCGCCCATGTTCACCTCCCCCAGCTCCGTCGAGCCCTCCTCAGCCCATCGCCAGCCTCTCCTTCGGGGAGCCAGGTCATGAGGGCCCTCTCCTACGCCCACGGCACGAGCTCGGTGCCGCTGTTGGGCGAGACCATCGGTGAGAACCTCCGGCACACCGTCGAGCGTCACCCCGACCGGGAGGCCCTCGTGGTGCGGTGGCAGGGGTACCGAGCCACGTACCGGGAATTGTGGGAGCAGGCGACCGCGGTGGCCAAGGGCCTGCTGGCGCTGGGCGTGCAGCGAGGTGACCGCGTCGGCGTGTGGTCGCCCAACCGCTTCGAGTGGGTGGTGCTCCAGTACGCCACGGCGCGCATCGGGGCGATACTGGTGAACATCAACCCGGCCTACAAGACGGCCGAGCTGGAATACGCCCTGCGCCAATCGGCCACCCAGGTCTTGGTGCTGGCCCGTGCGTTCCGGCAGAGCGACTACGCAGGCATGGTGGCACAGGTACGCCCCGGCTGCCCCGACCTCAGAGTCTCGCTGGTGATGGAAGACGACTGGGGAATGCTCAACGACGTGGGGCACCACGTGAGCAACGAGACGCTGAGCGCTCGGGAGCGAACATTGCAATTCGATGACCCGATCAACATTCAATACACCTCGGGCACCACCGGGTTCCCCAAGGGAGCCACGCTCACCCATCACAACGTGCTGAACAACGGCTTCTTCGTGGGAGAGATGCTGAAGCTGACCGAGCACGACCGCGTGTTGATCCCCGTGCCGTTCTACCACTGCTTNNTTCGGCATGGTGATGGGCAACCTGGCCTGCACCTCACATGGCTCGACGATGGTCGTCTCGACCGAAGCCTTCGACGCCCTGTCGTGCCTCGAGGCGGTCGCGACCGAGAAGTGTACCGCGTTGTACGGAGTGCCGACGATGTTCATC
>PMBV01000478.1:0-6154 GCA_003153055.1 Myxococcales bacterium
GATGGCGATCTCGATAGACGGTGAAGCGCGAGCCATCGGCGCGCGTTGCGACGATGTCGTGGAGATCCTTGGTTACGTAGAGCCTCCGTATGCTCAGAGGCTTGCGATCTGTTTTGGATGTGGACGAAGAAACGGAGGGCGTCAGCGCAGGCTGCGGAACCTCTCGCGGCTGAACGGCAAGACCGGGTTGCGAAGAGTCGGACGAGCCCCCTCGGCAAGCTAGAACAACGAGACCGGCGGCGAGCAGAGAAGTACGACAAACGAGTCCGTTCATGGTTCGAGCCTTTTGAAGATCGTCTGCACGTAGTTGCTGTTCTCTGCGTACTTTTCCGAGACAGCGAACTTCCCGCCAAGTACTCTCGAGTGATTGGCGATGCCTTGCCACAAGGGGGACGATTCGTTGCTCGCCCCACAAATCGTCACCCACTCTATTGTTTTGGTGGTTTTTGCGAGCTCCTCGCAGGCGAATTCGACAACTTTCTGGCCTATGTTGTATGCTGCGACTATTAGTTTCAGCCGATCAGATGCAGCCACTATGTAACCACCCACCCGAATGGCCTTGTCGATGGATACGACCTTGCGCGCCAAGCAGTCGGCGCCTATCTCCACCGAGAGTTCAGGCTGAAATCGATCATCTGTATCCGAATCGTAGACCCACTTTCCGTCTATCCGCTTGGTATTTCCAATGCTTCGCTTGGCGTCCTGAGTCGCCTCGGGCCCCGCCTGTGTCAAGCCCGCGTACCCCCAGTCATTCTGGGCCTTGGGGTTGAAAGAACTCTCCTGGGCGATCATGGACTTGAAGGTCAGCGCGTCGAAGTTGATCCGGTCAGCGTGCTCCTGAATCAGACTGTTGTAGTCATTCTGGTGTACTTCGAACTCGGGCTTCCAGAGCTTCCACTCCGTCTGCAGAGATGCCTCGTACCCCAGCGCCCTGCAGTTCCCCCGCATATCGACGAGGTTCGAGCAGACCCCTGTTGCCAGCGTCTTGCTGGTCATGTGCGATGTGCCCATCGGGGTGAACCCGGTCGGTGCCGAGTCGGAGGCGTTGGCGGCGTACTCGGCGACGTCGGCGAACACGAGGGGATGAGGTGGCCCTCCCTTGCCTGTCTTCTCCGCTCGAATGCCCACCTCGGTCGAGAACCGGAGCACCGCAAAGAGCGTCAAGTCGAGCGGCTCCCATTCGACGAGCTTCTTCCATTCGTCGGTGGTGAGCACGCGCAGGTCCAGTACCCCAGAGAAGTGCCCATCGACAGCTTGCATTGTCGTCGGCCACAGCCCGAGGGGAGCGTGCTTGGGTGTGCTCTTCCCGAGGCCGTCCTTGTAGTGCGCGAAGAGCGACGCAGTCAGCGCAATTCGAAGGTGCTCTTCCTTGCCGTCGGCCGTCCAGTGCTCGGCCTCGAAACCCTGGAGGCGCCCCTGGAGATGGAGGGCGGAGCGCTCGAAGACACCCACGGACGAAGGAACGGGCTCGCGCGTACCAGCCGGGTAGGAGACCGGCCGCATCGAGAGCTCGAGGACCTCGAGCCTTGGTTTTGGAAGCTTGAAAAGGATGCCTTGGACCTTCATCGCGGTCTCGTCGACCAGCTCCCTATTGTTGGCCTTTGTCAGAAACTCGATGGTGTACGCATACTCAAGCTCCTCGGCCCGGCCCTGGGGGTTGACGCGGTAGTCGAGTTGGCCGCTGCGGAGGCCGACGGCCATCGCCTCGTCATCGGATGCAGAGGGGCTTGCCTTCACAGTCCGGTCGAACTGGTGGCGCAGGCCACGCTCCCCGGAATAGCCGGTCCCAGTCTCATAGATGGCGATTCGCACCCGCTTGTCCGTGAAGCCAGACGAGAAGCTTGGGCGAAACCGGTACTGCGTCCCGACCTTGAGTTTCGAGACGCTGAGGGGCTGGTTGTTCAGGTCGAGCAGCTCGAGTCCTACCCGGAGGTCCACGGAAATCTGCGAGCGGCTTGGTTCCAGCGTGACGGGCAAGGCGCCCTGCAGGCCGGGCGCGAGCTCGTATCCAAGCCGCCCCTTGCCGTAGAGGCCGAGGCGCAGAATGTCGAGCACGAGGGGCTTTGCGCCGCCCGGTGTCTGGGCCTTGAGCTCGAACTCCTTCTCCTTGAGCTGCCCACTCGTGTCCTTGGGCACGAGGAGCACCGGGTCTCGGTGCGCCATCCTCCGCGCCTTGGTGAGGTCCTGCTCTCCCTCCGGGAGGAACAGCCACGTGAGCGCGCAGGTGAGCTCGCACCGGACGTTGTCGCAGGTCCCTCCGAGCGACAGCTCCTTCTTGAGCTTGTCGATGGTCAGCGGCGAGCTGGCCGGCTTCGGGAGCACGGCAATCCGAGGGAGAGCCTTCACCCGCACCGCTCCCCGGAAGTCGAGGTTGATTGTGATCGCGTCCTCTTCCATGGCCTACTCCTCGTGCGTGTACGTCGTCTCGGCAGCCGTCACCGGCGCCTCCCGGACGGCTCCGTCGTGCTTCACGGTGAGGGCATACGCTGTACCCACCTTCAACCCGCGCACCGCCACGAAGGCGCAGAAGGTCCCCTGGTGATTGACCATTCCTCGGACACGCCCCTTCGCGTCGACGGTCGGGAGAAGGTAGTGGACCCGATTCTCGCACCGCTTCCCGTCAAGGCTGACCTCGACCGAGAGCGCCCGGGCGCTGCCCTTCGGCGTGGGGTGGATGCCCTCCACCTGCTTGGCTGTCAGGGGCGCCGATGGCTCCGGTGCGGGGCGATCCTGGCCTGGTGCCTCGAGCCCAGTGGTCTCGCACACCACGAGGAGGTACTCGCCGGACGCGTGTACCGCGAGCGTGCCGAGCTCTGGCTTGAATTCGCAGTCGTCCTGCCGCTCGGGCGGGGGTGCGTGCTCCGGCTGCTCTGTCTTGGCTGGGAGCAGCGCTTCAATCTTGAACGACTGCTTCTCTTTGGCAGTCTGCGGGATGTCGAAGGTCCCATGGATGAGCTGATCGCCACACTGGACATCGAACGTCCGCGAGGGCTCCTTTTCGCCGCCGGTGAGGCGCGTGATTCGCACCTGAAACGGCGCCCAAGCGGTCCGGTTCCCTCTGAGCTGACAGGTGACGTGGACCTGCTTCTCTATCAGCTCGAAGCGGAGTGGCTCGAAGGCGAGCTTGCGAAGGGTACCGCAGTTTTCTCCCTTCGGCGTTCCCTGGAACACCAGCCCCGGAGATTCCTCCTGTCCGAGCGGCTCGACTTCGTCAGCGAAGATGTGACGGCGCGTGTTCTCCAGGACGTTCGTCCACTTCCGGTACAGGCTCAGCCCATTCACCGCGCGGAAGTAGAATCGGTAGGGCGTCTTCGTCGGCGCTCCGCCTTTCTTGTCGAGCTCTGTGAAGAGGGCATCGAGCACGGGCTGAGGATCGAAGGTGGCGTAGAGGACGCCAGCGCCGGCAACCTGAAGGGCCGCCTCGGGCTTCCCATCTTTCCCCTCCACGTGCGCGAAGTGTGGGATGGCGCGAGCGGCCTCGATGGCCCCTTTGCCCTCGACCTTGCAGAAGGTGCCGCTGCTGTCGAGGGAGGTGATGGTGCACTTCGCCTTCTCGCACAGCTGGACGAGCCCGGTGACGAGGTGGCGACTGACTCGGAGCGCAGAGACGTCGGTGTACTCCCTGAGCGTGAAGCCGGCCGTGACGTAGCCGCCGGCCTTTGCCGTGGAAGCGCCGGTGATGAAGAGCCCGTCGTCGCTCATGGTGAGGCTTCCGGGGTCGAGCACCCGTCCTTTGGGTTGCTGCTTGAGCGGGCAGTCGGGCATGGCGAGGAGGGCGTCCTTGGTCTCGAGGCGGGCGATTTCCACCTCGACGCCCAGCGCCGTCAGCTTCTTCTCCAGCTCTTTGTCCGTCGGGTGCTCGGGCAGCTTCGGCAGCTTGGCGCTGCCCCCGGGCACTCGCACCGCCACGAACGCGGCGTCCTGCGTGGCAAGGTGGGCCAGCCGGTACGCAGCCTTCGCCTGCACGAGGACACACCGCTTTCCGTCCCGGCCGAGCTCCGTCACCGCGATGCCCAGCCCTCCCCCGAGATTGTCCCGCAGCCTCTGCACGGCGTCGACGAGTGAGACCGCGACAGGTGCCTTTGCCTGCGCCCGACGGAGGGACTCGTAGGCGAGCTGAGGGCTGAAGCCGTGCACCTTGGCCGAGCTTCGCCCCTCGGTCGTGAGGCCGGTGACGAAGCCGCCCTCGACGATGAATTGCTTCTCGTCGATGGCGAGCTCCTCGCCGGCCGCCGTCCCGCTCGCGACGGAGGGGATGAAGACGCGCTGAGGGGAGCCCTCGTGAGGCAGTTCCGCGTCCTTCCAGTTCCCCGAGGCGTCCTGCAGCTCGACTCCGACGACGCCTCCCAGCTCCTTCACGGGCGGCTCCGCGTGCTTCAGTTTGATTGGCACCACCCAGTGTGAATGCAGCTCCTTGGGCTTGAAGAGGCCAAGCTTCGCCTCCTCCTCGGTGGGTGCCTCGAGCTGGGGTGCCGCGATGGACAAGGTGGTCGTTCCGAGCACCTGCGTCGGGTCCTCCGCCCCCTCGACGAGCAGCTTCCAGTCACCCCAGAAGTCGATGCGGAGCGGCCGGAGGATGAAGCCGTTCGGCTCGTAGGCCGCTTCGTCGACCAAGACTGGCTTGTCCTTGCCGATTCTCAGCTGAAGCTTCACTCGCTGGCTCAGGTCGTAGCCGCGGTCGTCGTCGACGACCATTGCCTGAACTCGATCTCCCAGCACGAGGGCGGACGGCTCCTTCTCCGAGATGAATCCCCATGCGAACGGCGGAGCCGCCTTCTGGAAGCGGAGGCGATCCCACGTGTTGGTGACCTTGAGCTTCCCACGCAGCGTGAGCATCTCCAGCAGGCAGAGCACGGTCACCGGGTGGAGGTTGTCGATATGCGCATCCACCGGCAGCTGGTCGTCGCCCTTGCCGAAGAGGGAGCCGGAGCGGCTGACGGCCTTCGTCCCCCAGCTCGGTGGGAGCACGAAGCCGCAGTACTCCACGTCGGGCGCGGCGGCGTCGAAGTCGGACAGGTTGGCTCGATCCGCTCGGACCGCGCCGTCGGGGTGCCACCAGGTGAGCGGCAGCATCTTGCTCGTGGCGAACGACTCTGGAAGGACCTTCATCTTCTTCAGCGTGTCGAACACCGCCGCACCTCCGGGCGACCACTCGTTGAAGTGCTCGAGCCGCGCGGCGCGAAGGCGCGAGGGAAGGAGCCCCTTCAGGAGAATCTCTCCGCCATCCGAGGGCTCACCCTCTGCTCTCGCGAGGAGCAGGTTGGGCGAAGAGGAGGTGAGCCGGAGCGCATCGGCCCCGGCGGGCACCTTGAGCATGAGCCGAACGTACTTCTTCCCCTGGTGAACCTTCTCGTCGAACTTGCTCTGGGCAAGCTTCAGCTCGTCCGTGTAGATGGTCGTCGACTCGCCAGCGGTCCCGCGGCGCAGGTACTCAACCGCCACCGTGTAGGGGCTCCCCTCGGCGTTCTGGTTTGGTGGGGGAAGGAGCGCGCTTTCGAGTTCCAGCGCGAGCGGGTAGGTGTAGCTGAGCGGCGGCGGCGGCTTCGTCCCGTCGTAGCTCCCTTGCACAGCAAAGGTCTCCTCGTCGACCAGCATCTGCCGGAGGTGCCCCCGGTGGCCGGAGATGACGCTGCCCGGAGGGGTCTCTGGGTCCTTTTCGGCGAGCTCCAGCGCGGCGACCCCACCGTCGAGCAGCTGCTGTTCGTCCTTGGTCAGTTTGGGGAGGACCTTCTGTCGCAGGTCTGGAACGGTGAGGTAGTTGTCATCGCCGATACCCTCGACGCGCTTGCCAGAGAAGAGCTCCTTCAGGTCCTCTTCCGCGAGGAGCTTGATCAAGTCGTCGAAGGTCTTCGAGCCCGGGAGACCGAAGACTTCCCAGTGGAGGTAGCCAGACTGGGNNCGTGATGAAGGGCTCAGGGAACGTGACTACCTTGCCCATCTCGAGCTCTTCGAAGACCTTGTCGATGCTCAGCGGCGGATGTTTGAAGACCCAATCGACTCTCTCGTCCTTCTTGGGTTGGATGGGGTCTTTGCGCCCGTGGACGCGGTAGGCTTTGTCGACGCCAGCGAATTTGTCTTGAGACCAAAACACCTCGCCAGGCTTGGGCTCTCCATCGACGCCGACGCGCATCCAACAGCCGTGGCGCTTCTTCGC
>PMBV01000478.1:6216-13179 GCA_003153055.1 Myxococcales bacterium
ACGAACCCCGTCCAGTTGTTGAGCACGCCGAAGATCTCGGGGGTCGCGGGAGGTGTGCCCGGGGGTGGGAGCCGCGCAGCCACGACGTACCCGGGAGCGAGGCAGCGTACCGGCGTGGCGCCATCGCCTTTGTCTGGGAAGAGATGGATGCCGCCGTGGAGAATTCGGTTGTCGCCGAGGCAGTAGGTCCCGCCGCGACCGGTCCGGGGATCCTCGTTGTTGAGGTAGAGGCGGGCAGGTGTGGAGGGGGTGCCGGGGGGCGTGAAGGGCGCGCAGTACTTGGTGGGGTGGCGAAGGTGGAGGGTGGCGCACTTCAGGCCGCGCACGTAGGGTGCTTTGACTTGCTCCCACGTCGGAACTGCCCATTGTGCCCAGTCGAGCGGCCGATCCCTCCCGATCGGCCGTCCAAAGGGCATAGTGCCGGGGCCCAACCGATGTCCGACAAACCCTTCCTCCTCCTCGATGTTCTCGAATACGTTTGCTTCGAGGGTCAGGCAGCGCTTGGTCGCTGGGTCGTAGTCCAGGATGAAGAACGCGTGCCCTCCGGTCTTCGTGAACCCCTGGCAGACGGTCCAAGGGCCAGGAGGTTCGTCGATGCGGCGCTCTTCAGCCATTCCCTGTGCGATCCACGTCTTGATGGGATCGGCTCCTGACGTGACAACGCATACCTCGTTGTGCATGGCGAGGGTCCAGTCGATCTTCCCGGTGGTCATCCGCATGGCTGCACCGATGACCACTGCCTCGACGAACATGCAACAGTTGGTGCCGTTTCCGGTGGCTGTCTTCTGCTTGTAGGCCTCAAGGCCCAGTCCTCCGAAGGTGCCATTACTCACCACGCCCTTCGTGCGGGCGTTGTCGAGGAAGGTCATCGGGTAGGTGGGCTCTGGTGGCGTGAAGAGGTTCTTCTTGGGATTCCAACGTTGGTAGCGATACCTCCAACCCTGGAACTCGGCTGCTACCTCCCAGAGGAGATTGGGATCGAAAGAGATGAGCTCACTTGACATGTGTGATTGCGCCCCCAGCGGCTCTACTTGGTCGGCTCCGCGGCCTTTGATCCCACAACCACGACGACGTCGTAATTGCACTCGCCCGGCCAAGGCTTCGCGGGCACGAGACCGATGAGCGGCCTCAGCATCCGGGAGAGTTCCTGAGCTTCGCCTTCTTTGCCGTTGGCGTAGAAGACCTCGGACTCGACCCGCTGTGTGCGAGCGACCGATCCCTCCACAACCAGGGGGCTCGAAGCGTCGAATACCGTGTCTCCGGGCTCGATTCGCCTCACCCGGTTTCTTACCTTGTCGTAGAGCGTCCTGTCGCCGGTTCCAGGGATGAGCTCGACCAGGGTCCGAAGGTCGCCAACGCAGGAGCGAGCGCCACCCTGCTGCTGTTCACAGTCGCCAACCACCCAGCGAACGTTGCCTTCCCGATAGACGAGTAGGTCCGCCGAAGCGAGCACAACCTCGAGCTTGAAGGACTCGTGCCTCTTGGAGGCTGGCATCCGTGACTCGACCAGGCATTCGAACTGGATCGAATCCGCATTGACGACGGATCGCGCCGGCGCCTTGCAGCCACCAGAGCCGTTGCCAGCACGCACAGACGCTGTTCCCTCGCGCATGAAGGTGTACCGTTCGTCCGTCCCCCACACTACCCCGCCCTTGAGGAACTCGAGAATTCGTTCCTTCGTCGGCTTTTTGGGGAGCGAGTAGATGGGGAGGAGCTTCTCCTTCAACTCCGCGACCTGCGCCCGGGCGACCGAAGGCGTCGCGCCCCACAGGGCGGCCAGCACGCACATGGCGGCGGATACCACGCGCACAGAAGTCAACCCAGCACACCCAGGCGCGCTTCGGCGATGCCACATGTTGGATACCCTCCCTCGTGTCCCCTGACCGAGGACGCACTACGAATGAATCGCAAGATTCTGCGGACGAGTCTCGACAGTCAACAATCTCCGAACGTGGCATCAGTTGCACCTCGACGCCTCGTCACTGACTCGCACGGTCCTGCCCCTGGTTTCGGGCAATCGAGCTGCGAAGGCACCTGCCGTGACCTCCAGAACGATCGGAACAACTGCGGCCAGTGTGGCCATGTCTGTACTGGCGCCCGCGGAAGTAGCGGGCTGCGTCGAGGAGGGGATGCAGCGAGACGAGGCCGAGAGCCTCTCCGTCGAGGCCCGGTGCAGTGGCGTTCGCACCACGGTGGCCTGGAGGCGAGATGGCGCGCGGGTGCAGCTCATGGTGTGCTCCAGCGAATGCGTGGGCTCGAGCGGAAGTACCCCGAGCAGGTGCGCAGCTTCGTGGAGCTCATCGAAGGCCCATGACGGGTGCTCAGAAGGCAGAGAAGTCGGGCTTGCGCTTCTCGAAGAAGGCGCCGATGGCCTCGGCCACCTCCGCAGACGAGAGGCGCTCGGTGAACAGCGCGCCCTCCTTGCGCATTCGCTCTGCCACGGTGCTGGTGGCCGGGTCTTTCATGAGGGCCTTGGCGAGCCGCAGGGCAGTCGGCGGTCGCTCGGCCAGCGCACGGGCGACGGCGAGCGCACGGGGGAGCACCTCAGCAGGGGGCAGCACCGCGTTCACCAGGCCCATGGCGTGGGCGGCGCGGGCGTCGATGGGCTCGCCGAGGAGGAGAATCTCCGAGGCGCGCTGGTGACCCACGAGGCGCGGCAACAGCAGCGACGACGCGGCCTCTGGCACCAGCCCGAGGTTCACGAACGGCGCGACGAGTGAGCTGCGGTCTGACGCATAGACGAGGTCACAGTGCAGGAGCATCGTGAGGCCGAGCCCGACGCCCTTGCCGTCGACCGCGGCGATGAGCGGCTTCTCGAAGCTGGTGAGCGCACCGAGGAAGCGAAACACCGGTGACGCCTCGCCCGTGGGAGGGTTCTGCATGAAGTCGCCCAGGTCGTTGCCCGAGGTGAAGGTGTCGCTGGTGCTGCCGAAGACGACCGCGCGCACCGTCTTGTCGGCGGTGGCCTCGCCCAGCGCTGCGATCAGCCGCTCGTACATGGCCAGGGTCAGCGCGTTCTTCTTCTCGGGCCGCGCGAAGCGGATGACGAGCGTGGGGCCGTCGCGGTACGTCTCGATGTGGTCAATGACCTTGGGCGTGCTCATGGGCACGGCATAGTCGCGCCGCCGCCGCGAGTGAAGAGCTCCTCGTGTCATCCGACCGGACAAGCCCTCCGGCACCGAGCTCTCCAGGAGCCGGTGCGAACGAGGCGAGGCGCGTCACCGTATGAGCATAGGCACGGGAAAAGCCCCGCCGTCCGCTCCGATGCCCAGCTGTCCATGCTCGTTGGAGCCCCAGGCCCAGAGTGTTCCATCGCTCTTGATGCCCAATGTGTGCGCGAGCCCCGCCGACACCGACACGAAGTCGCGGCCCACCAGCACGGGCCCCTTCACGCCCGCGTCGCAGCCGTCTCCGAGCTGGCCCTGGTCGCACGAGCCCCAGGCCCACAGCGTCCCGTCGGGGCGGAAGCCGAGCCCGTGGGAGGCTCCGGTCGCCAGGCGTGCGAAGCCCGCCATCGTGCGCTGGGGCGCGATTCGCACCCCGGCGTCTGTCGGGTCGCCCAGCTCTCCAGTCATGTTCGAGCCCCAGCCCCACACCGCTCCGTCGGCGGTGAGCGCCAGCGTGTGGAAGCCGCCGCCCACGGCCTGCACGAAGTTCCCCGGCACCAGCGTGGGCACGAGCACGGGGACTCCGCTGTCGTCTCCGATGCCGATGGCGCCGGAGCCGTCGTAGCCCCAACTGACGAGGCCGCCGTCCGTCAACAGCGCCAGGCTGTGCAGCGAACCGGCCGAGACGGATGCCACGTCTTTCAGCACCGAGACGGGGAAGAACTTCGTCACCATGGTGCCGTCTCCAGCTTGCCCGGTGTTGTTGTACCCAACCGCGAGGAGCTCCCCGCTCTCTTTGAGGAGGAGCGAGAAGACCGCCCCGAGTGCCACGGCGCGAAAGCCAGTGCCCACGAAGACGGGCGAGAGTCGATTGGAGAACGGCGAGCCGGCGCCGAGCTGGCCGCTGTTGTTGTAGCCCCAGGCCCAGAGCCCGCCGTCTCCGGTGATGGCCATGCTGTGCGAGCCACCGCCAGCGACCCAGGTGAAGCCCGTGGCGATTTGGTGAGGCACACCGTGGGCGTCGGTGGTCCCGTCGCCGAGCTCGCCTCGGTTGTTGGAGCCCCAGGTCCACAAGGTGCCGTCGCTCTTGAGGGCCATGGAGTGGGTGCTTCCGGCGGCCACCGCGGCCCAGGTGGAGACGCAGCTCACCTCGATGGATCTGATGTCGACGTCACCCATGAGCCCGCTGCCGCCGTCGACGGTGCAGCGCTGGGCAGAAGGTGAGCTGGCCACGGTCACCGCGTAGGGCGTGCCCACCATGAGGCGCTGGGCGAAGGTGAAGCTCGACGCGCCCGCCGGCACCTGGAGGTCAGGCTCGCCTATCGTGCTCAGCACCAGCCCAGCACCGCTGGCGCCCACCATGTGCCCTCCGAGGGAGTGGACTGCCACGAAGGCCAGCGAGGGAGACGCGGTGAGCACCACCTGGCTGCTTCCGGGGTTGACGGTGGTGACCAGGAGCCCGCTCGTCACCTGAGTCGAGGTGACCGTGAAGCGGGCGATGCCATCGACGCTCGTCGCCTTCTGGGCGGGCTCGACCTGGCCCAGCCCTGCGTGCACCAGGGTCACGAGCTGCCCGAGGAGCGGCTGGCTCTTCGCGTTCAAGACAGTCACCACCACGTTCGCCGTGCTCGTCCCGTCGGCCGCGAGCGAGGAGGGGCTCACCACGACGGTGGAGGCCGTGGGGCTGACGGTGAGCTCGCCGGTCGCCGCCGTGCCACCGCCGGTCGAGCCCCCGTCATCGTTCGCGATGACGAGCGTCGTACACCGTCCTCCGTCGCGACACGCCTCCAGCTCGGTGGCGAAGTCGAAGCAGGCGCTCGAGGTGAAGCCGACGATGGCAGCCATGGCCCAGGTTCGTGTGCTCATGAAAGAGTCCTATCAGCCCAGGGCCATCTCGACCTTCGGGTAGGCGACCCGAAACCCGCAGCCCTCAAAGGAGCGCTGGCTGGCGGTGCCTGGAGCGGTCGAGGCACAGGCGAGCTCACCGCCGCGTCGAGCCGCGAATGCCAGGCGAGCTCGAATGAGCGACTTCTGCAGGCCGCGTCCGCGAGAGCGAGGGAGCACGCTGTCACCCGAGAGCAGGGCCACGCCGTCGACCATTCCCAGCAGGCCACCCGCCACCGGCTCGTCGCCCGTGAAGGCCAAGAAGCCGAACACCTCGGGGACCTCGAGGGACATCGCGAAGGGAGGCTCGACCTTGCGCCAGTCGTCTCGCTCGAGGAAGCCCGCGGCCACCACGCGGTTGTAGAGGAGCGCCTCGTCGGCCCGAGCGACGCGGACGTGGACTCCCACGTCGGGCGGCGGGACGTCGTCGAGCGTGCGAGCCAACAGTTGCTGGAAGCTGTGAATGGCATAGCCCCGACGGGCGAGGAGCGGCCACAGCGAGGGCGCGGCGGCGGGGCTCAGCTCGAGGACGGTCGGCGCGCCGAGGAAGTGCTCGATGGCGTCGAGCTCGGTCTCGGAGATGGGCTCGGTGAGGCCCAGCGCCTGGTTGAGCGGGTGGGCGACGCCCCGGAAGTGCGCGAAACCGCCACCGACGCGGAGACTCCGGCCGCCAGCTGCGCGGGTGAACTCCTCGTTCTGCAGGGCTTGGGCCCGCTCCAGGCGGAGGGGCAGCGAGTGGTGAGACATGGAGAGGCGACGGTATCACCGAGCGCGAAAGGATGCTGCCGGGGAGGCGAGGCGGTTAGCGTGCGCGGTGCAGCAGACTCACCCTGGAGGTCCACGTGGATGCTGTCGTGATGGAAGGGCTGCCGTTCTCCACGGCCGGGCTCCCGGCGGAGGCGGTGACGCACCTCGAGTCGGCCGGCCTGTCGTACTCGTCGGAGTCGGTGGCCGAGCGGCACCTCAAGCAAGCCCTGGCGCTGGCTCCCGACCATCTGGCCCCGCACGTCGCGCTCTACCGGTACCTCTTCTACAAGGGCCGGCTGGCGGAGGCCCTGGAGCAGCTCGATGTCTGTTTTCGGCAGGCCTCGGCGGTGGGCGGGCTCCCTCGCGATTGGCGCCAGGCCGTGAGTGGCTCGTTCCGCTTCGGTGACTTCGAGGCGCCCTGGCCTCGGTTCTTCATGTTCGCGCTGAAGGCGCACGGCTACCTTTGTCTGCGTCTGGGCCGGCTGGAGGAGGGGCGAGCGGCTGCCTCGAAGGCGCTGGAGCTCGATCCTCAGGACAAGGTCGGTGCCCAGGTGCTGCTCGACGTGCTCGGGCGAATGGGGCGAGAAGACGACGAGTGAGGGCTCGGCGGGTGCTTCCGGGGCGAAACGCACCCGGTGCCAGGGCAGGGCGTGGCGGTTACGTCTTCCTCGAATGCAGCCGGTGAAGCTGGTGCACGGGCCGGAGCCGCTGTGGACGACGCGGCCGGTCTCGAATCGAGCCGTACCGCGCGCGGGCCAGGTGCTGGGGGCCGCCACCAACCGCGCGCCGGTGACGCCCTTTGAGCAGGCGCTGCGGGAGGCCATCGTTGGATTGAGGGAGTCCATGGCCCGCATCGAGGCCGAGGTCGACCCGCTGACGAAGCACCTCGGCTTCCGGGCGCTCAACCGTGATGTCAGAGCGCGAGGGCTCGATGAGCGGCAGCTGAAGGAGCCGGAGGATCAATCTTACGCCCGGGAGTTGCTCGACGCTGCTCGTGGGCGGGAGGCGCAGTCGTTCGCCGCGCTCGACGACGCGGCCCGGGGGGATCTCGAGCTGCTGCTCCACCTGGAAGAGCGTCTCCACGCACGGGACGAGGCGTCGTCGAGGCGGGCGACGGCCACCAGGGACGACGCGACGGAGCGGGCTCGGGTCGAGCGCATGCAGCGTGAGCTGGAGCGGAAGTGCGCGGTGGTGGACCGGCTCGCGGCGACGGAGCGGCCTCTGT
>PMBV01000408.1 GCA_003153055.1 Myxococcales bacterium
TCGCTGTGGAAGTTCTACGAGAAGGGCAAGTTGGTGCGCAAAGAGAAGGACACCAACAACGACGGCAAGGTCGACTACTGGGAATACTGGGAAGGAGACCAGGTCGATCGAGTGGGTGAAGATCTCGACGGCGACGGGAACGTCGACAAGTGGACCAAGAACCCCAATAGCGACGGCTAGTTCGCCGCCGTCACCATGGCGTTAATCGACGTCTCCCGCTTGAAGTCGTCCATGTAGCGAGAGGCCGCGTCTCGGTTGGGGAAGCGGCCCATGCGCACCCGGTACCACGTACCCTTGCTGGGGATCGCCACCTCGACGATGTACGGGGCATAGCCCTTGTCTCGAAGGCCAGCGGCGAAGCGATCGGCCTCGGTGCGATCTTGGTAGGCAGCGAGCTGCACGGTCCATGAGCCGTCGGCGACAGCGTCGGGTGGCGCCTTCTGCACCTTCCCAAAGGCCTCCTTCAGGCCTCCGCCATCGTTGGTGCGGGTGGCGATGGGCTCAGGCTTGGGCGCTTCGGCAAGATGCGCGGCCTCCACGGCGGTAGGTGTGGAGGGCTTGGCAGGCTCAGCCACCGCGACCTTCTCGGGTGCAGGCGCCTTCTCGGCGGCGGGTGCTTTGGCCTTCTCCTCGACAGCCGGCGCCTTCGGAGCCGTCACCGAGGGCCCAGTCACCTTCTTGGTGAGCTCGTCTTGGAAAGTGAGCGCGTCGTCGTGGTCCTTCAGGGAGTCGAGCACCGCCGCCTTCTGATCGAGCTGCCCCAGGAGGTCAGCCGTGGGCCGATCGGGCCGCTCCCCGGTGAGCTTCTTCCCAACGATCACGCCCAGCATGAACACCCCGCCGAGGACCACCAGCGAGGCGACGGTCAGGGTGACGATCTGGCGATCATCGAGCGAAAGCTCGTACTTCTCTTTGAATCGGTGTGAGTCTCGCATGTCGTCTCCAGCCAGCTACAGGGCGCGGCATCAAGGTACATCGCTGTCCCCCGGCGTCAATTCTCCAGCCTCGCTGCGCCTGGGCACCGGCGGCGACCCTCAGCCTATCCATCCTCCGCCCAGCACTCGGTCGCCGTCGTACAGCACGGCCGCCTGCCCAGGGGTCACCGCCCGCTCGGGCCCAGCGAGCACGACCTTGAGCTCGCCCAGGTCTCCCGAGACGACCTGCCCTCGGGCGCCGGCATGCCGGTGACGGATCTTCACGGTGAGGTCTCGGCCCAAAGGCACCTCTCCCGCGACCCATCGAGCCCGGCGCAGGGGGAACTCCACCCGCGTCGCCTCGGCAGACGGCCCAACCACCACCGCCTTCGACGCTGGGTCGATGCGCTGCACGTACAGTGGGGCGCGGCTCGCCACGTTCAGCCCGCGTCGCTGACCCACCGTGAACCGATGAATGCCTTCATGGTGCCCCAGCACTTCACCTGAACGAGTGACGATGTCGCCTGCTGACTGCGGGCCAGCCACCTTCTCGACGAAGCCCGCGTAGTCGCCATCGGGCACGAAGCAGATCTCCATGCTCTCGGCCTTCTGCGACGTCTTGAGCGAGTACCGCTCGGCCAGGGCGCGCACCTCGGGCTTTCGCAACTCGCCCACCGGGAACAGCACGTCCTTCAGCTCGTCTTGGCCGAGGGTGAAGAGGAAATACGATTGGTCCTTCGCGTCGTCGGCGGCCCGGCGGAGCTCGAAGCGCCCGTCCTGCTCCACCACTCGCGCGTAGTGGCCCGTGGCGAGCTTCGCCCCGAGCTGCCGGGCCCGCTGCAGCAAGAAGCCGAACTTCACCTCGTCGTTGCACGCCACGCATGGAATGGGCGTGCGCCCCTCGAGGTAGGCCTGCACGAAAGGCGTCACCACTCGTTCGCGAAACAGCTCCTCCACGTTGGCCACGTAGAACGGAATGCCAAGCGCTTGGGCCACCGCGCGGGCGTCGTCGATGTCGTCAGGGCTGCAGCAACTCCCGCACGTCGCCGAGGAGGGGTAGCTCCACA
Source organism: Myxococcales bacterium (assembly GCA_003153055.1). The sequence goes on from PMBV01000408.1 coordinate 1,982, forward strand.
CCCTCAACGTCATCCCAATCACCTCGTGGCCCGCCTCCTTGAGCAGCGCCGCCGCGGCTGACGAATCGACTCCTCCTGACAGGGCCACGACGACACGCATGGGTGCTCTCCGATGCCACAGCGATGAACCGCTGGGCGCAAGGTGTGCGGCCGACTCCCCACATCTTCTCCACAGGGCTCGGTCCGAAGCTGGTTTGGACGCTTTCACTCGCAGATGTCAAAGCACCGACTGAACCAACTGAAACTACTAATTTATTTTGCGGTGTGACGGCTCGAAGCTGCTCACCCGTTCAGACCAATCGGCGGCTGCGCGAGGGGTGTGGGAAAGGCTGTGGAGAATTTTCAGCCCCTCTCCCAGCCCTTGAGGAGGGCCAAAAGGGCGTCGCGGGTGTTGAGGCTGGGTTCATCGATGACCCTCTCGAGAAGAAACCGAGTGGCCACTCCGACGATGGGCGACGGCGGGACACCGAGGGCCTGCATGATGGCCTTGCCATCGAGTGCCAGGGCGCGGGCGCTCAGCGGTGGCGACTGGCCGACGATGGCTCTGAGTCGCGTCGCCACGGGCTCGACCACCAAGCCGAGGGCGTTCTTCACGCAGAGCACTGCTTCGAGCTGGCTGGGGTCGACGCGCTGGAGCCACCGACGGAGGTCACCGTCTGAAGCGCTCGGCAGCGGGAGCTCGAGGCTGGCGAGGAGTCGCTCGGTGTCCTCGGCGACCTTGTTGGGGAACTTGAGCCGCAGCAGCGCCTGGGTGGGTGCCGAGGCTCCGTCGAGGAGCAGGGCCAGGCGGACCACTTCGAGCGCTGGAGCGCGGCCCGCCGCGGCGAACCGATCGGCGCGAGCCTCGGGGAGGAATGTCTCGAGAAGCCCAGTTCGGTGGAGCAGCTCGAAGCCACGAGAGACGCGCTCAGACAGGAGGATCTTGACCAGCTCTTGATTCACCCGCTCGAGAGCCACCTTGCGAAAGACGGACACCGTAGGGGGAATGGCCGCCTCGGTGTCGGGGTCGAGGGCGAAGTCGAGGACGGTTGCAAAACGCACGGCGCGCAGGGGTCTCAGGCCGTCTTCCTGGAACCGCTCGAGGGGGTCTCGTACGCACCGGACTATGCGACGCTCGAGATCGGCCTGGCCGCCGAAGGGATCGATGAGGCCCGCGGTGGGATCGAAGGCCATGGCGTTGATGGTGAAGTCACGCCGCGAGAGGTCGGCCTCCACGTCTTCGTGGAACTCCACCTTCGAAGGGCGCCGACCATCGAGGTACTCGGCCTCGGCGCGGAACGTCGTCACCTCGACGTGGGCTCCGCCCAGAATCACCGTGACAGTGCCGTGGTCAATGCCCGTGGGGATGACGCGCTTGAACTGGCGAATCACCTCTTGGGGCGTAGCCGAGGTGGCCACGTCGAAGTCCTTCGGGGCGCGACCGAGGAGGAGATCTCTCACGCTGCCACCGACCAGCACGGCGCGGTAGCCCGCGGCCTTGAGCACGTCGATGACGTCCCGAACCTCCACGGGGATGGAGCCGAGCTCGATGCGGGACACCACGACTCCTCCAACCGAAATGACCCCAGCAAGAATCGAACTTGCGACCTGCGGTTTAGGAAACCGCC
>PMBV01000101.1:0-4805 GCA_003153055.1 Myxococcales bacterium
AACCTGGCACCGAAATCTTCTTTCAGTGCGCGGTGAAAGAATTCTTCATCGGGCTCCTTTCAAGCGGCGTCTCGAGCAACGAGAGAAGGAGCTGCCTCCACCTGGCCTCCGTCGTGGCGGTGAGCGAGGAGGAGCAACGCTGGCTGGAGGATGCGCGGCAGCAAGGCGAGGGCGAGGGCGCCTCCGATGACGACGATGGCGAGGGGGCGTTGGGTCTCGCTGCCGATGCCGTGCGACAGGGCCGCGGGCAACAGGCCGAGCAACGCGACCGAGCCGGTCATCAGCACCGGCCGGAGGCGCCGTTGGCAGGCGAGGCGAATGCCCTCTTCTCGCGGGCCGCCGCTGGCCCACAGCTGCTGCGAGTAGGTGACGACGATGAGGGCGTCTTGAATCGAGATGCCGAGGATGGAGATGAAGCCCATCGCGGCGCTGACCGAGAAGGGTGTCTGGGTGACAGCAAGAGCGAGCAATCCTCCAGAGCAGGCCACCGGGACGCCCAGCAGCACGATGCCGGTGTCTCGCCAGCTCTTCACCGTGGTGAAGACGATGAACGCGATGAGGGCCAAGGTGAGGGGCACCATGAGCTCGAGGCGACGCATGGCCTCATCGAGCTGGTTCAGCTCTCCGGCCCAGTCGAGGCGCGTGTCCCAGGGCAGCTTCACCTTGGCGGAGATGACCGCCTGGGCCTCCGAGACCGTCGAGGCGAGGTCTCGACCTCGCACTGAGAACTTCACCGGCACGTAGCGCTGCAGGTCCTCCCGGGCCACGATGCTAGTGCCCATGCTCTCGTCCACCGTGGCGACCTCTCCCAGGGGAATCTGGTCGCCATCGGGAGTCGGTATGGGAATGCGCCGAATCGTCGCCACGTCACTCCGGCTCTCGGGGGTGAGGCGAATGACGAGGTCGAAGTGCTTCTCGCCCTCGTACACCTGGCTGACCACCTGGCCGGCGATGGAGGCCTGAATCACGGCCTCGACATCGCCCACGTTGAGCCCGTGCCGGGCGCACTTCTCGCGGTCGGGCACCACGCGGATGTCGGGCTGGCCGATGCTCCGGAACACCCCGAGGTCGGTGACGCCCTTGACGCCCCGCATCGCGGCGATGATTTCGTCGGCCTTCTCCTCGTCGACGCGGAGGTCGGGGCCGACGATTTTGATGGTGTTCTCGCCCTTCACGCCGCTCATGGCTTCCTCGACGTTGTCGGCGATGGCCTGCGAGAAGTTGAACGTCACCCCGGGGAAGGCCCGTTCGAACTGCCCGGCCAGCTCTTCGGTGAGGCGCTCCTTCGTCATGCCGCTGCGCCAGGTCTCCTTGGGCGCGAGCGGCGCGAAGATCTCGATGTTGTTGTAGCCCACCGGATCGGTCCCGTCTTCGGGGCGCCCGAGCTGGGTCACGACGGTTTCGATCTCCCGGTTCTGGCGCTGGTCGACACCACACTCGGTGCCCTCGTCACAACCCAGCACGATGCGGCGCATGCGACCGACGTACACCTGGGCCTGCTCGAGCGAGATGGACATCGGCAGCGTGGCGCGAATCCAGAAGTTGCCCTCCTCGAGGTGCGGCATGAACTCGCCGCCGAGCAGCGGCAGCAAGGCCAGGGCCAGCACCAGGGGCGCCAGCGCGACGGCCACCGCCGTCCTCGGGCGCTTCAGTGCGAAGGTGAACAGCGGCTTGTAGGCCTTCTCGATGACCCGCATCGGGCCCTCCTCGGCGGCGTCGTGGTTGGGCGCCGACACCTTCGGCCTCATCACGCGCATCGCCAGCACCGGGGTGAGCGTCAGCGCCAGGAGGATCGCCCCACCGATGGCGAAGGCATAGGTGTGCGCCATGGGCGAGAAGATGACGCCCGAGACGCCCGACAGCGTGAAGAGGGGAATGAAGGCGACGCCGATGATGAGGGTCGACGAGAACATCGGCCCGCCGACTTCTCCGGCCGCTCTCGCGATGCGCTCGGAGATGGTCCCCTCGTTCGAGGCGAGGTGGCGGTGAATGTTCTCGACCATGATGACGGTGGAGTCGACCACGATGCCGAAGTCGACCGCGCCGAGGCTGATGAGGTTCGCCGGCGTCTGGGTGAGGACCATGCCGAGGAAGGCCGAGAGCAGCGCGAGGGGAATGTTGGCCGCGGTGACCAGGGCGGCGCGAAGCTCTCCGAGGAAGAACCACAGCACCAGCGACACGAGCAGCATGCCCACCAAGAGGTTCTCGAGCACCGTGTGGGTCGTGGTGCGGACCAGCGAGCCGCGGTCGTAATACGGCACGATGTGCATACCGGGCGAGAGCAGGTGGTTCTTCTCGATGAGCTCGAGGCGCTCGTGCACGCCTTGAATCGTCTTGAGCGAGTCACCGCCGTAGCGCATCAGCACCACGCCCTGCACGATGTCCTCGTTGACGTCCCGCCCCACCACGCCGGTGCGAGGCATGTTGCCGATGAGCACGTCGGCGAGGTCCTTTACCCGTACCGGCACGCCCTTCTTCTCGGTGACGACGACGTTCTCGATGTCGGCCAAGCTCGAGATGAGCCCCAGCGCTCGCACGGTGTACGATTGCTCTCCCTGGCGGACCCGGCCGCCGCCGACGTTCTGGTTCGCCGCGGCGATGGCCTGGGTGACCTGCTGCAGCGTGACGCCCTCGCCCACCATTCGGTACGGGTCGACACGGGCTTCGTATTGTTTGCTCAAGCCCCCGAAAGAGACGACGTCGATGACGCCGGGCACCTGCCGCCACTGGCGCTCGAGGATCCAATCCTGCGCCGTCTTGAGGTCCTGGAGCGAGTAGCCCTTGCCGACGAGCTCGTAGCGGAAAATCTCTCCCACGGCGCTCCAAGGGCTGAGCTGCGGCTGGAGCGATCCGGGGAGGTTGAGCTGAGAGAGCCGGTTGAGGACCCGCTGCTGGGCCTCGAAGAAGCTCGGGTTCCAGTTGAAGTACAGCTTCACGTCCGACAAGCCATACAGGCTCTGGCTGCGGGTGTGCTCGAGGTCGATCATCCCCGCCATCGCGCTCTCGATGGGAATGGTGACGGTGCGCTCGACCTCCTCGGCGCTCCAGCCGGGAGGCTGGGTGATGACCTCGACCATCGGCGCCACCGGGTTGGGGTAGGCCTCGATGTCGAGCTGAGAATAGGCCCACAGGCCCAAGCCCGCGAGGGTGCCGGCGAGGGCGACCACCACCACCGCCGTTCTGAGCGAGAAGCGAACCAGTGCTTGAACCATGATGTCCTCAGCCCTCCGAGAGGAGAATCGCCCCGCGCTCGACGACGATGTCGCCCGGCTCGACGCCGCTCAGCACCGGCACCAGCCCGTCGACGGGGACCTCGGGCGGGAGCGAGACGCGGCGCCGCTCGAAGCGAATGCGGCCGTCTTGGCGCGCGCCCATCGAGACGTAGACGACCATGACGTCGCCCAGGCGCACCACCGCCGAGCGCGGCAACGCCACCGTGGGCCGGGTGTCGACGGTCACCGCGAGCGTGGCGTACATCTCGGGGCGCAGCTTCCGGTCGTGGTTGGGGAGTTCGACCCGCAGGCGCGCGGTGTGGGTGGTCGGGTCGAGCACCTCGCTGAGCCACTGGACCCTCCCGGGGAACGTCTCACCCGGATACGCGATGAGCGAGGCCGACACGCTCTGGTCCACCTTCACGCGGCCCACGTCCATCTCGTGCACCTCGGCCACGACCCACACCTCGTCGATGTCGCCGATGGTGAACAGCTCGCTCACGTTGCCGCCCGAATACTGGCCTTGCACCTCCATGCCGGGAGAGAGCGCCCTGGCCACGACCTCGCCGTCGATGGGCGCGCGGAGGAGAAACGTCTGCGACACCGAGCCCGCGCCGTCGATGTGGAGCAGCCGCATCTTCTGGCGGGTGCGCTCGAGCTCGGCGGTGGCCCGCTCGGCAGCGTTGGCGGCCACCTCGAGGTCCTTCTTCGGCGCCGCGTGCACCTCGTACAGCTCCTTCTGGCGCTGGAACTCGTGCTGAGCGGCCTCCGAGTCGGCCCGCGCCTTGAGCAGGTCACTCATCGCGTTGCCGACGTCGGGAGAGTCGATCTCGGCCAGTGGCGCGCCCTTCTGCACCTTGTCTCCGGGGTTGGCGAAGATCTTCCCCACCCGCCCCGTCACCGGCGAGAAGACATGGGTGACGCGCATGTCGTTGAAGGTGACATGGCCGGCCAGGCGCACGACCTCGGGCACGTCGTTCGCCTTCGCAGGCGAGAGGAGCACCTGACTCGCCGTCAACTGCTCGGGCGAGAGCCACACCTCCCCCTCGGGTGGCCGCTCCACTGGCGCCGCGGTGGAGGTGCTCCCATGGCAGCCGACTCCGGCGGCGAGCAGCGCGGCGAGGGGTGTGACACGAGCGAGCGATGTCATGATGGCAACTCCTGGCCGAGCGCGGCCTCGAGGTGGAAGACGGCGGTCCAGTACTCCTGCAAGACCGAGAGGTACTCGACGTTGATGGCGATGAAGGTCCGCTGGGCGTCGAGGAACTCGATGAGCGACGCGGCCCCTTTGTCGTACTGCACCGAGACGAGCTCTCGAGCCCGGGCGGCCGAGCGGAGCAGGCCCTGGTCCATGCGCCTCAATTGAGAGAGCGCTGTCTGGTAGGCCACCCAGGCTGTCTCGACCTCGGTACGCACCTGGGCACGGGCTCTATCGAGCTGGGCGCGCTGGGCGGTGACGGCGGCAGTCGCGTGGGCGATCTCTCCCGAGAGGCGGTAGACCACGGGCACCGGCAGCGACACCCCGAAGGTCACGTTGGGCGGGCTCGAGAAGTCAGGGGCGAGGCCCTGCTGTGTGTAGCCTGCGAAGAGCGA